>DATMAZ010000124.1:0-15991 GCA_035559675.1 Candidatus Limnocylindria bacterium
CCGCCAGCGCGGTGGCCGCCACCACCGCGGTGCGGGCGAGCGCCCCGTGGCGCCAGCGCCGGGCGAGCAGCGCCGTCCCGGCGTCGCACGCCAGCGCCAGCACCGCCATGAGCGAGAGGTAGTACCAGTACTGCGTGGGGAGACGCGCCACGCCGTGCAGGTAGCCGAAGTACGCGGGCAGCGCCGCCAGCGCCGACACCAGCACGAAGCAGGCGAGGTCGGCTGCCGCCCGGTCCTGTGCGGCGCGCCGCCAGGTCCAGAGGCAGCCGGCGATCGCGAGCACGGGCGCCAGGATCCAGCAGGCCGCGAGCAGCGGCACCCCGGGCGCCAGCGCGTGGCGAAACACCTCCACGAGCCAGGCGAGCGAGGTCTCGCGCTGCTCGAGCGGCGCCACCTGCAGCGCGTACGTGAACGACGGGAGATCGAGCAGCAGGCTCGCGGCCGCCAGCGCGTCCACGGCGACGAGCCCCGCGAGCGCGTGGGTCCGCCGCGCCGGCAGCGTGACCGCCGCCCCGCCCACCGCGAACGCCGCCACCAGAAAGGCGTTGGCGAAGTAGGTCTGCACGGCGGCCGTGGCGGCGAGCGCGGCGAGCAGCAGCCGGCCGGCGCCAGGTGCGTGCAGGTAGTGCCAGGTGGCGGCGAAGCACCAGGCGATGGTGAGCGCTCCGAGCCCGTAGCCGCGCACCTGCCCGCCGTAGACGAGGACGGACGGGCTCATGCCGAGCAGCAGCAGGGTCACCAGCGGGGCGTCGAGCCCGAGCCGCCGGCCGGCCCACCAGAGCACGGCGAAGGTGGCGAGCATCACGACGAAGCCGAGCCGGCGCAGCTCGCCGTCGCTGTCGCCTTGGCCGGCGGCGATCCACCCGTGCAGCACGAGCGGCCAGCCGAGCGGAAAGGAGTCGTAGGGCACGGCGGTCAGCACGCCGGCGAGCGTCGGTTGTGCGGCCACGTTGACGCTCGTCACCTCGTCGCGCCAGAGCGGACCGGCATGCCGCTGGTAGCGCGCCTCGAGGCCGATGAGCGCCAGGGTGAGCAGCAGCCCGGCGAGCAGCGCCACACGCGCGCTCGTCATCCGCTCGAACCGGACCTGCCGCGGGACTCGACGGGCGCGGCGCCCTCGGCGCGGCGCTCGCCGGCTCGGACCACGTAGCCGAACGGACCGCCCGCGACGGTCCGGTAGACCCGCGCCAGATACACCCCGAGCGCGGCGGCGGCGGTGAACACGCCGCTCAACCCGAGCAGCAACAGCGAGAGCGCGGCGCCGAATCCTGTCGTGGCCCCGCTCGCGAGGCAGGCGGCGACGCCGAGCACGCCCGCCGCACCGGTGAGCACGGCGAAGAGTGCCAGCGCCGCCAGCGGCAGCGTGGTGAAGCTCGTGATCAAGTCCGCGTTCAGCCGCACGAGCGAGAGCATGCCGTAGCGGGAGCGGCCGCTGCGCCGCGGATCGTGCCGGACCGGCACCTCGCGCACCCGGAAGCCGAGCCAGGCGGCGAGCGCGAAGAACGGCTTCCCGGGCGCCCAGGCGGTGCGGGTGGCGTCGATCACTTCGCGGCGGTACGCCTTGAACTGGCCGCCGAAGTCCTCGATGTCGACGCCGACCAGCAGCCGCGCCACGCAGTGCACGATGCGCGAGCCCACCAGCCGCCAGGATTCCTCGTGCCGCACGCTGCGGCGGGCGGTCACCACGTCGACGTCGGGCGTGAGCGCGTCGAGCAGGCGGGGAATCTCCTCCGGCGGATTCTGCAGGTCGCCGTCCATGGTGACCACGACGTCGCCCGCGGCCGCGAAGATGCCGCAGCAGAGCGCCGCCGCCTGCCCGAAGTTGCGCGACAGCGTGCAGACGCGGATCCGCGGGTCGGCGGCCGCGGCGGCGGCGAGGCGCTCGGCCGTGCCGTCGGTGCTGCCGTCGTCCACGAGCACGATCTCGAACGGCTCGCCGCGCGCGACGAGGACGGCCTGCAGCCGGGCGAGCAGCTCCTCGATGGTGCTCTCCTCGTTGTAGAGCGGGATCACGACGGACAGCCGCGGCGGGGCGGGACGCAGGCTCATGGCACGGACTCCAGCACCCGGCGCGCCTCGGCATCGCCGCACGAGAGCAGCAGGTCGACGACGGACAAATGCGAGACGAACGGCGTGTACAGCTGGGGGTAGGTGGGGTGCGCGTAGCGATGGAACGTGACCGCGATGCCGTGTCTGCGGCAGAGCTCGACGTCGAGGTAGCGTTGCCCGCTCTCGCCCTCGAGCAGCTCGCGGGCCCCGAGCGCCTTCATGAAGGCGATGATGCGCTGCGTGGGCCCGGGATCGTGGGCGAACTCCGCTCGGTAGCGCGCCTCGAGGCCGTGCTCCGACGACACCACCAGCGGTGTCGTGAGCCCGAGCCGTTCGGCGAGGAAGCGGATGAGCGGGATGGTGACGGCGACCAGCCGCGTGGCGTTGCGCACCAGCGCCGCGCCGAGCGCGTCGAGCAGCTCGGCCGCGAACGGGCTTCGCGCGTAGAAGTGCCGCAGCGTCTCCAGGTGCTTGGCGGCCCAGGGCACGCGCGCGTCCAGCGGCACCTCGCAGATCGTCTGTCCCTTGGCGGGACGGGCGGGGAGCGTGAGCCAGCGGACCCCGTGCAGGCCGCGCACGCGGTTGCGGTGCGCCCAGCCGCTCGACGAGAACTGCATCTCGTCGGCGATGACGAAGGCGTCGACCCGCCGCATCTGGTCGAAGTAGCCGAGCCAGGGGAGGTAGCCCGGTTGAATGCCGGCGATGCGCGCGGGCACCGCGGGCTCAACCGGCGCGCCGCAGCTCGTCGAACTCGAGCGGCGCGATCTCGCCGCCCGCGCCGGGGCCGGCGACGTCGGCGTAGCCGGCGTCGATGATGCGCTTCATGCGCTGCTTGAGCCACGCCGGGGCGGCGAGGTCGTCGATGTAGCCGTGGTTGCAGCGGAGGTAGTACGAGCGTCCCGCGCGCACGAGCGGGGGATCGACGGGCTGGTTCACGCGGTCGCGCCACTGCCGGTACGCCTCGACCGCCCGCGCCCGCGGCACGCCGCAGAGCTCGAGCGTGCGGGTGCGCGTCTCGCGCGGCAGCCGCGAATCCTTGCGGTGGCGGCCGATGTAGATGTTGGCCGCGAAGGTGGCGTAGCCGAGGCAGGCGAGCGTGCGGGCGACCGGGTTCCGCATGCGGGCGAGCGCCACCAGCCCCGTGCCGCGCGACATCTGCATGTGGCGGGCCTCGTCGATCGCGTGGTTGCGGAGGATCGTCCGTACTGCCGGATGCATGCCCGGCTCGTTGATCGCACAGCGCTCGACCGTCTTCTGGTTCACGTTGAGCGCATAGCGCGTGAAGTAATAGTAGTGGAGGTCGCCGCGCAGCCAGCCGAGCAGCGAGTGGCCGCGCACGTAGTGGCTCGCCATCCGCAGCGACGGGTTGGCGGCGCGCAAGTCGTCGAGCGTGAGGCCGTAGTACGCGCACACCTTGCGAATGATGCAGAGGAAGGTGCGGACGTGCATGATCTCCTCGACCACTTCGCGCGCCATGTACAGCGCCAGGTCGGGATCGTCCCCGATGATGGTGGCGAGCGCCGCCTCGAGGTTCAGCACGTTGGTGGCGATCTCCGCCACGCCGGTCGAGAGGTAGCTCTGGCAGAACGACAGCCGGTTCAGCATGAGCCGCTTCTCGGGCGTGAACTCGTGCCAAATGGGCTCGCCGTAGAACCAGGTCATCTCGAGCGGGAACAGCGTGTGCTCGCCGAGGGTCGAGGCGTCGAAGTCCTCGGCCAGGTCGAGGAAGTTGGCCCGTAGCCGCTCGACGTCGCGGTCGCTCACCGCGATCAGCCGCTTCGCGAACTCGAAGTTGGCTTGCTCGATGGTGGTGGTCACGTGACGGCCCTCGGAGCCTCCTACCACCGGGGACACGCGCTTGGAAAGGCCCATTGGACAGGGGCCGCGCGACGGCATGCACGTCGTCCTTGACAGTCGCGGAGCGGGCGCTCGATCATGCGCCCACGCATGACGGGGGAGCGTACCGTGCTCGTGACGGGCGGGGCCGGCTTCATCGGGTCGCGGTTCGTCGCCCATCACTTGCGGGCGTGTCCGCGCGACCGCGTGGTGGTGCTCGACGCGCTCACCTACGCCGGGAGCCTCGAGAACCTCGCCGGCGTCATCGAGGGCTCCGAGCGCGTGCAGTTCGTGCACGGGTCGGTGCGCAGCCCGCAGATCGTCGAGTCGGTGCTCGCGGGCTGCGACGCGGTCGTGCACTTCGCCGCGGAGACGCACGTGCCGCGCAGCATCAGCGACAGCGCGGTGTTCTTCGAGACCGACGTGCTCGGCACGCAGACGCTCGCGGCGCTGGCGGTGGCCCGCGGGGCGCGGCTCGAGCGCTTCGTGCACGTGTCGTCGTCGGAGGTCTACGGCACCGCCGTGCGCGACCCGATGGACGAGGAGCATCCGCTGCAGCCGTACACGCCGTACGCCGCCGCGAAGTGCGCGGCGGACCGGCTGATCTACGCCTTCGTCCAGACCTACGCGCTGCCGGCGGTGACGGTGCGGCCGTTCAACACCTACGGGCCGGGACAGCACCTCGAGAAGCTGGTGCCGCGCTTCATCACGAGCGCGCTGCGCGGCGACCCGCTCACGGTCCACGGCGACGGGCGCGCGGCGCGCGACTGGGTGTTCGTCGACGACACCTGTGCGGCGATCGAGCGCGTGCTGACGGCCCCGCTCGCGGCCGTGCGCGGCGAGGTCTTCAACGTCGGCACGGGTGTGGCCACCGACGTCCTGACGCTGGCGCACGAGGTGCTGCGGCTCACCGGCGCCAGCCCGCGGCTGATCGAGCACGCGCCGGACCGCCCCGGGCAGGTGCAGATGCATCGCGCCGATCCGACGCGCATCCGCGAGCGGCTCGGCTTCGTGCCGGCCGTGTCGCTCGCCGAGGGGCTCGCGGCCACGGTGGAGTGGTACCGCGAGCACCGTAGCTGGTGGGAGCGCCAGCTCTGGATGCGCTCGGTGCCGGTGGTCGGCCCCGACGGGGCGATCAGGTACTGGTAGCGGCGAGCGCGTGCGCGAGCCGGGCGGCGACCTCGTCGACGTCGGCCTCGGGCATGGCGGCGTAGAGCGGCAGCGAGATGGTGGCGGCGCCGATGCGCTCGGCGGCCGGGAACGCCCCCGGGGCATGGCCGTACGTGTCGCGGAACCAGCGGGTCAAGTGCACCGGCGGGTAGTTCACCGTGACGCCCACCTGCGCGCGGCCGAGCGCGGCCACGACCGCGTCCCGGTCCGCGTCTTCCACCCACACCGTGAACAGATGCCAGGCGTGCTCGACGCCCGGCCGCACGGCCGGCAGCCGGATGCCGCCGAGCCCGCGGAGCCGCTCGACGTAGCGCGCGGCGAGCGCCGCGCGGCGGCGGTGGTTCCGGGCGAGCCGCTCGAGCTGCGGCAGCAGGATCGCCGCCTGCAGGTTGTCCATGTTGTACTTCCAGCCCATCACCACCATGTCCCACGGCTGGTAGCCGTGCCGCTCGCGCTCGTTGGCGCTCGACGTCATGCCGTGGAGCCGAAGCAGCCGCAGCTCGTCCGCGAGCCGCGCGTCGCGGACGACGAGCGCGCCCCCTTCGCCGGACGTGAGGCTCTTGGTGGCGTAGAACGAGAAGCAGGCGGCCTCCGAGAGCTCGCCCGGGCGCACGCCGTCGCGCGCGCCTTCCACGCAGTGCGCGGCGTCCTCGACGATCACGAGCCCGTGGCGGTCGGCCACGGCACGCAGCGCGCGCATGTCGCACATCTGGCCGAAGAGGTGGACGGGCAGCACGGCGCGGGTGAGCGGTGTGATGGCCGCCTCGACCCGCGCCGCGTCCAAGTTGCCGGTGTCCGGCTCGACGTCCACGAACACCGGCCGCGCGCCCGCCTGCAGGATGGCGGTGGCGGTCGCGATGAAGGTCATCGGCGTGGTGATCACCTCGGCGCCGGGCCCCACCCCGAGCGCCAGCAGCGCCAGGTGGAGCGCGCCGGTACAGCTCGTCACGCCGACGGCGTGCTCCGCGCCGAGCGCCGCGGCGAAGCGCCGCTCGAATTCGGCCACGAGATCGCCCGTGGTGAGGATCGGTCCGGCGAGCGCGCTGCGAAACGCCTCCACCTCGGCCTCGCCGAGATCGTGCCGATAGAACGGGATGCGCCTCATCGCAGCGCGTTCGCGTAGCCGCTGCCGTCGGCCAGCCGCCAGTCGGTGCAGCCGCCGCACACGGCGACCGCGTCCCACGCGCCGTCGAGGTGCGCGCGCCGGCGGCGCGCCAGCTCGGCGCCTTCCCAGATCGCGGCGATGCTCGACGTCCGCACGTTGCCGAGCGGCGCGTGCGCGTCCCAGTCGGCTCCGCACATGGTCACCGTGCCGTCCTGCAGGATCATCAGCGAGGAGAACAGCCAGGCGCACGGCCGGCGCGCGCCGTTCGCCCGCGGCTCGGTCGCGACGGCGCCGCCGAACGACGCCGGCTCGATGGTCATCACGAAATCCTCGGGCCCGAGCCAGGGCCGCCAGGCGGCGACCAGGCGATCGAGCTCCGCGACGACGGCCGGCGTCCGCATGAACTGGACGGAGGTCACGGGTTTGGCGGCGTTGCGCGCCCGCTTGGCGGCGAGGAACGCCCGCACGTTGTCGCGCACGCGCACGAAGTGGTCGCGGCCCCGCATGGCGAGATAGGCGTCGGGGTCGTCGGCGTCCATCGAGCACTCGAGCCGATCGAGCCCCGAGTCGAGCAACGCCTCGGCGAGCGCGCCGCGCAATGAGACGGCGTTGGTGGAGAGCCCGACGTCGCGGACCCCGGCGTCCTTCGCGCGGCGAATCATGCCGACGAGCCCGCGGTGCAGCAGCGGCTCGCCGAGGAAGTGCAGCCACAGCCGGGTCGGATGCGCCGCGCATTCGCGGGCGATGCGCTCGAACAGCGCCGGGTCCATGAAGCCGGTCGGGCGGGTGAACGCCTGGCGCGGGCAGAGCACGCAGCGCTGATTGCAGTGGTTGGTGACTTCCACGTTGATGCGCTGCGGGAACGCGGCGGCGACCGCCATGCGCGGCGACTATTCCACACGCCGCGCGCGGTTGCCACGCCGGTTGCCGCGGCGCCGCCCGCCCCGTGGCGCAGAGTCTAACCGAGGTGCGGCAGCACGTCGGCCGCGAACGCCTCGATCTGCTCGCAGAGCTCGTCGCAGGAGCGGCTGCGGAAGCGCACGCCGCAGTGCGAGACGCCGAGCGCCCGCAGCTCGAGCAGCGACGCCACGACCGCGTCGGCCGAGCCGGCGAGCGTGTTCGGGCCGACGTCGAACCGCGGCGTGCCGAGGTAGAGCCACGGGCTGTTGGCGCCGATCTCGATGGGCTCGTCGCCGCGCACTTTGCGGCGATGGGCGCGGATGGTCGCGATCTGCCCGGGGAGCTGATCCCGGAACGTGCCCTGCGGCAGCCAGCCGTCGCCGCGCGCGGCGGCGCGCCGGAGCGCCGCCGGCGTGTTGCCGCCGATCCAGACCGGCGGGCGCGGCTGCTGGACGGGGCGGGGCCGCAGCCCGACGTCCTGGAACGACCAGAGCGCGCCCTCGTGGCGCGGGAACTCGTCCAGGAACGCGGCGACGATCGCGTCGAGCGCCTCGTCGAGCCGGGCGCCGCGTCCCTCGAAGGGCACGCCGAGGGTCTCGAACTCGCCCGCGAGGTGCCCGGCGCCCGCGCCGAGGATCACGCGCCCGCCCGAGAGCGCGTCGAGCGTGAGGAACGCCTTCGCGGTCTGCAGCGGATGCCGGTAGGCGGGCACGTAGACGTACGAGAGGAGCCGCACCCGCGTGGTGGCCGCGGCGAGAAAGCCGAGCGTCGCCACCGTGTCCCACCAGACCGTCGACATGGCCGCGGCCTGCGCCCGCGGCACGCAGACGTGGTCGCACACCGCGACGTAGAAGAAGCCGGCGCGATCGCACGTCTGGGCGACGCGGGTGAGCTCCGCCACGCCGGCGTCGCGCTCCCAGGGCTGGGCGAAGATCGTGCTCTGCGCCGCGACCGGGAGCTGCAGTCCGACCGCCAGGCGGCCGGGCGGGACGATCTGCACGGCGGCCGGCCGCGCCGGCATCAGGCGCCCGCGGCGGCGCGGCGCCGCGCGGCCTCGCGCATGCGGGTGGTGGAATGTACGGGGTCGGTGTCGAAGCGGGGGATGACCTCCCGGCCGAACAGCTCGACCGAGTGGATGGCCACGTGCTGCGGCTGCGTGGAGGCGAGCACGCCGAAGATGATCTGATCGCAGCCGATGTCGACGAACTTCTGCACGGCTCGCGCGCACTCGTCCGGGTCGCCGACGATGCGCTGGCCCGAGGCGATCCGCTCCTCGAGCTGCTCGGGGGTCGGCTCGGGGATGAGCTGCGGCCAGACGGGCACGCCGGCCGGGCGGGGGAAGGTGTCGAGGTACCGGAAGACCAGGCTCGTGTGGTAGCCGCTGCCCATCTCGAGCGCGATCTTGCGGGCGTACTGGCGGTCTTCGTGGCAGACCAGCGCGGTCACGCACGCCACGTTGTCGTTCACGTAGTCGCCGATGGGCTCGGCGTTGCGGATGGCGTCCTTGTACACTTTGATGAGCGGCTCGAAGTCCTTCGGCGTACCCAGGCTGAAGCAAAGCGCGCCGAGACCGAGGCGCCCGGCCTTCTCGAAGGTCGACGGACTGCCGCAGGCGACCCAGAGCGGCGGGTGCGGCTTCGAGTACGGCTTCGGCAGCACGTTGCGCTCGGGCATGGAGAAGTGCCGTCCGTCGTACGAGTAGCGGTCGGTCTTCCACATGCGCAGAATCTCGCGCAGCGCCTCGTCCCACATCGAGCGCGTGGTCTCGCCGTCGGGGATGCCGAAGCCCTTGAACTCGGTGGACGAGCTGCCGCGGCCGGTACCGAACTCGAAGCGACCCTCGGAGAGGTGGTCGAGCATTGCCACGCGCTCGGCGGTGCGCGCCGGGTGGTTCACCGGCGGCGTGAGGTTCCAGATCGCCGAGCCGACGTGCAGCCGCTTGGTGCGCGCGGCGACGTACGGCAGGAAGACCTCCGACGCGGAGATGTGGGAGTACTCCTCGAGGAAGTGGTGCTCGACCGACCAGACGTACTTCCAGTTGTGACGGTCGCACACCTCCGCCAGCTCGAGTTCGCGCATGAGGCGGCGGTGCTCGGCCCCCTCGGGGTCGGCTTCCATCTCGGCGCGCGGCACGTGGGCCTGCACGAACAGTCCGAATTCCATGATCGCGGGCTCCCTATCAGGCCGGTGCGAGAAGTGACAGCCTCGGCACAAATTTGTCGCTCGGCTCCCCGTCGTTGCGCATTTTCGTCCCCGCCACCGGCCGAGACCCGGTTGAATTCTCACGCTCGGGAGGGCATGGCGTTTGCTGTGCTACCGGGCGAGGCGGCCTGGCAGCTATCATGGGGGCTGCAGGGGAGGGCGAGTGATGGTGGGGTTGACGGGGTGGCATGGGCGGGGGTGTGCGGTCCTCGTGGCGAGCGTTCTCGCGAGCGCGTCGGTGTCGCCAGCGGCGATCTCGACGCCCACGGCAATCGGTTCGGCGGGCTCGCGCACCGCCGGCACCACGCTTGCGGTGACGACCGGCGGTGTCGTGCCTGCCGGCAGCACGGTCCTCGTCACGATCGCCCTCAACCCGGTTGCCGGCGCCATCACCTGCTCGGACTCGGCTGGCAACACCTACTCGACCGACGTCGACGTGACCAACGGCAGCGGCACGGCCGGCGTGCGTTCCGCCGTGTGCTCGGGGCGGGTGGTGACGCCCATCCCGGCCGGCGGCACGATCACGGTGACGCACCCCTCCACCAACATCCGTGCGATGGTGGCCATGCAGACCTCGGGGCTGCTCGCCGTGAGCCCGCTCGACCGGACGGCGAGCAACACCGGGACGGGCACCGCCGTCTCGAGCGGCAACGCCACCACCACGGTCGCCGACGAGCTGCTGATCGGCGGCCTCGGCGTCGAGGGCCGGGGCGACACGCTGACGCCGTCGGGTGGTTTCACGCTGCTGCTCGCAGAGGATTCGCGCAACACCAATGCGCCTACCGACAACGTGACGACGTTTGCCACCTACCGAATCGTGTCCGCGACGGGAACGTTCGCCGCTGCCGGCACGCTCAACAGGTCGCGGCTATGGGCCGCGACGCTCGCGACCTACGTGGCCGCGCCGAGCTGCGGCGACGGCATCATCGGAGCGGGCGAGCAGTGTGACGACGGCAACACGACGAACGGCGACTGCTGCTCGTCGACCTGCCAGTTCGAGCCCGCGGGCACCCTGTGCCGGCCGTCGGCCGGCGTCTGCGACGTGGCGGAGACGTGCACCGGGTCGAGCGGCACCTGTCCGGCGGATACCCTGGCCTCGTCCGCCACGGTCTGTCGTGGCGCGGCGGGCGTGTGCGACGTGGCGGAGACCTGCACGGGGTCGAGCGCCGACTGCCCGGCCGACGCGCTCGAGCCGGCGACGACCGAGTGCCGCGCCGTTGCGGGCGGGTGTGACGTGGCGGAGTTCTGCGACGGCGTGAACGCCGCATGCCCGGCTGACACCGTCTCGGGGGCCTTCGTGGTCTGTCGCGCCTCGGCCGGCCTGTGCGACCTCGCGGAGACCTGCGACGGTGTCAGCGCGGACTGTCCGGCCGACGCCAAGAGCACGGCCGAGTGCCGCGCCGCGGCGGGCGTGTGCGACGTCGCGGAGTTCTGCGACGGCGTCGCCGATGATTGCCCGGCCGACGGCTTCGCCGATGCGAGCGTGGAGTGCCGTCCCGCAGCCGGAGTGTGTGACGTGGCCGAGACCTGCGACGGTGTCAGCGCGGACTGTCCGGCCGACGCCAAGAGCACGGCCGAGTGCCGGGCCGCGAGCGATCTCTGCGACGCGGCCGAGGTCTGTGACGGCGTGAGCGACGACTGTCCGGCCGACGTGCTGGCGCCGGCGGGCACGGAGTGTCGCGCTGCCGCGGGCGATTGCGACGTGGCCGAGGTGTGCGACGGGCTCGGCGCTGCCTGCCCCGCCGACAGCGTCGCCGGGGCGTTCGTCACCTGTCGCGTGGCGGCGGGCCCGTGCGACGTGGAGGAGACCTGTGACGGCGTCGGCACCGACTGCCCGGCCGACGGCTTCGCGGATGCCGGCACCGAGTGCCGGGCCGCGGCCGGCGTGTGCGACCTCGCGGAGACCTGCGACGGTGCGAGCGCGGACTGTCCGGCCGACGCCAAGAGCACGGCGGAATGCCGCGCCGCGGCCGGCGTCTGTGACGTGGCCGAGGTTTGCGACGGTGTGAGCGACGATTGCCCCGCCGACAGCGTCTCGGGCGCCTTCGTCGTCTGCCGGCCTTCGGGCGGCGTCTGCGACCTCGAGGAGACCTGCGACGGGATCGGCGTCGACTGTCCGGCCGACGCCAAGAGCACGGCCGAGTGCCGGGCGGCCAACGGCGTGTGCGACGTAGCCGAGTTCTGCGACGGCGTGAGCGCCTCGTGCCCGGCCGACAGCGTGTCTGGAGCCTTCGTGGTGTGCCGGGCGGCGGCCGGCGTGTGCGACCTCGAGGAGACCTGTGACGGTGTCGGCGCCGATTGTCCGGCCGACGCCTTCGCCGACGCCGGCACGATCTGCCGGGCGGCGGCCGGCGTGTGCGACCTCGAGGAGACCTGCGACGGTGCGAGCGCCGACTGTCCGGCCGACGCCAAGAGCACGGCGGAATGCCGCGCCGGAACGGATCTGTGCGATGCCGCCGAGAGCTGCGACGGCGTGAACGACGACTGTCCGGCCGACGTGCTGGCGCCGGCGGGCACCACCTGCCGCGAGGCGGCGGGCGGCTGCGACATCGCCGAGGTCTGTGACGGCGTGAGCGCGTCGTGTCCCGCCGACAGCGTGGCGGGTGCGTTCGTCACCTGCTGACCGGCGGCGGGTGTCTGCGACGTCGAGGAGGTCTGCGACGGCGTGAGCGTGGACTGCCCGGCGGACGCGTTCGTGGCGTCGACCGTGGAGTGCCGCGCCGCCGCCGGCGTGTGCGACGTGGCGGAGAGCTGCACGGGTGCGAGCCCCGACTGTCCGGCGGACGCCAAGAGCACGGCCGAGTGCCGGGCCTCGACGGGCGTGTGCGACGCCGCCGAGTCCTGCGACGGCGTGAGCGACGACTGCCCGGCCGACGCGCTGGTGCCGGCGGGCACCGTGTGCCGTCCGGGCGCCGGGGCCTGCGATGCCGAGGAGACCTGCGATGGCAACACGGCGGAGTGTCCGCCCGACGTGCTGGTTTCGGCGGGCACGGTGTGTCGCCCCGCGGCGGGGGTCTGCGACGTGGAGGAGACCTGCGACGGCAGCGATGTCGACTGTCCGGCGGACGCGTTCGCCGGCACGGCGACCACGTGCCGGGCGGCGGCGGGCGTGTGCGACGTGGCGGAGACCTGTTCCGGGACCAGTGCGGATTGCCCGGCCGACGCCAAGAGCACGGCCGAGTGCCGCGCGGCGGCCGGCGTCTGTGACGTGGCCGAGACCTGCGACGGCGTGAACGACGATTGTCCGGCCGACGCGTTCGCGGCCAGCACGACCGAGTGCCGGCCGGCAGCCGGGCCGTGCGACCTGGCCGAGACCTGCACCGGCGCCGCCGCCGACTGTCCGGGCGACGCCAAGAGCACGGCGGAGTGCCGTCCCGCGGCCGGCGCGTGCGACGCGGCCGAGAGCTGTGACGGTGTGAGCGACGAGTGTCCGGCCGACGCGCTCCGCGGCGCCGGCGAGGTGTGCCGTCCGGCGGCCAACAGCTGCGACGTTGAGGAGACCTGCGACGGTACGACGGCCACGTGTCCGGCCGACGTGACCGACGACGCGGACGGCGACGCCGTCTGCGACGGCGACGACGTGTGTCCGCAGGATGCCGACCCGGCTCAGGCCGACCGTGACGCCGACAGCCGGGGCGACGCCTGCGACCCGTGCACCAACCTCTTCGACATCTTCGCGCAAAAGGCGCGCATCAAGCTCGCCCAGATCGATACGCCGGCGGGCGACGAGAAGATCACCTTCAAGGGTACGCTCGACGGCGTCCCGCTCGAGCCGACCATCGATCCCGTCGCCAACGGCGTGCGCATCATCCTCGCGAACCAGTCGCCGATCGGCGCCTTCGTGGACGTCATCATCCCCGGCGGCACGGGCTGGAAGTCCAACAAGAAGGGGACCTCGTTCACGTACAGCAACAAGGCCGGCTTCGAGGGCATCACGAAGGTGAAGCTCAAGCTGCCGGCCAAGCAGCCCGGGCAGGTGAAGTTCTCCGTGAAGGGCAAGAACGTCGGCTTCGCCAACATCGACACCGACGCGGTGACCGGCACGCTCGTGCTGCAACCGCCGCTGGCGATCGACGGGCAGTGCGGCGAAGCGATCTTCCCGACCGCGCCGGGCGGCGCGTGCAAGGCCAACAAGAAGGGGAGCAAGCTCAGCTGCCGGTGAGCTGAGCCCGCTCCTGGCTCCAACCCGGCCCCGCGGCCGGTCGCTTCGACCGGCCGCGGGGCCAAGCCTCCTCCAGGACCTGCTCCGCGAGCGCCACGACGGCGCGCGACGCGATGCGCGTCTGCAGCGACGAGGCCGGCATCGACCTGCTGACGCAGCGCCGCCCGCGCGTGGTGAACTCGACCTGCGAGGTGAGCCGCAAGCTCCAGAGTCCGACCGAGACCTGGGCGGTCTGCGCGAACGACTGAGCGCGCCGGTCAGCCTGCGACGCAGGCTGCCGCGCGCGCCGAGAGCGCCACGGTGCGCCGCGCCTGGCGCACGGCGTTGCGGTCGAAGCCGTTGGTGCAGAAGGCGAATGACAGCCCGCTCTCCGGATCGGCCCAGGCGATCTGGCCACCGGCGCCGTTGTGGCCGAACATGCGCGGCGAGCCGGTCGGTCCGAAGCCGCGGATGGCCCGGTCGGCGTCTCCGGCCACGACCACGCCGAGGCCGCGGTTGACGGGCTTGCCGAACAGCGGATCGGTGAGCCCGCCGGTGCGGACGGCGCACGCCCGCGCGACCGTCTCGGGACGCAGCAGCGGCCGCGCGCCGTTCGGCGGCGTGCCGATGAGCGCCTGGTAGAAGAGCGCCAGGTCGGCCGCGGTGGCGATCGCACCGCCCCCGGGCAGCCCGATGCGGCGGATGGCCGGCGTGTTCAGCCCGAGGATCGCATCCTCGCTCACCTCCGCTTTCGGCAGCTCCGCCGGCCAGCCGGCGGCGAGCAGCTCGTCGCGCGTGGGCGCCGTGCCCGAGTAGACGACGTCGGCGATGCGGGCGTGCTCGGTATCCGGCACCCCGATGCGCAGCCGCGGCAGCCCGAGCGGCTCGGCGATGCGGGTCCGGATGAAGTCGCGGTAGTCGAGACCCGAGAGGCGCTCGATCACCTCGGCCGCCACCCACATGCTCGACGTCGGATGGTAGACGAAGCGCGAGCCGGGCGGCCACTCGAGCCGCCAGCGCGCGAAGCGCTCGAGGCGGCGCGCGCGGTCGTCCCAGTCGAGCGGCGAGAACGGCGCGCTCGGGAACCCGCAGGTGTGCAGGTAGAGCTGCTCGATCGTGACGGCGTCCTTGCCGTTGGTGCCGAACTCGGGCACCAGCTCGGTGACCGGCTGGCTCGGATCGAGAAGCCCGTCCTCGATCAAGAGCCACGCCGCCGTGGCCATGAGCCCCTTGGTGCAGGAGAAGGTGGCGTAGAGCGTGTCGTTGGACGGTGCGATCGTGCGCCCGCCCGCCGTGGCGCGGCCCAGCGTGGCGGTGAGCACGAGGCGCCCGCCACGCGCCAGCGCGAGCTGGCACGACGGAATGTCGCCCGCGTCCACCGACGCCCGGGCGCGCTCCACCAGCCGCTCGATCGCCGCCGGATCGAGGCCCGCGTCGCCTGCCATGCGCCCCAGGGTAGCCGCGAGACAGCCCGGTCGCGAACGTGTAGCATGCGCGCGCATGGCGACGCGCAAGGCGGGGGGCGGCGCGCGGCGGACCAACGCGCGCAAGCGGCTGGTGCCGAGCGGCGAGCGCCGCGGGCTGGCGATCGCAGAGATCCCGCTGCCGCTCGACGCCCCCGAGGTGGCGCCGCTCGCGGCCGAGGTGGCCAAGGCGGGCGGCGCGTCGATCGGGGCCTACCGCGAGCCGCTGTCCGGCCGCCCGCTTCTGGTCGCGGTGCTGCCGTACGAGGCGGTCGAGCCCACCCCGTTCCAGCGCGACCTCTCGCCGACGCACGCCAAGCGCCTGGCCCAGAAGATCGAGGAGAGCGGCGCGTTTCTGGATCCGATCATCGTCGTGCGCGGCGCCGGCGGCGGCTTCTGGACGCCCAACGGCCGCCACCGCCTCGCCGCCGCCAAGGTGCTCGGGCTCCGGCAGGTGACGGCGCTGGTCTCGCCGGACGAGTCGCTCGCCTTCCGCATCCTCGCGCTCAACACCGAGAAGGCGCACAACTTGAAGGACCGCAGCCTGGAAGTGATCCGCATGGCGCGCGAGCTGGCCCGCCGGCATCCAACGAGGCGGGAGTCCGACTACGCGACGGAGTTCGAGGCGCCCGAGCTGCTGACGCTCGGCATCGTCTACGAGACCCAGCCGCGCTTCGCCGGCGGCGCGTACAGCCCGTTCTTGAAGAAGGTGGACCGCTTCGGCTCGCAGACCCTGCCGGCCGCGCTGCGCGCGCGCGAGGGCTGGGCGTCGCGGCTGCTCGAGATCGACGCCCAGGTGAAGAAGATCGTGAAGAGGCTCGAGGCGCGCGGCTTCAAGTCGCCGTACCTCCGGAACTACGTCGTGGCCCGCGTGAACCCGGTGCGCTTCCACCGCCCGAAGAAGGGCGAGACGGGGCCCGCCATGCCGATCGGCGCGGCGCTCACGCGCATGGCCGCGGCCGCCCGCACGTTCGACGTCGGCTCGGTGCGCGAGCGCGACCTGGCGCTGGTGGCGGCTGTCGCCCCGGCCGAGTGAGCCCGCGGCGCCGGCGTCAGAGCCGCCCGGCGAGCTGCGAGAGTCCGAGCGCGGTGTAGCGCCCGCGCGCGGCGGCGAGCAGCGTCTCG
>DATMAZ010000125.1:0-2380 GCA_035559675.1 Candidatus Limnocylindria bacterium
CGTCACCGCGCCGTCCCTCGGCGCCGCGGATCCGCATCCCGAGCATTCGGCGAGCTTCGGCGAGGCGCTGCGCCGCCGGCTCGCCAGCGTCGGCGTGGAGGCCGTGCTGGTCTACCCGCGGGCCGAGCGCGCCGCGTATCCAGAGCCGCAGGACTTCCTGATCGCCAAGCTGCGACCCTCGGAGCCCAAGCGGCGTGCGCAAGGCGAGGGAGACCGCCAGCGGTAGCCCGACCGCCCGCCGGCACCATCCGGGCGGCGCGCTCAGGCCGCTGCGAGCCCGGCGTGACGGAGCAAGGCGTCGGTCGTGGGCTCGCGCCCGCGAAACGCCTTGAAGACCTCCATGGCCGGACGGCTGCCTCCAAGCGACAAGACGGTGTCGCGCCAGCGTCGGCCGGTCGCGGCCACCGCGGCTGGGTCGTCGAGCCCCGCCTCCTCGAAGGCGGCAAACGCGTCGGCGGAGAGCACCTCGGCCCACTTGTAGCTGTAGTAGCCCGCCGCGTAGCCGCCGGCGAAGATGTGGTTGAAGCTGCAGAGGAAGCGATCGTCCGGCAGCGGCGGCAGCACGCTCGTGCGCTCCGCCAGCCGCTGCTGGAGCGCGAACGGCGTCTGCGGTCCGTCGGGATCCCAGCGATGGTGCAGCTCGAGGTCGAGCATCGCAAAGGCGAGCTGGCGCAGCATGAGCGAGCCGGCACGGAAGGTGCGGGCGGCGGCGATCTTGCGGAAGAGATCGTCGGGCAGCGGCGCCCCCGTCTCCACGTGCCGCGAGAGCCCAAGCAGCGTCTCGCGCTGGTAGCACCAGTTCTCCATGAACTGGCTCGGCAGCTCGACCGCGTCCCATTCGACGTTGCGGATACCCGAGGCGAGCCCGTGGTCGACCGTCGTGAGCATGTGCTGCAGGCCGTGTCCGAACTCGTGGAAGAGCGTCTCGACCTCGTCGAACTTCATGAGCGACGGCCGCTCGCCGATCGGCGGCGCCTGGTTGCACACGAGGTAGGCCACCGGGTGGCGCACACCCGCCGCGGTGCGCCGGCGGCCGACGCACTCGTCCATCCAGGCGCCGCCCCGCTTCTCGGCCGGGCGGCTGTACGGATCGAGGAAGAAAGCGGCGAGCGGCGTGCCGTCGGCGTCCGCTACCCGGAAGAAGCGCACGTCGGGATGCCAGGTGGCCGCCTCCCCGTCGGCCGGGGTGATGCGGATGCCGAGCAAGCGCTCGGCCAGCGCGAACAGCCCCTGGAGCACGTGCGGCAGCGGAAAGTACGGGCGGAGCTGCTCGTCGGTGAAGTCGTAGCGCGCCTCGCGCAGCCGCTCGGCCCAGAAGGCGACGTCCCAGTGCTGCATGTCGTCGCCCTCGGGCGCGCCGTGCGCGCGGGCGAGCGCGCGGATCTCCTCGAGGTCGCGCCGCGCGGCCTCGATCGACGCGCGACGCAGCTCTTCGAGCAGGCGCTCCACCGCGGAGACGTCCGGGGCCATCTTGCTCGCCAGGCTCACCGCCGCGTAGCTCTCGAAGCCCAGCAGCCGGGCCTGCTCGCGCCGCAGCCGCAGGATCCGCGAGATGAGCGCGGTGTTGTCGTACGCACCGCTCGACGCGCGCGTCACGTAGGCGCGATAGACCTGTTCGCGCAGATCGCGCCGGCGGCTGTGCTCCAAGAAGGGGCCGACGCACGGGAGGTCGAGCGTGATCCGCCAGGGCCCCGCCTCCGCCGTGGCATCCGGCTCGCCCGCGGCACGCGCCGCCTGCGCCGCGAGCGCCAGCAGGCTCGGCGGCAGACCCGCCACCTCGTCGGCCGTGCGCAGCACGAGGGCGAATGCCTTGGTGGCGTCGAGCACGTTGTTCGCAAAGCGGGTGGCGGCCTCGGCCAGCTCGGCCTGGATCGCATTGAACCGCTCTCTCGCTGCCCCCTCGAGCCCCACCCCCGCCAGCTCGGCGTCGCGGATGAGCGTGTCGACGATGCGGCGGCGTGCGGGATCGAGCGTCGCCCACTCGCCGCTCGCGCGAAGCTCGCGCAGCGCCTGGTAGATCGGCCGGCTCTGGCCGAGCCGGAGCGAGAACGCCACCACCTCCGGCTGCACGGCCTCGTGGGCGGCGCGCAGCTCGGGCGAGTTGCGCACGCTCATCAAGTGCGACACCACGCCCCAGACCCGGCCCAGCCGGTCGGCGATGTCGTCGAGCGCCGGCACGACCGCGTCCCAGGCCGGCGCGACGTCCCGCTCGAGCGCTTGCAGCTCGCGACCGAGGCGCGCCAGGACGACCCGCACGGCGGGCTCCACGTGCTCCGCGCGGATGCGGTCGAACGGCGGGAGGAGGAAGTCCTCGAGCAGCGGGTTCTCGAGAGGAGCGCTGTGGGGCTCGTGCATCGTTCGACGATCTCTACCCCGGGAC
>DATMAZ010000126.1:0-14934 GCA_035559675.1 Candidatus Limnocylindria bacterium
GTCCGGGACGCGGCCGCGGGACGCCCGGGCGCCGGCGTGGCCGTCCGCACGATGCGCGCCAGCGCCGAGAACGGTCGATTGAGCGCCGGCGCGTCGGCCGCGCGCCTGGGTTGCCGATCCCGGCCGGAACGGGCCCGCCGCATGCCGGGAAGCTAGCACACCGCGCGCGCCCCGCCAGCGGCGCGTCAGTTGCTGCGAAACGGCTTGGTCGGCAGGTCGTCGATGTTGGGGACGAGCGGGCAGCCACGCTCGCTGGCGAGCTGCTGCAACGCGCGCCATGCGAGCTTGCTTGGCAGCACATGCCCGTTCTCCCAGCGGCTCACGGTGGAGAAGGTGACGCTCAGAGCCTGCGCCAGACCTTCCTGCGTGAGCCCGACGCGCTGTCGCCAGGCGCGGATCACTTGGCCTGCATCACGCGGGGGAGTGGAGGTGTTCGTCGCCATGTGCGGTTCCATGAGTTGTCGCTAAGGACCCAAGCAACCCAGGTGCCACGCACGAAGCCTTGGAATCCGGGGCTTTTCCCGTTCGTTGTCCCGAGCAGCCGTCATGCGTGTGTCGTTGCCATCCGGGCCGTGACGCAGTGGCCTTGTCACTATCTGGACACGCTGGTAACGCAACCCGAGGTGCCGACCCCCGCGGAAATCCTCGATCGGCTGCGCCTCGTTCGCTATCCGGGCTTCTCCCGCGACATCGTCTCCTTCGGTGTGGTGCAGGACATCGAGGTGGCATCGGACGGGGTGACCGTCGTGCTGGCTCCGAGCACGGCCAAGGAGGAGGTCATCCGGGAGATCGAGCGCGAGGTGGTCGCGGCCGTCTCCGGCATGCCGGACCTCCCCGGCCCGGTGCGCCTGGTGCGGACCGCCCCGCCGCAGGCGCCGCAGCGGCGCGGGCCCGAGCCGATTCCGGGCGTGCGCGCCGTGCTGGCCGTGGCGAGCGGCAAGGGCGGCGTCGGGAAGTCCACCGTCGCCACCAACTTGGCGCTCGCGCTCGCATCGCTGCTCCCGAAGGTGGGCCTCCTCGACGCCGACGTGTACGGCCCGAGCGTGCCGCTGATGCTCGGCATCGGCGAGAAGCTCCGGGCCGGCGAGGGCGGGCGCCTGGTGCCGCTCGAGCGCTACGGGCTGCGCGTGATCTCCATGGGCATGTTCCTGGCGGACGACACGCCCGTCATCTGGCGCGGGCCGATGCTCACCAAGCTGCTGACGGAGTTTCTGCGCAACACCGAGTGGGGCGAGCTCGACGTGCTCGTGCTCGACCTGCCACCCGGCACCGGCGACGTGCAACTCACGCTGACGCAGCAGCTGCCGATCACCGGCGGCATCATCGTCAGCACGCCGCAGGACGTGGCGCTGGCCGACGTGCGACGCGGCATCAAGATGTTCCAGCAGATGAACGCGCCGGTGCTGGGCGTGATCGAGAACATGAGCTTCCATCGCTGTCCGTCGTGCGGCGCCGTGAGCGAGCCCTTCGGGCACGGGGGAGCCCGCCGGCTAGCGGAGGAAACGGGCGTGCCGCTGCTCGGCGAGGTGCCGCTCGCCCGCGGGATCCGCGAGGCCGGCGACCGGGGTGCGCCCATCGTGGTGGCCGACCCCACGCATCCGCAGAGCCGCGCGTTCTTCGAGATCGCCGAGCGGGTGCTGGTGCGGCTGCGGGAAGCCGCTAGCGCGCCGGCTCGGACGTCGACCGCGCCGTCCGCCTAGCGTCGACGAACGAGCTCACGAGCAACGCGATCACGCCCACCGTGATCGCCGAATCGGCCACGTTGAACATGGGCCAGCTCCACCCGCGCCAGTGCAGGTGGAAGAAGTCGATCACCTCGCCGTAGCGAACGCGACAGTAAAGGTTGCCGAGCGCGCCGCCGAGCACGCCGCCGAGCGCGACCACGATCCAGCGCCGCTCCGGCGGCGTCTCGCGGAGGTAGGCGAGCAAGACGACGAAGGCGACGGCCGTCACCCCCAGCAAGAGCGGCAGGCGCAGCGGCTCCGGGAGATTGCGGAAGAGCCCGAACGCGGCCCCGGGGTTGCGGACGTATGTCAGCGCGAAGAACGGCAGCACGTCGATGGTCTGCTCGAGGGTCATCGTCCGCTCGACCAGGACCTTGGTCGCCCGGTCGAGCACGAACACGAAAAGGGCCACGAGCACCGCCATCCGCCAGCGCGAGTCGCGCATCAGGCGAGCACTCCGCTGCAGCGCTCGCAGAGCGACGGGTGCGCCGCATCGGCGCCGAGCGGGCGCACGATCCAGCAGCGCGCGCACTTCTCGCCGGGCGCCGGCTCGATGCGCACGCCGAGCCCGTCGAGCACGGGGCTCGGCGCGGTGGCGGCAGTCGGATCGATCACCAGGTCGGCGAGCATGCACAGCTCGAGCAGCTCGGCGGAGCGCGCGCGCAGCAGCGCGTCGAGCTCGCCGGCGGCGCGCAGCACGGCCCGGGCCTCGGTGGCCTGCTTCACGGTCCCCTCGCGCCGCGCGTCCTCGAGCGCCTTGGTCACCGCGGCGCGTACCTGCAGCAGGCGGTCGTACTCCGCCGCGAGCGCCTTCGCCGTCCACTCCGGGCGGTCGGCGGGGAAGTCGGCCAGAAACACGCTCGGCGGCCGGTTCGCGGCCGGCAGATGGCCCCAGATCTCCTCGGCGGTGAACGAGAGGATGGGCGCCATCACCCGCACCAGCGCATCCAGGATCTCGGCGAGCACCGTCTGGGCCGCGCGCCGGACGGGCGCATCGGCGCGCTCGCAGTAGAGCGCGTCCTTGCGCACGTCGAGGTAGAGCGCGCTCAGGTCCACGCTGCAGAAGTTGTTGAGGGCGTGGTAGACGACGTGGAACTCGTAGCGCTCGTACGCGTCGCGGACCCGCTGCACGAGCTGCGCCGTGCGATGGAGCGCCCAGCGCTCGAGCGACGGCAGCCGCTCGTAGGGCACGGCGTCCCGCGCGGCGTCGAAGTCGAAGAGGTTGCTCAACAGAAAGCGCGCCGTGTTGCGGAGCCGCCGGTAGGTGTCGACCTGCTGGCCCAGGATCTCGTCGGAGACGCGCTGGTCTTCGCGGTAGTCCTCGGCGGCGACCCAGAGGCGCAGCAGCTCGGCGCCCTGCTTCTTGATGACCTCCTGCGGCTCGATCGTGTTGCCGAGGCTCTTCGACATCTTGCGGCCGGCGCCGTCGAGCGTGAAGCCGTGCGTCAGCACCGTGTCGTACGGCGCCGCACCGGTGACCGCGACGCTGGTGAGCAGCGCGCTGTGGAACCAGCCACGGTGCTGGTCGCTGCCCTCGAGATAGAGGTCGGCGTGCCCGCCGAGCTCGGGGCGCTGGTTCACCACCGCGGCCCAGCTCACCCCCGAATCGAACCAGACGTCGAGGATGTCGGTCTCGCGCCGAAAGCGCGTGCCGCCGCAGGCCGCACAGCTCGATCCCGGGGGCGCCAGCTCGTCGGGCTCGCGGGCGAACCAGGCGTCGGCGCCCTCGCGCTCGAAGATCGCGGCCACGTGCTCGCAGAGCGCGCTGCTCACCAGCGGCTCGCCGCACCCCTCGCAGAAGAGCGCCACGATGGGCACGCCCCAGTCGCGCTGGCGCGAGACGCACCAGTCGGGCCGCGTCGCGATCATACCGACGATGCGCTCGCGGCCCCACTGCGGCACCCAGGTGACCCGATCGATCTCGCGCAACGCCGCGGCACGGAGCCCGCCGCCGCGCTCCATGCCGATGAACCACTGCTCGGTGGCCCGAAAGATGACCGGCGACTTGCAGCGCCAGCAGTGCGGATAGCTGTGGCCGAAGCGCCGCGCGCCGACGAGCGCGCCCACCGCCCGCAGGTGCTCGACGATGGCGGGGTTCGCGGCGAACACCTGCTGCCCCGCCCATTCGGGCACGGCGTCGGTGAAGCGGCCGCGGGCGTCGACCGGCGCCAGCACGTCCAGGCCGTACTTCTGCCCGGTCTGGTAGTCCTCCTGCCCGTGGCCGGGCGCGGTGTGTACCAGCCCGGTGCCGCTCTCGACCGTCACGTAGTCGGCGAGCACGATCGGCACCTCGCGCTCGATCCACGGATGCCGCGCCCGCCGTCCTTCGAGGTCGCGGCCCTTCACGCGGGCCAGCGCCGGCGGCTCGAGCCCGAGCGTCTCGGCGAGCGCGGGTGCCAGCGCCGCCGCCACCAGCAGCGCGCGGCTGCCGGCCCGCAGCACGACGTACTCGTGCGCCGGATGGACCGCGACGGCGAGGCTCGCGGGCAGCGTCCAGGGGGTGGTCGTCCAGATGACGGCGCTCACCTCGCCCGCGGCGGCGAGCGCCGGCGGCGGATCGACGAGCCGGTAGGCGACGAACACCGACGGCGACTCGACGTCCTCGTACTCGACCTCGGCCTCCGCCAGCGCGGTGGCGCACGACGGGCACCAGAGCACCGGCTTCTTGCCCCGGTAGAGGAGGCCCTTGTCGATGCAGCGGCCGAGCACGCGCACCTCCTCGGCCTCGTAGGCGAAGTCCATGGTGAGATACGGCCGCTCCCAGTCGCCGAGCACGCCGAGCCGCTTGAACTCCTGGCGCTGGACGCCGACGAACTTCTCGGCGTAGGCCCGGCAGCGCTTGCGCACCTCGACCTTGGGCATGGCCTCCTTCTTGGCGCGCCCCAGCTCCTTCTCCACCTGCAGCTCGATCGGCAGCCCGTGGCAGTCCCAGCCGGGCACGTACGGCGCCTGCCAGCCCGCCATCGTCCGATACTTGACGATGACGTCCTTCAGCACCTTGTTCAGGGTGTGCCCGATGTGGATGTGCCCGTTGGCGTACGGCGGGCCGTCGTGCAGCACGAAGCGCGGCTTGCCGGCGCGGGCCTCCTGCATGCACCGGTAGAGCTGCAGCTCGTCCCAGCGGGCCAGGATCTCGGGCTCGCGCTGTGGCAGGTTGGCGCGCATCGGGAAGTCGGTGCGCGGCAGGTTGAGCGTGCTCTTGTAGTCCATGGCCGGGCTTCGTCGTGTGGTATCAGCGGCGTCGCGGGGATTCAAAGAACGACCGTTGACACGGCGGCGGCGCGTCCCCCACTGTGCCCGGATGACGACCACGGCCATCTCGAAGGCGGTACTGATCACGGGCTGCTCGACCGGTATCGGCCGGGCGACGGCGCTGCTGCTCGCGGAGCGCGGCTATCCGGTCTACGCGACGGCCCGGCGGCTCGACAGCATCGCGGACCTGGCCACCAAGGGCTGCCGCACGCTGCAGCTCGACGTCTGCGACGAGGCCTCGATGGTCGCGGCAGTCCGGACGATCGAAGCGAGCGAGGGGGCAGTCGGCGTGTTGGTGAACAACGCCGGCTACGGCCTCGAGGGCGCCTTCGAGACCACGCCGATGAGCGAGGTGCGCCGGCAGTTCGAGACCAACGTCTTCGGCCTGATCCGCCTCACCCAGCTCGTGCTCCCGAAGATGCGCGCGCAGCGCTGGGGGCGCATCGTCAACATCAGCTCCGTCGGCGGCAAGATCACGCTGCCCGGCGGGGCCTTCTACCACGCCACCAAGCACGCGGTGGAGGCGATGTCCGACGCGCTCCGCTTCGAGCTCTCGGGCTTCGGGATCCACGTGGTGATCATCGAGCCGGGGGCGATCAAGACGCGCTTCGGCGACACCGCCACCGCGTCGATCGCGGCGGCCGACGGCCCGTATGCCGAGTTCAACTCGCAGGTCGCGGTGAAGATCAAGGAGGCGTTCGAGGGCCAGCTCGCGGCGTTCGCCGGCGAGCCGATCGACGTGGCGCGCACGATCGAGCGCGCCATCTCGGCGCCGAAGCCGCGGACGCGCTATCCGGTGACCGCCGCGGCGCATCTGCTCACCCGGCTCCGCCCGCTGCTCCCGGACCGGGCGTTCGACGCCTTTCTGCGCACGCAGTTCAAGCCGCCGCAGCCGTAGGCGCGAGCGGGTGCGGCGCCCCGCGCCCGCTCGTCACGCCGCCTCGCCGCGGCGGGTCTTGCGCGGCTCGATGCCGGCGCGCCGCCCGAGCTCGCGGTGGATGCGGGCCACGCGCTCGACCTGCCCCTTGGCGGGGAACCGCTCGTAGAATCCCTCGGCGCGAAAGTCGCGCGCCATCTCGCCCCAGGGCATCAGCCGGCGGAGCCAACGGGTCGGCCGCGTCGCCGCCGGCTCGGCGTCGACCTGCGCCAGGTCGAAGCAGGTGCGCAGCATCGCCTTCAACGTCACCGGACGGGTCACCATGTGGTTCGGGCTGCCCCAGGCGTCGCCCCAGGCGCGCTCGGCGGCCCGCAGAAAGTCGCGCACGATCTCGTAGCGACGCCGCACCTGGCCCTGCGTCACCTCGATCTTTTGCTGTGAGGCGACCCAGCGATGGATCTCGTTGAACAGCTCGGCCTGCAGGATCCACTTCGGCTGCTTCGAGCGGCCGCCGAGCCGGTTGATCCGGTAGCGGAGCGGCGAGTCGCTCTCCGAGTAGAGCAGGTCGACGATGCGCGCCGCGAGCTTCTTGTCCGGCGCCGCCCAGGACACGCGCTCGTAAAGGTCCACCAGGTGGCTCTTGTTGATGCGCGTCGGCGTGCTGTTGATGATCACGAACATCTCGGTGGCGAAGTCCTCGCTCTTGCCGTCGAACACCACGCACGGGACGTGCAGCGTGCGGGCCTCGTCGGGCCGGTGCTTGGCGAAGAAGTGCAGCGCCGCCAGACGGTGCTGGCCGTCGATGATGAGGTACTTCTCCGTCGGCTCCTCGAGGTTGCCGACGTTCTCGAACTCGCCGACCGGTTCGAACCGCAAGCGCTCCTTCGTGAACAGCAGGATCGTGCCCGGAATCGGCGGCTGGCTCACCGCCGTCTCGTAGAAGTTCTCGATGGCCGCCACCTTCTGGCGGCTCAAGTCGCGCTGGAACGCCTTGTCGCTGCGCTCGATGCGCGCGATGAAGGCCGCCACCTCGTCGGTGGCGGCGATCTCCTCGGGCGCGATCCGCTCGCCCTCGGCGTAGAACCGGCTGATGAACCGAACCTTGCGGAGGATGTCGAGCGCGGGATAGGCGACGAAGTAAAAGACGCTGTCTTTCTGGCGGATTTGCGTGGCGAGCATGCCCCGAGGGAACGGCAAGACGGCGCCGGCGTCAAGCCCGCGCACCGCCGCCCCATGCGGCTCGGCCGAACGGGCCCGGCCGCGCGACGATCAGGCCCGCGGGGCCAGCGCCACCAGCGCCCGCTCCACCGCCGCGGCGCGCGACTCGCCCACCGGGTTCGGAAACACGATCACCCGGTCCGCCCCAGCCATCCGATACGCGCGGATGCGCTGGCGGGCCTCGGCGGGGTCGCCCACGAGCGTCACCGACTCGGCCATGCGGTCGCTCACCGCCGCTTCCGCGGCGGCCACGTCCTTCGCCTTCCAGGCCGCGCGGATCGTCTCGACCTCGCTCTCGAAGCCCGTCTGGGCCAGCATGTTGCCGTAGAACTGGAGGTTCGCGTAGCGCGCGAGCATGCGCTTCGCCTCGTGCAGACAGGCGGCGCGGTCCGGACCGAAGTAGCAGGTGGTGAAGTGCAGCACCTCGATCGTCTTCTTGTCGCGCCCGCCGCGCCGGGCGCCGCGGTGGAGCCACGGGATCGCGCGCCGGTAGCGCTCCACGGGGAAGAGATTGAAGATCACGCCGTCGGCCAGCTCGCCGGCGAGGTCGACCATGCGCGCCGACAGCGCCGCGGCGAGCAGCCGGGGCGGCGTCTTCGGCCGCGGCTGGTGCGGGCCCTTGACGAACGCCTCGCGCAGCGTGCCGATGACGTCGCGCATCTTCTGGAGCGGGTCGTCCATGTCGATGCCGAGCGACTGGTTCACCACGCGGTGCCCCACGCCGAGCCCGAGCAGCAGCCGCCCGCCCGAGAACTCCTGCACCGCGGCGGCCTGCTGGGCGAGCAGCGTCGGGTGGCGGAGGTACACGTTCGTGATCGCCGTGCCCACCTGGATCCGCGTGGTCGCGTGCGCCACCGCCTGCGCGTAGGCGAGCGAGTCGTTGAACGACTCGGGGATGAAGACCGCCTCGTAGCCCAGCTCCTCGGCGCGCCGCGCCCAGGCCACGATGTCGGCCGGCGGCGCGTCGCGCAGCGGCGAGAAGGAGAAGCAGACGTGGTCGTCCATGGCGCACCGGTCTAGGGCCGGCTTGCCGCGAGTGCAATGGCTCGCTACACGAGAGCCGTGGCCAAGCGCATGTCGCTCCGTTTCGGGCAGACGGGCTTCCCCGCCTATCGCCAGGTCGAGGAGGCCGGGCAGCCCGTGCCGTGCGCGCTCGGCCAGCCGTGGGTGAACGAGGACACGCAGCGCACGCTCAGCAAGCTCCGCATCCCGCGCACCGATCCCTGGGGCAAGCCGCTTCCCGGCGAGCCCGACGACCCGAAGATCGGCCGCCGCACGTCCTAGCGCGGGCTAGAACGTCGAGCCGCCGTCGGGGGCGATCGTGATGCGCGTGCCCTCGACCACGACCGGCACGATCCGCCGGCCGCCGGTGAGCTTCATCAGCTCGGCGATCGCCTGCGGCCGCTCGCTCAGGTTGATCTCGCGGACGGTTGTCCCGCGCGCCGCCAGGGCGGCGCGCAGCGCGTCGCAATGCGCGCAGCCCGTGCGCGTGTAGAGCAGCACCGGCGCCCTGCTCACGGCCGCTCCGTGCCGCAGATGAGCGTGGCGGACGCGCTGAACATGCCGCCGAGCCCGTGACAGATGGCGGTCTTCGCCCCCGCGACCTGCCGCGCGCCGCACTCGCCGCGGAGCTGGCGGACGGCCTCGATGAGCGTGAACATGCCGTACATGCCCGTGTGCGTGTACGAGAGCCCGCCGCCGTTGGTGTTCATCGGAAACGCGCCGCCGGGCGCCGTGCGGCCGCCGGCGACGAAGGCGCCGCCCTCGCCGGGCTTGCAGAAGCCGGCGGCCTCGAGCCCCATCACCGGCACGATGGTGAAGGCGTCGTAGAATTCCGCGACGTCGATGTCCGCGTGCGTGACGCCCGCCATCTCGAAGGCGAGCCGCGCCGCCACCGCGGCCGCGTCCCAGCGCGCGAAATCGGGCATCTGGTGCACGTGCACGTGGCTGGCGCACTCGCCGGTACCGAGCACCCACACCGGCGGCTTCGGGAAGTCGGCCGCCCGCTCGGCACGCACCAGCACGATCGCACCGCCGCCGTCGGTCACCAGACAGCAGTCGAGCAGGTGCAGCGGCCAGGAAATCATGCGCGACGACAGCACGTCGTCGACGGTGAGCGGGTCGCGCATCATGGCCCGGGGGTTCAGCTGCGCCCAGCGCCGCGTCGAGACCGCCAGCTCGGCCAGCTGCTCGCTGGTGGTGCCGAACTCGTGCATGTGGCGCGCGGCGGCCAGCGCGTACCCGGTCGGCGGCCCGAAGAGACCGAACGGGCCCTCGAACTGGAGCCGGATGGAATCGTGTCCGAAGCGCGTTCCGGGCATGCCGACGCGCGAGGCACCGCTCTCGCCGTGCGTGATGAGCGCCACGTCGCAGAGCCCGGCGTCGAGCGCCGCCATGGCGTGCTCGACGTGCGCGATGAACGAGCAGCCGCCGATCTGCGTCCCGTCGATGTAGCGCGGCCGCAGCCCCATGTACTCGGCGGTCTCGGCGGCCATCCAGAGCCCGGCCGAGAAGACGCCGTCGACGTCCTCCTTGCGGAGCCCGGCGTCCGCCAGCGCATTGCGCGCCGCCTCGGCGTGCAGCGCCAGCGCCGACTTGTGCGGCAGCTTGCCCAGCTCGTCCGACTCGGCGGCGCCCACGATCGCCACCCGGCCGCGCATGCGGCGCCGCTCGCGGCTCATGACGCGCTCTCCACCGGACGGAAGTGCGGCAGCGCCACCGCGTCGCTCAGGTCCACGAAGGTCACCTCCACCGGCATCCCGATGCGCACGGCGGCGGGGTCGGCGGGCACGCCGACCAGGTTCGTCATGAGGCGCGGTCCTTCGTCCAGCTCGACCACGGCGAGCACGTACGGAGTGCCGAGCGGAAAGTCGCGCGGACCGCGGTGGACGACCGTGAAGGTGTGCAGCCGGCCGCGCCCGCTCACCCGCCGCCACTCGAGCGCGCTCGAGAGGCAGTGCGGACAGGTCGCCCGCGGGTAGTAATGGAAGGCGCCGCAGGCCGTGCAATACGGCAGCTCGAGCACGTGCCGGCGCGCCGCGGCCCAGTACGGAGCGGTCTCGGGCAGTGGAACGGGGGTGAAGCCTTTGAAATCCGCCATGCGCGCGTGTTCTTAGGAGGTGGCGATGCCCGGGGCAAGCGTCACCCGGGCCGAAGCCTTCTGCGCCGGCTGGAGTTGCGATAGGGACAGCGCATGGCCGAGGCCGCATCCAAGATGGAGCGTCCCGCGCTCGACGTGGTCGCGCGCATCGCGCGCCGGCAGCTCGGCGCGGCGGGCGCCGCCGCCGCGCGCCTGCAGAACGGCGAGGACGGCGATGCGCTGCACGACTTCCGGGTCGCGATCCGCCGGCTCCGCAGCACGCTCCGCGCCTACCGCTCGCACCTGCGCGGCGTGGTGCGCCCGAAGGACCGGCGGCGGCTTCGCCGCCTGGCCGAGGCGACCGGGCCGGCCCGCGACGCCGAGGTGCAGGTCGAGCGGCTGCGGGCGCTCCGACGCGAGCTCGACGGCGAAACGCGCGCGCTCGCGTCGCGGATGATCCGCCGGCTTCGCCGGCACGTGCACAAGGGCTACGCCGACGCCCGCACAGTGATCGAGGCACGCTTCCCGCGCGCCGCCCGCGCGCTCGAGAAGCGGCTGCGGGACGCCGGCACGTTCCCGGACGCGCTCCCCTTCCGCCTGGTCCTCGGGCGGCTGATCGCGCTGCACACCGACACGCTCCGGCCGCTGCTCGAGGAGCTGCCCGCGCTCCGCGCGCGCCGCCGCCTCCATCGGGCGCGCATCGAAACCAAGCGCCTCCGGTACCTCCTCGAGCCCGTCGCGCGGAAGCTACCGGCGAGCACGCTGGTCGTCCACCGGCTGGCGCACCTGCAGGACCTGCTCGGCGAGCTGCACGACTTCCAGGTGCTGGAGCAGACGCTGGCAACCGAGGACGGCGGCACGGCGCTGGCGGCCATCCGGCGGCTCGTGCGCGCGCGCCAGCGCCGCGCCTACCAGGCCGTCGCCGCCGCCGCAGGGGGTGCCAATGCCGCGAAGATGCTGGCACCGCTCGACCTGTTGGTGCAGCGCCTCGGCGCGGGGCGCCGTCCGGCGCTGCCGCTGCGGCGTGCGGTGCAGCCGGCGGCGCGACGGGCAGTCGTCAGCGCTGCCCGGAGCTGATAGGGACGCAGAGCATGGCGGAGTTCAGCGACGCGACACTCGGGGCGGCGCGCCTCGGCTACGCCGAGGCGCGCGGGCTCCGCGTGGCGCTCTCGCCGTACCTCTTCCGCAGCATGATGGTCGGCATGGCCGCCGTCGCGGTGGCGCTCGACCGCGTGACGCGCAACCGCGACCTCACCTGGCGGTTCGCCAAGGCCCGCGCGCGCGATCTCACGCGGCTCCTCGGCGTGCAGGTGACGGTGCGGGGCGCCGAGCACCTGGCGACGGGCGGGCCCTTCGTGCTGACCCCGAACCACCAGAGCCACCTCGACATCCTGACGCTCCTCGGCTTTCTCCCGGGCCGCACGCGGTTCGCCGCCAAGCGCGAGATGTGGCGGCACCCGATCGTCGCCGCCGTCCTCGACACGCTCGACATGGTGCCGATCGATCGCGACAACCCGGAGGTCGCCATCGCGGCGCTCGAACGCACCGACCCCACGGCGGGCTCGCTGGTGATCTTTCCCGAGGGGACCCGCTCGCGCGACGGCCGGCTGCGCGAGTTCAAGAAGGGCGCCTTCGTGCTCGCCATCCGGGCCGGGCTGCCGGTGGTGCCGGTCGTCTGCCGCGGGACGCGGCGGCTCATGCCGCGCGGGAGCCGGCTCGTGGTGGTGCCCGGCCCGGTGGAGATCGTGGTCGAGGAGCCCATCCCGACGACCGGCCTCGGCTACGACGACCGTGAGGCGCTCGCCGCCCGGGTGCGGGCGGCGATCGAGCGGCATCACACCGGCTGGTAGCACCGGACGCTCACGCGACGAGCCGACCGTCCGTGAGCCGCACCGTCCGGTGCGCGCGCGCCGCGGCGGCGGCCTCGTGGGTCACCAGCACCACGGTGCACCCCCGGGCGTTGGCTTCGCCCAAGGCATCGAGCACTTGCCCGCCGGTCACCGAGTCGAGGTTGCCGGTGGGCTCGTCGGCGAGCAGCACGACCGGATCGATCGCCAGCGCGCGCGCGATCGCGGTGCGCTGCATCTCGCCGCCGGAGAGCTCGTCGGGCCGGTGCGTGCGGCGCTCGAGCAGCCCGACCCGTTCCAGCGCCCGGCCGACGCGCTCGCGCACCTCGCGGGCGGGCCGCCCGTCGAGCTCGAGCGGCAGCGCGACGTTCTCCTCGACCGAGTGGGTGGGCAGCAGGTTGAACGCCTGGAAGACGAACCCGACCTTGCGGCGCCGGAACACGGTGAGCGCGTCGTCGGAGAGCGCCGCGAGCGCCGTGCCATCGACCAGCACCGTGCCGGCGGTCGGCACGTCGAGCCCACCCATCAAATGCAGCAGCGTGCTCTTGCCCGAGCCGGACGGCCCGGTGACCGCCACGAACTCGCCCGGCGCCACCGTGAGCGAGACGCCCGCCACCGCCCGCACCTCGCCGCCGCGCCGCCGGTAGGTCTTGTGGACCTCCCGCAGCTCGATCATGCGGGCTGGGACGACGGGGCCGCTCGGCCGTCGCGCGACGCCGGCGTGAGAAACCAGTCGCGCAGCCCGACGCGCACGTAGGTGGCGAAGCGGCGCAGAAAGCGGGGCTCCGCGGCGAGCGAGCGCACGAGCCCGCGCAGCACGTCGGGCCGCGAGTAGAACGTCCGGTAGGCGCGCCGAAAGTAGCGCTCGAGCAGCTCGGGTGTCAGGCCGTCCGGCACGAACACCCAGTTCATCGCGTTCATCCGCTCCCAGTCCTCGGCGAACGTGCCGTACCGGCGGATGGTCGGGTACGACGGCGTGCCGGGATAGGGCGTGAACTTGGTGATCTGCGCCAGGTCGAGCGGTGCCGTGCGCAGGAACTCGACGGTCTCCTCGAGGCTGTCCTCGCCCTCGGTCGGGTGGGCCATCATCAGCAGCCCCTTGGTGCGGATGCCGGCCGCGCGCGTCTGCCGCAGCGTCTCCAGCATGCGCGGCATCTTCACCTCGCGCTTGACGACGTCCAGAATGCGCTGCGATCCCGACTCGATGCCGTAGGCGATCTGCCAGCAGCCGGCCCGCCGCATGAGGCGGAGATGCTCGGCGTCGAGCAGGTTCGGGTGGCTGTTGCAGCTCCACGTGAACCGGAAGCCCTCGGCGAGAAAACGCTCGCAGAGCTCGACCACGCGCTGGCGGCTCACCGTGAAGAGGTCGTCGTAGAAGAGGATGTGCCGGACGCCGAGGCGCTCGAGCCGCCGGCACATGGCGACCACGTAGTCGACGCCATGGAAGCGGCCGCGCCGGCCGGAGGTCGAGCGGTCGCAGAACGTGCAGGAGAACGGGCAGCCCCGGCTCGTGATCACGCTCGCCACGGGCGTGGCGCGGTAGTTGAACACGTTCGGCTGGAAGCGCAGCGGGAAGTCCGACACGAGGTCCCAGGCCGGCTCGGGCAGCCGGTCGAGCTCCTCGCTCTCGAGATACGGCGCCCGCGGATTGGCGCGCGCGGCCGGCCCGTCGCGCCACACGAGCCCCGGCACGTCGCGTGGATCGGCCCGCTCGGCGAGCCGATCCACGAGCGCCGGATACGAGCGCTCGCCCTCGCCCACCACGCCGTAGTCGAAGCCCGCGAACAGCTCGAGCGTCTGCTCCGGCACGGCGCTCACGTGCGGCCCGCCCACGGTGACCACCGCGCCCGGCACGAGCGCCTTCACGCGCGCCGCGATGCGGCCCGCATTGTGGATCTGGATGGTCGTCGCCGAGATGCCGACGTGGTCCGGGCCGAGCGCCGCCACGCGCGCCGCCACCTCCTCCACCGTCGTGCCGGTGCGCTTGCCGTCGACCACGTGGACGCGATGGCCGCGCTCGCGCATCACCGCCGCCAGCGTGAGCGTGCCGAGCCCCGGCATGTCCTCTTCGCCCTGCCGCACGCGGTCGCGCCGCCGGTCCCAGCCCACGTACGGCGGCTCGACGAAGACCACGGTGGCGGCGCCGGACATGGCGGCGGATCCTACTCGATCACCGCGATGCGATCGAGGACCTCGACGAGGCGCTCGACGTCCGCGCCGAGCGGCCGGTCCGCGGCGAGCGGTGCGACCGTGTCGCGCACGCACTCGTAGACAGCGCGCGTGCCGCGTCCGAGCCCGTCGGTGCCGACGCGATCGGCGGCCTCGGCGGCGGCGAGCAGCTCGATCGCCACCACCCGGCGCGCGTTGTCGAGCAGGCGCCGCGCCTGCCGGGCGGCGACGCCGCCCATGCCGACCACGTCCTGGTTGTTGGCGTTGGTGGGCACCGAGCCGATGCTCGCCGGGTGCGCCAGCACCGCGTTGTCGGCGATCGTGGAGCTGGCGCAGTATTGGAGCCCCATGAGACCGCTCCGCACGCCGGGGCGCTCGGCGATGAGAAACGGCGGCAGCCCGCCGTTGGCGGCCGGGTCGAGCAGCCGGGCGAGCCGGCGCTCCGAGAACAGCGCCGTCTCGGCGAGCGCCACCTTCAGATGGTCGAGGGCGAGCGCCACCGGCTGGCCGTGGAAGTTGCCACCGTGGAGCACGGCGTCCTCCTCGGCGAAGAACAGCGGGTTGTCGGTGACCGCGTTGAGCTCGATCTCCACCACGCCGCGGACGTGCGCCACGGTGGCGCGCACCGCGCCCAGCACCTGCGGAACGCACCGCACGGTGTAGGCGTCCTGGAGCGGCCGCGCCGCCGATCGCGCCCGCCGGGGGGCGTCGTCCAGGCGTGCGCTGCCCGCGAGCAGCCGCGCCAGGCGGGCGGCGCTGGCGAGCTGG
>DATMAZ010000127.1:0-6373 GCA_035559675.1 Candidatus Limnocylindria bacterium
CCGCCGCAGCCGATGTGCGCCGCGTGCCACTCGCTCGAGCACGAATGGGCGCTCGCCAGCGGGAAGGCGCGGCTGCTGTCGTGGGTGGTGGTCTATCCGCCGGTGCTCCCCGCCTGGAAGGACCGGACGCCGTACGTGGTCGTGCTGGTCGAGAGCGAGGAGGGTTGCCGCACGATGGGCAATCTCCTCGGCGCCACCGCCGACGATCTCCGGATGGACATGCCCATGCGAGTGGACTTCGCGCCGTCGATCGACGGTGATCTCGTCCCGCAGTGGCGTCCGGCGTGAGCGCCGGAAGGAATCCGGCACCGTGATCCATACGGGAATCGAGAATGGCGCGCCCGGAAGGTCGCGTTGGAACGGCGCTCGTGTATGGCATCCGACTTGCTCCGGTGGCCGGCCACGGGTAGCGCGCCATGACCCCCCGCCGTCCGAATCGGTATGCCTTCGCCTGCACCGACCTCGACGTGATCGTGGTCGATGACGAGACTCCGTTTCGCACGAGCCTCGTCGAGATCCTGCGCGACGACGGCCACCGGGTGTCCGACTACGGTCGCGCCTCCGCCGTGCCCCTCGGCCGGCCGTCCGCACGGCCCACGGCGCTGGTCGCCGACTACGGGCTGGCGGGTCTCGACGGCATCGAGCTGGCCGAGGCGTTCCACGACGTCCATCCGGACGGCGTCGTCGTCCTGCTGAGCCCCTGGCGGACCACCGCACTCGAGGCGCGGTTGGCCCAGCACCGGTTCATCCGCTTCCTGCAGAAGCCGGTCGACTACGACGTGCTGCACGACGTGCTCCACGGCGTCGCGCGCTGAGCCCCCGGGCTGCCCGGCCTAGGACGCTGCCTCCGATCCCGCGGAGCGGCGCGGGCGCCGCTCCCAGAAGTAGTTGAAGCAGTCGTTGGTGGAGTAGGGTACCTGGAAGTCGGCGCGTCTCCCGCCGGCGGCGCGATGCTGCTTCAGCAGCTCGTACGACACGGTGATCGGACAGTCGAAGCAGACGTCCCGGCGCTCGGCCTCGCTGCCGGTGCGGGCGTCGAAGAACCGCCGCGCGAGGGCGAACTTGTCGTTGTTCCAGACCTCCCGGAAGCTCGCCGCCCCGGGGACGCCGGCGGCAGTCGCAAGCCGGCCGCGATCGTCCTCGGCGTAGAACGTGCCGCAGCATGGGGCCACGCCGCCGTCGTTGTTCACCACGGCGTGCCGCCAGAGGAACGGGCAGCGGTAGGGGCGCGGGTTGAAGAAGTACGCGAAGTCGCCGCCGCGATCCCACTCCTCGCCCACCACCCAGCCCTTGTCGACGGAGATCTCCATCTCCAGCTCGGCCGCCATGGCGCGCGCGAGCGGTACGTCGGCGGCGTTGTGGGCGAAGACGTGGAACTCCCAGATGAGCCGTGGCGTGGGGCTGCCGAGCCGCCGCCTGGCGTCGCGCACGAGCCGGCAGTTCTGCAGCACGAGTTCGAGGTCGCCGCGCACCCGGTACTGCTCGTAGGTAGCCTGCCGCGCGCCGTCGATCGAGACGCCGAGCAGCGAGAGGCCCGAGCGCACCAGCGCCTCGGCGCGCTCGGCGTCGAACGGCATGCTGAAGTTGGTGCTGACCGTGGTGGCGATGCCGAGCCGCGCCGCCCGCTCGATCATCGGCACGAGGTGCTTGGCGAGCAGCGGTTCGCCCCAGTTGTGGAACTCGATCTCGAAGAGATACGGGCCGAGCTCGTCGAGCAGCCGCTCGTAGAGCGCGAGCGGCATGGCGCCGCGGGGGCGCCCCGTCTCCCCCGCGCCGGTGAAGCACGCCGGGCAGCGCAGGTTGCAGGCGCTGGTCGACTCGACCGTGAGCTTCACCGGATTCGAGCGCAGCCGCTTGCGTCCCAGCAGGTACTCAAGCCGCCCGAGGTAGAGGTTCGCCAGCCGGCGTGGGGTCACGCGGTAGTAGCCCCGCTGCGGCGGCAGCGCCACCAACTGCTGGTAGGCCTCGCTCGCCACCAGCCGCCGCCACCGGTCCCGCAGCGACGCCATGGCTAGATCCGCAGGTTCGAGCGCAGCTCGAGGCCGCCCAAGGTGAGCCCCACGTCGACGTGGTCGTAGGTCGTGCACGGCGGCTGCGCCGCCAACTCGAGCACGCCGGGGCCGCGGCGCGCGAGCGGCACGTGGTCCGCCGGAAGATCCGCCAGGCTCGGCACGCGGCGGAGATCGGCGAAGTACCCGGGCACGTCGTGGGCGAGCGGCACCCGCGCCGGCAGCGCGCGCCCCTTTTGCGGCAGCACGGCCCGGTTGGCGGCGAGCACCGCGTCGACGTCGCTGCCGGCCAGCCGCACGCCGTGCTCGCGGGCAAAGAACGCCAGCGTCTCGGCCTGAAAGCCCGGGAGATCGTCGAAGAGAAAGCGCGCCTGCGCGTCGCTCCAGGCGAGCACGAGCCAGTCCTTGCGCCCGCCGGTGTAGTCGCGGCCGATGAGCTCGCGCCGCACGCGCGTGGAGAGCGGGTAGCGCTCGGGGTGGGCGGCGGTGACCGCGAGCCAGCGCCGCACGAACTCCATGGCCGGCACGCCGTGCTCCACCTGGGCGAAGTAGAGCAGGTACTTGAGGAGACCGAGCTTCACGAACAGCTTGTAGGCGAGGCACAGCTCGAACATGTGGGCGTAGTCCTCGCGGGTGAAGCTGTAGGTGGACTCCACCATGCCGTCGGCGCCGATCGTGATCGCGAAGCGCGCGCGATAGTCCTCGTCGGCCATGGGCGCGTTCGGCATGACGCTGGTCGCGAAGATCACGGCCAGCACCTTGTGGTCGAAAAGGAACTGCAAATCCCGCTGACAGGTGTCCGGCGTCTGCCCGGGAAGCCCGACCATCATGTCGGAGACGGCCGGGATGTCCTCGCGGTGGAAGAACGCGATCATCTTGCGGTACTCGCTCGTCTTGATGTTGTCGCGCTCGACGTTGCGGAGCACCGTCTCGTCGGTGGTCTGCATCGAGATCTGCGCCGCGGCGGTGAGCCCGGCGTCGCGCAGCGTCTTGATGATCTCGGTGAGCCGCGGGTGCGCGGTCTTGGCGTTGGTGTAGCCGACCTCGCGCGGGTAGCCGGTGCGCTCCTTGGTGGCGACGATGTGCCGCACGATGTCGAGATCCCGCGGCAGGATGCCGAAGTTGGCGTCGCAGAAGCCGATCGTGTGGATGCGGTGCGCGGCGACGTAGTCCACCTCGGCGAGCACGCGCTCCATGCTCAGGCGCGTCACCTTGGACAGCGTGGCGGCGCCCCAGTCGCAGAACGTGCAGCCGTAGGGACAGCCGCGATTGCTCTCGAGCGGCACGTAGACGCGGTCAGTGATCCAAGGGTCGAACTCGCCGGTCGTGTACGGCGATGGGTACGCCGCGAGGTCGGTGGCCCGCGGGCGATCGGGCGTGCGCAGCAGATCGCCGTTGCGGCGCACCGTGAGCCCCGCCACGCCGGAGAGATCGACGCGGCGGAGGTCTTCCGGGCCCGCGCCCGAGCGCGCGATGGCGGCGAGCAGCTCCGCGAGCGTCGGCTCGCCCTCGTGACGGGCGGCGACGTCGACGTACGGGTGCGCGGCGAAGTACCGCCGCGCCGGCTCGGGCTGGCGTGGCACGTGCGGGCCGCCGACGACCACGAGCGACCCTGGCGAGCGGCGCTTCACCTCGGCCGCCACGCGCATGTTGATGGCGTGGTTCCAGACGTAGCACGAGAGCAGCACGATGCCCGGCTCCTCCGGCCACCGGGAGAGCAGCGCCGGGATCTCGCGCTCCTGCGTGGGCGTGATGCGCCCGAACGCGAAGCGCTCCCGGAGCCAGCCGTCGCGGTCGGCCTTGGCGTAGGCGACGAGGCAGCCGAGGGGATAGAACGCGCAGAAGATCTCGCTGCTCCCGAGCTGGTCCGGCCCCAGCGACAGCGGATGGACGGCGATCCGGTGCATCGGTGCCGGGGACCGTACCACGGGCCGTGCGGCGCGTCAGCCGCGCGCTGCTCGCCCTCAGGGCAGCGAGCGCAGGTAGGCCACGACCGCCCGCGCATCCTCCTCGGTGAGCCCAAACGGCGGCATCGGCGGCCTGGGCGGCGGTCGGCCCTCCGCCTGGCCCCCCGGGTGAGGAGCTGGATCTCCTCCTCGTCGGTGAAGCCGGTGAGCCCGGCGATGTTGGGCGCTTGCGTTGCCCACTCGAGGCCGGGCAGCGTGGTCCTGGCCGGCACGGGCGCGCCGCGAAACCGCTCCGCCTCGATCAGCCGTCCCTCGGCATCGCGCGGGGGGGTGGCACTGCACGCACATGGCGACGTGATGGGTGAGATAGCGGCCGCGCTCGACGAGCGCATCGTCCGCCGCGCCGGCGCGGCTCGCCAGGTTCCACACGGCGAATCCCAGCGCGAGGGCGGCGAGCACTCCGGCGGTGGCTGTGGTGACGCGTGGTTCCATGCGACCTCGCAGGCGCATCGCAACTCCGGAGCCAGACGGACAGCGGCCGAACGGCGGGTGCCGGCGTCGCGGCGGGCCGGCTCGAGCGCCGCCGCGCGTGTCGATTCTGCAAAGCGCCGCGGCTCAGCCGAGCGCCGGGCCCATCAGATCGACGAAGTTGTCGGCGTAGAAGCGCTGGACGGCGCGTTCCGGCATGCCCGCGAGGCTCGCCTCGAAGCGCTTGATGGGATTGCGGCCACCCTCGACGTGCGGCCAGTCGGACGAGAACATGCAGATCTCCTCGCCCGCCTGCGCGATGATCCAGCCGACCGGCTCGGCCGGATACGGTGTCACGCGGATCTGCCGGCGGACGTACTCGCTCGGGCGAAGCGCGAGCGCGCGCAGCCGCGCCTCGTTCTTGGAAAACGCCTCGAGCGCGCAGTCCATGTTGCGCATCCAGCTCGGGACCCAGACGGCGCCCTGCTCGATCACGCCGACGCGCAGCCGCGGGAAGCGGTCGAAGATCCCGTCGAAGATCATGGTGGCGAGCGTCTGCATCGGCGGCCCGGGAATGGCCATGTAGTCGACCGAGCGGAAGTTCTCCGCGCCGCCGTGGAAGTCCGGAACGGGCGGGAGCCCGTTCTCGAAGTACATGGGCGAGAGCAGCTGCCCGCCGCCGCCGACGTGGAAGACCACGGGCACGCCGGCCTCCTCGGCCAGCGCCCAGACGGGGAACAGCCCCGTGTGGCTCGGCGAGTGGGTGGCGGGGCAGGCCGACGGCACCATGAGCGCTTTGGCGCCGGCGGCGAGCGCTTCCTCGGCGATCGCCCGGGCCGCGCCGAACTCGGCGAGCGGCACGTAGCACACCGGCAGCAGCCGGCGGTCGGCCCGGCAGAAATCCAGCATGGCGCGGTTGTGGGCGCGCGCCGTGCCGTAGGCCAGCTCGAGGTCCGGGCCGTGCTCGAGGCGCACGAGGTGGGTGTTGGCGAAGGTGTTGAAGACGAGCTGGCGCTGGAAGCCGAGGAGATCGAGCGCGCGCGAGCGGTCGGCCGGGATAAACGAGCCGAGCGCGCTCCAGTTCTTGCGCAGCATGATCTCCGCCTCGGCGGCGGGCCGTTCGGCCGGGTCGGCGTGCCGGCGGCGCTCGCGCTCGATGAAGGTCTCCTCGCCCGGCTTCACCGAGGCCACGAACAACGGCTTCATGCGCGGCCGGATCGCCGGATCGGCGTAGTCGAGCAGCCACTCGGGCCATTCCATGATGTGGCTGTCGGCGTCGTAGATCGTCCGGCCCTCGGCGTAGGGCATGGGAACCTCCGCCCGGGCAGGATACAACGCCGCAGGCGGCGCAGCCATGGCAGATTCCACTCGTATCGGCATCGATCTCGGCGGCACCAAGATCGAGGGCGCCGTGCTCGACGCGACGGGACGGACGATCGCCCGCGAGCGCGTGCCGACGGAGCGCGAGCGGGGCTACGAGGCGATCGTCTCGCGCACCGCCGCGCTGGTGGCCCGGCTCCGCCCGCACGCGCCCGGCGCCGCGTCCGTCGGCATCGGGACGCCGGGCTCGCTCTCCGTCCGCGACGGCCGGCTGAAGAATTCGAACACCACCTGCTTGAACGGCCGCCCGCTGCGCGACGATCTCGAGCGCGCCATCGGGCTCCCGGTCCGCATGGAGAACGACGCCAACTGCTTCGCGGTGGCGGAGGCGGTCTACGGCGCCGGCCGCGGGCACCGGGTGGTGTTCGGCGTGATCCTCGGCACGGGCGTCGGCGGCGGCATCGTGATCGACGGCGTCCCCTGGGCCGGCGCGCAGCACATTGCCGGCGAATGGGGGCATCATCGCATCGATCCGGCGGGGCCGCCCTGCTACTGCGGGCAGCGCGGCTGCGTCGAAACGTATCTCTCCGGGCCGGCGCTGGCGGCGGCGTACGCCGCCGCGGGCGGGGAGCCGGTCGACGCGGCCACCGTGGCGGCGCGCGCGGCGGC
>DATMAZ010000128.1:0-16164 GCA_035559675.1 Candidatus Limnocylindria bacterium
GTGGCCGGCGGCGCCGCGCGCCGCCCGCAGCGGCCGGGATGGAACCGCGCGGTGGCCTGGACGGCGCTCTGGATGGTCCCGCTCGGGCTGGTGGCGAGCGGGCTCGTCCCCGATTACCGCGTGCCGTTCCTGCACGTCACCTTCATCGGCGGCTTCGCGCTCCTGGCCTTCAGCGTGGCGACGCACGTGACGGCCTCCCATCTCGAGCTGCCCGTCTTGCGCGATGGCCGCAGCCCGGTGGTCGCCGTGGTGGCCGTCACCATGCTGCTCGCGCTCAGCACGCGGGTGGTCGCGGACGCGACCTCGGGGTACTTCCTGCACCTCGGGGCCGCCGCGTTCGTGTGGATCGCGGGCTCCGTGGTGTGGCTGGTCGCGCTGCTCCCGGCCTGGCTGCGGCCGCCGGAGTGAGCCGTTCCCGGCGACGGGAAGCATGGTTTCTCAGGCTCGCAGACGTGAGAAGAAGCCCGGCTAATACGGGGGCGGTGCGGGGCACGACGGTTGCTGGTCAGCCGGGGCATGGACTCCCGAGCGCTGCTGGCGGCACTGGTCTGCTCGGTGGCCGTGGCGCTTCCGGCGCGCGCCGAGGACGGGCGCGGGTCGACGGACCACCTCACGCTGCTGCTGAGCGACCGCATGCGCGGCGAGTTCGTGGACTGGTTCGATCCGCCTCCCGGCGTCGCCCCCGCGGGTGCCGAGCGCTACGCGTTCTTCGCCAACCAGCTGCGAGCGGGTGCCCGGCTGGCGTTTCCGCACGTGGCGCTCACCCTCGAGCTGCAGCACACGGAGCTCGCGAACCTGCCCGAGGACGCGAGCCTCCCGCCGCCGCAGGGGAACCTCGGGACGGGCGCCACCTACTTCGCCAACACGCGCCGGAGCCCGCAGGGCGAGCTGTTCCTGAAGCAGGGCAATCTCACGCTCCAGGGCGGCGCGTTCACTGCGACGCTCGGTCGCTTCGACTACCGCGACGGTCTCGAGACCGTGCCGGCCGATCCGGCGCTCGCGTACCTCAAGCGCTCACGGATCGCGGAGCGGCTCGTGGGGCCGTTCGACTTCACGCACGTCACGCGCAGCTTCGACGGCGGACGTGTCGCGTGGGACCACGCCGCCTGGAACGTGACGGCCTGGGGCGCGCGTCCCACGCAGGGCGGCTACGAGGTGAGCGCCAACGTCGAGGTGGGCGACGTGTGGCTCTCGGGCATCGCGGCGACGCTCGCGCGCCTCGGCGACTGGGCGCCACCGGTGGACGCGCGCGTCTTCTATCTCTTCTACCACGACGGCCGCCACGACGTGCTGAAGGCGGACAACCGGCCGCTCGCGGTGCGCGCGGCGGACCGCGAGCCGATCAGCGTCCACACGGGCGGCATGCACGCGCTCGGCAGACTCGCGGCCGGGCCGGGAGCGATCGACGTCCTTTTGTGGGGTGCGCTGCAAGCCGGACACTGGGGCGAGCAGGATCACGCGGCGTGGGCCTACGCGGTCGAGGCCGGCTACCAGCTCTCCGATGCGCCTGCCGCGCCGTGGCTGCGGCTCGGCTGGAACCAGTCCTCGGGCGACGAGGAGCCCGAGGACGACAAGCACCGGACGTTCTTCCAGCCGATCCCGACGCCGCGCATCTACGCCCAGACGCCCTTCTACACGCTCATGAACACCAGCGACTTCTTCGTCGAGCTGGTGCTGCGCCCGCACGAGCGGCTGTTCGTGCGCGCCGACTGGCACTGGCTGCGGGTCACGCAGGGCGAAGACCTCTGGTACCAGGGGGGCGGCGTCACCAAGGAGAGCCTCTTCGGCTATGCCGGCGCGCCGGCCAACGGCCGGCACGGGCTCGGCCAGTTGGTGGACGTCTCGTTCACCCTGACGCTGCATCCGCGGCTCACGCTCGGCACGTACTTCGGCCACGTCTTCGGCGGCGCCGTGATCGGCGAGTCGTTCGCCGGCACCGACGCCAACTACGGCTACGCGGAGCTGACGTTCCGCTACTGAGCGGGGGCGCCCGAACCGTGAGCTCGCCCGAACTTCTCAAACGCCGGAATGAAGGCTTGCAGGGATTGGGGCGCTTGCTGGCACGACCCTTGCCTCGTCCGACCGCGAGGCCCAGCGTGGATTCCGCGGCGGGAGAGGAGTGCCGATTGCGGGTGGAGGTGCCCGGCGACGGGTACCACCGCAATCTGATCGCCTGTCAGGTGGCGTGTCCGGTGCACACCGACGCGCGCGGCTACGTGCGCGCCATCGCCGCCGGTCGCTTCGAGGAGGCCTATCTCATCGCGCGCGGGCCGAATCCCTTCGCGTCGATCTGCGGCCGCATCTGCGGGGCGCCGTGCGAGACCGCGTGTCGCCGCGGCAAGGTGCCGCGCGTGGACGCCCACGGCGAGTTCGTGGACCACGATCAGCCGGTCGCGATCCGCGCGCTCAAGCGCTTCGTGTGCGAGCGCTACGGGGCGGAGGCGCGCGAGCCGGCCGAGATCGCCACGGCCGCGCGCCATTTCGTCCCGGACGTGTGCGCCGGGCCCGAAGAGATGGCGGCGCTGCTGCGCGCGCATCTGAAGGGCGGCTTCGAGCCGGCACGCGGCGAACGTGTGGCCATCATCGGCTCCGGCCCCGCGGGCCTGTCCGCAGCACACGATCTGGCGCTCATGGGGTTCGCGCCCGTGGTCTACGAGGTCGAGCCGGTGGCCGCCGGGATGCTGGCCGTCGGCGTTCCCGCCTACCGCCTGCCTCGCGAGGTGATCCGCCGCGAGGTCGCGGTCATCGAGGCGCTCGGCGTCGAGATCCGCACCGGCGTCGAGGTCGGCCGCGACGTCTCCTTCGCCGAGCTGCGCCGCACGCACGCCGCCGTGGTGATCGCCGTCGGCGCCAAGCGCCCGCGTGCGCTCGGGCTGCCGGGCGAGGCGGGCCCGCACGTCTACGGCGGTGTCGACCTGCTGCGCGCCGTCGCGCTCGGCGAGCCGCTGGCCCTCGGGCGCCGCATCGTCGTGATCGGCGGCGGCAACGTCGCCTACGACGTGGCGCGCACCGTGGTGCGCCAGATCGCGCTCGACGCCGCCCGCACGGCGGCGCGGCTGCCGGCGACCGCGAGCGTGCACCTGGTCTCGCTCGAGACGCTCGAGGAGATGCCGGCCGACACGATCGAGATCCTCGAGGGCGACGAGGAAGGCATCGAGCGCTCGAACGGCTGGGGGCCGGTGGCGATCGAGCGCGACGCAGGCGGTGCGGTGACCGGCGTCGTGTTCCGGCGCTGTCTCCGCGTCTACGACGAGCAGCGGCGCTTCGCGCCCGTCTACGACGACGCCGAGCGGCGCACGATCGCCTGCGACACGGTGCTGATCGCCGCGGGGCAGCAGCCGAACCTCGGGTTCCTCGCCACGGGCGGCGAGGACGTCGAAGAGGCCCGTCCCGGCTGGCCCAAGGTCGACCCCGCGACGCTGGCGACCACCGCGCCCGGCGTCTTCGTGGCGGGCGACCTGGCCCACGGCACGCGGCTGCTGATCGACGCGGTGGCGAGCGGCAAGCAGGCCGCGCGCAGCGTCTACCGCTACGTGACCGGCCGCACGATCCATGCGGAGGCGCTGGAGTCGCACGTGCCGCTCGAGCGCTACCGGCGCGAGTTCCTCTACGAGTCGATCCCGCGACAGCCGCCGCCGGTGACGCCCGTGGAGGTGCGGCTCTGCGATCCGGCGGCGCAGGTCGAGCGCGTCTACGACGAGGCCAGCGCCCGCACCGAGGCCTCGCGCTGCCTCGACTGCGGCGTGACGCCGGTGTTCGACGGCACGCGCTGCGTGCTCTGCGGCGGCTGCGTGGACGTGTGCCCCACGTCGTGTCTCAAGCTCACGCCGCTCGGCGCGCTCGTGCCCACGCCCGCCCTCGACGCGCTCGCCGGCGGCTGCCTCGAGGACACCGCGATCCTGAAGGACGAGGACCGCTGCATCCGGTGCGCGCTCTGCGCCATCCGCTGCCCGGCGGACGCCATCGAGATGGAGCGCGTCCGCTTCATCACCGTCTGGAGGAGCACATGACGACCACCGCCTCCGGAGCGCCACGCTCCCGCCTCGACCCGCCGCCCGTGCCGCGGCGGGACTTCCTCGGGCTCGCCGCCATGTGGTCCGCGCTGGTGACCCTCGGCTTCGCGGCGCTCGGCGCGCTGCGGCTGCCGCGCGCCGCGGTCGTGCCCGTGCCGTCGCGCAAGTTCCGCGTGACCCTGCCCGAGACGCTCGCCGCAGGCGAGCCGTACGTGCCGCCCGGGCGGTCGGTCGCCGTCATTCGCAACGAGCAGGGCGTGTTCGCGGTCTCGATGGTCTGCACGCACCTCGGCTGCATCGTCAAGCGCGAGGGCGCGGGCTTCGCGTGCCCGTGTCACGGCTCGCAGTTCGCGCTCGACGGCGGCGTCACCAAGGGGCCGGCGCCGAAGGCGTTGCCCTGGCTGGCGGTCACCAAGGCGCCGGACGGCTCGTACGTCGTCGACGAGGCGACGGTCGTGCCGACCGGCACGGTGGTGCGCGCATGAGCGGTCTCGCGCGATTCGGCGAGAGTCTCCGCGCGGTTCCGGCGCGCGTGCGCGAGAGCATCGTGCGCACGGGCCGGCCCGTCACCGATCGCGGGCGCTCGTCGTTCGTGTTCGGGAACGTCTTTCTTCACCTGCACAGCGTCCGCGTGCACCGCTGGACGCTGCGCTGGAGCACGACCTGGGGGCTCGGGATCATGGCGCTCTCGGCGTTCCTGGTGACGCTCGCCACCGGCGTGCTGCTCATGTTCTACTACAAGCCGTATCCGGACGCGGCGTACTGGTCGATCAAGGACATCCACTTCGTCGTCCCGACCGGCAAGCTGATCCGCAACATCCACCGCTGGGCGGCGCAGATCATGGTGGTCGCGGTGTTGCTCCACATGGCGCGGGTCTTCTACACCGCCTCCTACCGCGCGCCGCGCGAGTTCAACTGGGTGATCGGCATGGGGCTGCTCGTGGTGACGCTCGGGCTGTCGTTCACCGGCTACCTCCTGCCGTGGGACCAGCTCGCCTACTGGGCGATCACCATCGGGGCCAACATCGCGCAGTCGCCGCGCGAGGTGACCGACGCGCTCGGCATCACGGAATACTTCGATCCCGGCGGCCTGCAGCGCTTCCTGCTGCTCGGCTCCGAGGAGATCGGCGCCGAGGCGCTGATCCGCTTCTACCTGCTGCACGTCATGCTGCTGCCGCTCGCGCTCGGCATGCTGCTCGCCGTGCACTTCTGGCGCATCCGCAAGGACGGCGGGCTCGCGCGGCCGGCCGACGCGGAGCGCCGGCTCGGCGAGCGCGACCGCTCGATCTACCCGGTGTTCACCGAGGCGCCGCAGAAGACCTACCACCTGGCGGCGGTGGTCCGCGGCACGTCGCCGGCCGTGAATCGCGCCCCCGAGCGCACGGTGCCGTCGATGCCCCACCTCTTCTACGCCGAGGCGGGCGTCTTCATGCTGACGCTGCTGCTCTGCGTGGCGCTCTCGCTTTTCTCGGACGCGCCGCTCAAGGAACACGCGAATCCCGCGGTGCCCGAGAACCCGGCGAAGGCGCCGTGGTACTTCCTCGGGTTGCAGGAGCTGGTCGCGTACTCCGCGTTCATGGGGGGCATCGGCATCCCCACGATCGTGGTGATCGGCCTCACGCTGATCCCGTACCTCGATCGCGAGCAGACCGGCACGGGCGAATGGTTCGGCGGGCCGGGCGGCGGCCGGCTGGTGGCGCGCTCGGCGGTCTTCGGGCTCGCGACCGTGCTCGCCGTCGAGTGCGTGGCGATCCGCTTCGGCTGGATCCGGGAGTGGTGGGTGGACGCGCCGCAGCTGCTCATCACGTTCGTCAATCCGGGCACGCTGCTGGCCGCCGCCTATGCCGGCTACTCGGTGTGGTGCGTGCGCCGCTACGACTCGACGCGGGCGGGCGCGCTGGCGCTGTTTACCTGCTTTCTCTGCGGGTTCGTCGTGCTCACGATCGTGGGCACGCACTTCCGCGGGCCCAACTGGGAGTTCTACTGGTCGCCGGCGTCGTGGCCGGCGCATTGACGGGACGGAATCGTGCGCGCGAACAAGCTGCTGCTGCTGACGACGAGCCTTGTGACGCTCGTGCTGCTCGTCTACGCCGCTTATTCGGAGACCGTCGCGCGCGACTGGCGGCGCCTGCAGCGGAGCTACCGCACGCGGCTCCCGGCCGACGAGGCCGCCGCGTTCGACGTGCAGCTCCGCCAGCTCTACGTCCCCGCGCTGGGTGCGACCGACCGCTGCATCTCGTGCCACGTCGGCATGGCGCCGGGCGAGCGCGGCATCGACGGGGATCCCGTGTTCAGGCGGCATCCCGACGTGGTCCACGACCCGGCGGACTTCGGCTGCGTGGTCTGCCACGGCGGCCAGGGACCGGCGACCGAGACGGCGGACGCGCACGGCGCGGTGCACTTCTGGCCCGATCCGATGCTGCCGCAGCGCTACGCGTACGCGGGCTGCGGCGGCTGCCACACGCACCTCGCGGTGCCGAACCTCGACGAGCTCGCGCGCGGCGAGCGCGTGCTCGAGCGCAGCGACTGCCTCGCGTGTCACGCGCTCGACGGCCGCGGCGGCACGCTGCGCCCGGGCGCCGAGGCGGTGGCCCCCGCGCCCGACCTCTCGCGGGTGGGCGCCACCGGCTTCGATCCACGCTGGTACGACAAGCACCTCGCCGAGCGCGCGGCCGCGACCGGCGGTCCCTGGCGGGAGTCGATGGGCGAGCTTTCGGCCGACGAGCGGGCCGCGCTCGACGTGTTCCTCGCCTCGCGCGTCGGCGCGCCGCGGCTGGTGGAGGCCAAGGGGATGTTCCATTCGCTCGGCTGCCGCGGCTGCCACAAGATCGCCGGCGTCGGCGGCGACGATGGGCCGGACCTCACGGCCGCGGGCCAGAAGGATCCAGCGCTCCTCGACTTCTCCCACGTGCCGGGGCCGCGCACGGTCGCCAACTGGCACGCCGCGCATCTGCGGGCGCCCGCCACCGTGGTGGCCGGCTCCAACATGCCGCAGCTCGGCTTGACCGACGCGCAGATCGAGACGCTCACCTTCTACCTGCTGTCGCTTCGGCGCAGCGAGCGGCCGGAGGCGTTCTGGCCGCGCGACCGCGTGCGCGCCGAGCGCTTCGGCGAGCGCGAGTTCGCCACCGACGGGGCCACGCTCTACGGGACGTTCTGCGCGGCGTGCCACGGGCCGAACGGCGAGGGCATGCGCTATCCGGGCATGGCGGCGTTCCCGGCCATCGGGAACCCCGATTTCCTCGCCGTGGCCTCCGACCGGTTCATCGCCGACACCGTGCGGCACGGACGTCCCGGGCGGCGCATGCCGGCCTGGGGCGAGGCGGAGGGCGGGCTCCGACCCGCCGAGATCGACGCCGTCGTGGCCCACGTGCGCACCTTCGCGCCCGACGTGCCGGCGCCCGACGACGCCGAGCCCTGGCGCTGGGCGCGCGGCGACGCCGCCGAGGGCGCGCGTCTCTACGCGGAGGCGTGCGCGTCGTGTCACGGCGAGCGCGGCGAGGGCCGGGAAGGGCCGGCGCTGGCCAATCCCCGGCTCCTGGCCTCGGCGACCGACACCTATCTCGTGGCCACCATCCGGCGCGGTCGCACCGGCACGGCGATGCCGGCCTTCGGCTCGCCGTCGCCGACCCATCGGGTGCTCGACGACGCGGAGATCGAATCCATCGTCACCTTCATGCGGTCCTGGGAGGACAACCCATGAGCATCGACCATCTCAGCCGCCGGCAGTTCCTCGAGGGCGTGAGCGCGCTCGGCCTCGGCGCCTTCGTCGCCTCGGCGACGCGAGCCTGGGGGCTCGACGCGATCGGCAATCCGCTGGCGCAGTATCCGAGCCGCGACTGGGAGCGCGTCTATCGCGACCTCTGGAGCTACGATTCGACGTTCACCTTCCTCTGCGCGCCGAACGACACCCACAACTGTCTGCTCAACGCCTACGTGCGCGACGGGGTGATGCTCCGCATCGGGCCCAGCATGCGCTACGGCGAGGCGACCGATCTCGACGGCAACCGCGCCTCGCACCGCTGGGATCCACGCGTCTGCCAGAAGGGCCTGGCGCTCACCCGCCGCTTCTACGGCGACCGCCGGCTGCGGCACTGCATGGTGCGCAAGGGCTTCCAGGAGTGGGTCCGGCGCGGCTTCCCGCGGGGCGCCGACGGCCGGCCGCCGCGCGAGCTCTTCGAGCGCGGGCGCGACGAATGGAGCCGCGTCTCGCACGAGGAGGCAGCCGCCATCGTGGCCGCCGCGCTGGAGAACATCGCGACCACGTACACCGGCGAGGCCGGGCAGGCGCTGCTGCGGGCGCAGGGCTACCAGGAGGAGGTGGTCGCGGCGACGCAGGGCGCCGGGACGCAAACTCTCAAGTTCCGCGGCGGGATGCCGCTGCTCGGGCTCACACGCGTCTTCGGCATGTACCGGCTCGCCAACTCGATGGCGCTGCTCGACGCCAAGCTGCGCGGCGTGGCGCCCGAGGCCGCGCTCGGCGCGCGCGGCTTCGACAACTACTCGTGGCACACCGACCTGCCGCCGGGCCATCCGATGGTGACGGGCCAGCAGACGGTGGAGTTCGACCTGAGCGCTGTCGAGCTCGCCAAGACGCTGGTCGTCTGGGGCATGAACTGGATCACCACCAAGATGCCCGACGCGCACTGGCTGACGGAGGCGCGGCTGAAGGGCACGCGCGTCGTGGTGATCGCCTGCGAGTACTCGGCGACCTCGTCCAAGGCCGACGAGGCGATCGTGGTCCGCCCCGGCACCACCCCCGCCCTGGCGCTCGGCCTGGCGAACGTCGTGCTGCAGGAGCGGCTCTACGACGCCGACTACGTGCGCCGCTGGACCGATCTGCCGCTGCTCGTGCGCATGGACACGCTCAAGTACCTGCGCGCGACCGACGTGTTCGGCGGCGCGCCGGCGCCGCTCGACAACCAGACCCGCGTGCTCGGCCCGGGCGAGAAGCCCGTCCCCCCCGGCAAGCAGACCGACATGCTGGTGCCCGCCGGGCTGCGCGCGGAATGGGGCGACTACGTCTGGTGGGACGCGGCAGCCGGCAAGCCGGTGGCGCTCACGCGCGACCAGGTGGGCGCGCGGTCCACGATCGCCGCGGCGCTGCTCGAGGGCGCGGTGGACGTCCCGCTCACGGACGGCTCGACCGTGCGCTGCCGTCCGGTGTTCGACCTGGTGCGGGAGTATGCGGCGCACTTCGACCCGAAGATCGTCGAAGCGCTCACCTGGGCGCCCGCCGACGCCGTCGTGCGACTCGCGCGCGACATCGCCGCCGCGCCGGGCACGACGCTGTTCGCCATCGGCATGGGGCCGAACCAGTTCTTCAACAACGACAACAAGGACCGGGACATCTTCCTGCTCGCGGCGCTCACCGGGAACGTCGGGCGGCTCGCGGGCAACGTCGGCTCCTTTGCCGGCAACTACCGCGTGGCGCTCTTCAACGGCGTGCCGCAGTACATCAACGAGAATCCGTTCGACCTGGAGCTCGACCCCACCAAGCCGGCGCGGCCGCGGCAATACTGGCGGCCCGAGTCCGCCCACTTCTACAACCACGAGCATCACGTGCTGAAGGTCGGCAACCGCCGGCTGACGGGCGACGGGCACATCCCGACGCCCACCAAGTCGATGTGGTTCGCCAACGCGAACTCGATCCTCGGCAACGTCAAGTGGCACTACAACACGGTGGTGAACGTGCTGCCCACGATCGAGATGATCGCGGTGAACGAATGGTGGTGGTCCACGTCGTGCGAGTGGGCCGACGTGGTGTTCGCCGTCGACTCGTGGGCGGAGCTCAAGTATCCCGACGTGTCGGCGTCGGTCACCAATCCGTTCATCACCGTCTTTCCCGCCACGCCGCTGCCGCGCGTGTTCGAGACGCGCGGCGACATCGAGGTGCTGGCGCTGGTCGGCCACGCGCTCGCCCGGCAGACCGGCGATCGTCGCTTTGCGGACTGCTGGAAGTTCGTCGACGAGCAGCGGGTGGAGGTGTACCTGCAGCGCATCCTCGATCACTCGGCCTGCACGGCCGGCTACCGGATCGACGAGCTGCACGCCAAGGCGAAGCAGGGCATTCCCGCGCTGCTGATGGCCCGCACGTACCCCAAGGCCGTCGGCTACGAGCAGGTCCACGACTCGCGGCCCTGGTACACGAAGAGCGGGCGGCTCGAGTTCTACCGCGAGGAGGACGAGTTCATCGAGGCCGGCGAGAACCTCCCGGTGCACCGCGAGCCCGTCGACTCGACGTTCTACGAGCCCAACGTGATCGTGGCGCCGCCGCACGAGGCACTGCGGCCGAAAGGGCCCGCCGACTACGGCGTGCCGCTCGCCGACCTCTCGTGCGAGACGCGGCAGGGCCGCAACGTGGTGAAGACCGCGGCCGAGACGCTGGCGTCGGCGCACCCGCTGCGCGCCGACGGCTACCGCTTCGTCTTCCACACGCCGAAGTACCGCCACGGCGCGCACACCATGCCGATCGACACCGACATGATCGCCGTCCTTTTCGGTCCGTTCGGCGACATCTACCGCCACGATCGGCGCTCGCCGTTCGTCGCCGAGGGCTACGTCGACATCCACCCGGACGACGCGCGCGAGCTCGGCGTCGAGGACGGCGACTACGTGTGGATCGACTCCGACCCCTCGGACCGGCCTTTCCGCGGCTGGCAGAAGAATCCGCGCGACTACGAGTTCTCCCGGCTGCTCTGCCGGGCGCGCTACTACCCGGGGACGCCCCGCGGGGTCACCCGCATGTGGTTCAACATGTACGGCGCCACCCCGGGATCGGTCGAGGGGCAGCGCACGCGCGCCGACGGCCTCGCCAAGAACCCGCGCACCCACTATCAGGCGATGTTCCGCTCCGGCTCGCACCAGTCGGCCACGCGGGGCTGGCTCAAGCCCACGTGGATGACCGACTCGCTTGTGCGCAAGGAGATGTTCGGACAGCAGATCGGCAAGGGCTTCCTCCCCGACGTCCACTGCCCGACCGGTGCGCCGCGCGAAGCGATCGTGCGCATCGCCCGCGCCGAGCCCGGCGGCATCGGCGGGGAACCGCTGTGGCGGCCCGCCAAGCTCGGCGTGCGTCCCGGCTACGAGTCGGAGGTGATGAAGCGGTATCTCGCCGGCGAGCTCGCCGGCCGCGGCAAGAAGAAGGAGCAAGCCTGATGGCGCGCGTGCACAACTGGCAGATCGGCCGGGACATGTCCTACTGGTACCCGGAGGCGCGGCCGCAGCGGCAGTTCGCCGCCGTCTTCGACACGAACAAGTGCATCTCGTGTCAGACGTGTACGGTCGCCTGCAAGACGACCTGGACCTCCGGCAAGGGCCAGGAATACATGCTCTGGAACAACGTCGAGACCAAGCCGTACGGCTTCTATCCGCTCGGCTGGGACCTCCAGATCCTCGAGCGGCTCGGCCCGCAGACCTGGAGCGCCGACGGCGTCTACCAGGGCCGCACACTCTTCGAGGCGGCCGCGGCCGGCGAGCGCGTGCTCGGCTGGCGGCCCGAGGACCTCGACTACGCGCATCCCAACGTGGGCGAGGACGACTGCGCCGGCGGCAGCATCGCCACCGGGGCGGACTTCCGCCTGCCGCACGACAAGTGGTTCTTCTACCTTGCGCGCATCTGCAATCACTGCACCTATCCGGGCTGCCTCGCCTCGTGTCCGCGCGCGTCGATCTACAAGCGACCCGAGGACGGCATCGTGCTCGTCGATCAGGAACGCTGCCGCGGCTACCAGGAGTGCGTGAAGGCGTGCCCCTACAAGAAGGTCTTCTACAACCCGATGACGGGCACCTCGGAGAAGTGCATCGCCTGCTTCCCGAAGTTCGAGCAGGGCCTGCAGCCCCAGTGCTTCGTCAACTGCATCGGCAAGATTCGCTTCGCGGGGTTCGTCTCGACGCCGGCGGCGGCGCGCGAAGACAACCCGATCGACTACCTGGTGCACGTCCGCAAGGTGGCGCTCCCGCTCTACCCGCAGTGGGGCCTCGAGCCGAACGTGTACTACGTGCCGCCCATCCACGTGCCGCGGCCGTTCTTGCGGCAGATGTTCGGGCCGCGCGTGGACGCCGCGATCGAGACCTACCGCGGCGCCGCCGCCGACGCCGATCTGGCGGGGCTCTTCTGTCTTTTCGGATCGACCGAGCGCGTGGTCCCTCGCTGGAAGCGGCAGGGCGACGTGGTGCTCGGCCTCGAGGAGGACGGCACGGAGATCGTCCGGGTGCCGCTGCGCGAGCCCGTGTTCATCCGCAATGCGTTCGACGCCGCCCACGGCGTCGCGCGCACCAACACGCCGTGAGGGAGCGAGGGCCATGCGAGCACGACGACATGCCGTTGGAATCGCGATCCTGCTGGCGGCCTGCGGCGGGTCGAGCCCGCCGCCGCCGGCGACCGACGTGACGGCGGTTTACCGCGCGGCGCTGGTCGAGGAGCCGTCGGCCGCCGCCTGGGCCGAGGTGCCCGAGCTGCGCGCCCCGCTGCTCCTCCAGGACATGGTGGAGCCGCGGCTGCTCACGGCGTCGACTCCGGAGGTCCGCGTGCGCGCCATGACGGACGGCCGGCAGGTGGCCTTCCGGCTCGAGTGGCCCGATGTGACCCGTGACGATCTCCCGGGCACCGGCCGCTTCTCCGACGCCTGCGCCGTGCAGCTGCCGGCGGCCACCACGCCCGACGTGCCGGCGCCGCAGATGGGCGAGCCGGGGCGGCCCGTCGAGATCAGCTACTGGCGCGCCTTCTGGCAGGCCGTGGTCGACGGCCGGCCCGATACGATCAACGCGCTCTATCCCGGCGCGGCCATCGACCACTATCCGTTCGAGGCGACGCCGCTCGTTCCGGGCTCGCCGGCGCAGCAGGCGATGGCGCGCCGCTACGCCCCCGCCCGCGCGCTCGGCAACGCCATGGCCGGGCCGCGCGCGAGCGCCGTGCAGGATCTGATCGGGGAAGGCCCGAGCACGCTGCGGCCGGCATCCGAGCAGCGCTCGCGCGGCCGCGGCGTGCACAGCGACGGCGGGTGGGCCGCCGTGATCGTGCGGCCGCTGCCGGCCGGCATGCGACCCGATGCACCCGGACAAGTCGCGTTCGCCGTCTGGGACGGATCCGGGGAGGAGGCCGGCGCCCGCAAGATGCGCACGGCGTGGATCCCGTTCGCCGTGGAGGGCGGCCGATGAGCGCGCGGAGCACGCGGACGGAAGATGCGCTGCGCAGCGCGGCGGATTGGCGGCTGCTCGGCCTCTTGCTCGAGCGGCCGCGGCCCGGCTGGGCGGACGAGGTGCGTGCGCTGGCGCGCGAGACGCGCGACGCCAAAATCCGCCAGGCCGCGGCCGCGGCCCGCGGCGCCAGCGAAGGGCAGTACCTGGCGCTGCTCGGCCCGGGCGGCGCGGCTTCGCCTCGCGAGGCCGCCTACTGCGGCATGCGGGATCCGGCCGCGGTGCTGGCCGACGTCGAGCGCTTCTATCGCGCCTTCGCGTTCGCGGCGCGCACCGAGGATCCGCCGGACCACGTCGCCGTCGAGGTGGCGTTCGTCGCCTACCTGCATCTGAAGGAGGCGTTCGCGCTGGAGGCGGGGGACGCCGAGGCGGCAGAGACGACGCGCGCGGCGCGGACGGCGTTCGTGGCGGACCATCTGGCGACGACCGTGCGGGGCCTCGAGGATCGGCTGCCGCCGGCGTTCGGGGCGCCGGCCGTCCGGGCCGTAGGCGAGCTCGCCGGCCGCGTGCCGCTGCTGCCGCCCGGCACCACACCGGCGGCCGGCGACGAGCCGCTCGAGTGCGGCGCGTGCGTGACCGGCGCCAAACGGCTGCCCACCTAAACGACCGAGGCGTCCGGCTCCGCGGGCAGGAAGAGCCGGCGGGCGGCATCGATGGCCTCGTGCGTGCCGGCGAGCGCCAGCACGTCGCCGGCCTGCAGCACCTCGGTGGCCGGCGGGCCGAGCAGCCCGTGCTCGCCGCGCATGATCGCCAGCACGACGGCGCCCGTCACGCCGCGCAGATTGAGCTCGCCCAGCGATTTGCCGACCGCCGGGCTGCGCGGGTCGAGCCGCACGGGGGTCGGGTCGCCGAGCCCGGGCAGCAGCCGGCGGACCTCCGCCAACGGGTCGACGTCGACCTCGGTCTCGGCCGGCACGGCGACCGGCGTCCCGCCGCGCCGCGCCTGGGCCATCAGCATCTCGACGATCGCCTGCGCCCCGGCGCGCACGTGGCCCTGGAGATTCGTGGCACCCCGCCAGAACGCCACGCCGAGCGCCACCAGCAGGAGCCCGAAGGCGACCGCACCGTACACGCCGCCCAGCACCGGCTGCGTGATGGCGAGCAGCGGCAGCCCCGTCAGCAGCACGATCGTGATCTGGAGCGTGACCACGAGCGCGCGCCGCGGCGCCGCCGCAAGGTCGAGCGAGCCCTGCGCCACCGCCGGCAGCGCCGTCTCGGCGATCGTGTAGCCAAGCCGGCGGGCGACCCGCACCACGCCGGCCAGCAGCGGGAGTGCCAGCAGCATCGCCGCCATGACGATGACCACGCGCGCCACGGCGGGATCCACGCTGACCGTGCGCTCGACGAACGCGCTCATCGGTCCGAGCGCCCACGAGGTGCCGATCACGAGCGCCCCGAGCAGCGCCACGTCGAGCACGATCAGCAGCGCCAGGTGGCGGATCACCGCGCTCGGGATCTGCTCGCGCTGGCGGCTGCGGAGCTGTTCGAGCCAAGTGCCGTAGAGCGCGACGAACGTCTGCAGCGGGCCCGGCATCTTGCGGTCGACCAGGTTGGCGACCGGGCCCGCGGACCGGATGAGCCACGGCGTGGTGAGCGTCGTCACGGCGGAGACGGCGACGGCGACGGAATAGAGGAACTGCCCGGTCGCGCGCAGCGACAGGCCGAGGCCGGCAATGATGAAGGAAAACTCCCCGATCTGCGCGAGGCTCATCCCCGCTTGCACCGACGTGCGCACGCTGTTGCCGGTGAGAAAGGCGCCGAGCGCCACGCCGACCACCTTGCCGAGCACGACGACCAGCGTGAGCACAAGCACGGCGGGCCAATACTGCACGATGAGCGTCGGGTCGATCAGCATGCCTACCGAAACGAAAAAGACGGCTGCGAACATGTCGCGCACGGGCTGCACGAGGTGCTCGATCGTGGCTTGCTCCCCGGACTCGGCGACCAGCGAGCCGGCGATGAACGCGCCGAGCGCCACCGAGTAGCCGAACGCGTCGGCGAGTAGCGAGACGGCGAAGCAGAAGCCGATGGTGGCGACCAGCGTCGTCTCGGGCCGCCCGAGCCGCAAGACGGCACGCACCGCGCGCGGCACGGCCAGCAGCCCGATCGAGACGAGGCCCACGAGGAACGCGGCCAGCGCGCCGGTGGTGCGCGCCATCTCGTTGAGCGAGAGGCCCGACCCCGTGGCCACCGCCGTGAGGATCGCCATCAGCAGGATGGCGATCAGGTCCTCGACGATCAGCACGCCGACCACCAGCTCGCGCGTCGGCCCGCGCACGCCCTGCTCGTCGAACGCCTTGGCGATGATGGTCGTGCTCGAGATGGCGATGATCGCGCCGGTAAAGACGCTCTCGAGCGTGGTCCAGCCGAAGAGCTGTCCGACCGCGAAGCCGAGCCACAGCATGAGGCTCGACTGCAGGACGGCGGTGAAGCCCGCCGTCGGCCCGAGCGCGATCAGCTTGCTCAGGCTGAACTCGAGCCCGAGCGAGAACATGAGCAGGATCACGCCGAACTCGGAGAGCGTCTCGATGATCTGGCGGTCGACCAGCAGCGGGATCGGCACGTTCGGGCCGACGATGAAGCCCGCCAGGATGTAGCCGAGCACCACCGGCTGCCGCAGCCGCTGGAAGAGCACCGTAGTGGCGGCCGCGACGCTGAGCACGATCGTCAAGGCGAGCAGGAAGTCGTGCGCGTTCATCGGCGGCCTTCTTCTAGCGGCTCGCGCGCGTACCAGCGAGCGCTGCGCCGGATGCCGGGCGGGGCGTCCTCCGGCCGCCGCTCAGCGGAAGCGGTGCACCATGCGGTGCTGGTACGTCGTGCCCGGCCGCAGGATGGCGTCCGGCCAGCTGCCAGACGGGGCCAGGCGGGCAAGCCCCGCTAGGCGCACGCCGCCAGCGCGTCCGCGACCTCGCGAGCCACGCCGGCGTCGTCGTCGCGCCGGGCGCGCTCGAGC
>DATMAZ010000129.1:0-5713 GCA_035559675.1 Candidatus Limnocylindria bacterium
CCTCGAGCGCCTTCTTGGCGTCGCCGAGCGCCTCCTGGCAGAGCGCGCGGCGGCGCTTGGCGGAGAGCGCCTGGGTGGCGCGCGCCAGCTCCGCGCTGCGCTCGCTGCCGCCGCTGCGGGCCACGGCGGCGCGGTAGGTAGCCAGCGCGTCGCGCTCGCGGGTCGACAGCGTGCCGTAGCGCAGCACGTTGCGCGTCGTGCTGAGCACGGCGTCGAGCGCGCTGCCCGCCAGCAGGACCGGGTTCACGACCGCGAGTAGGTTCGTGCCGACCCCGAACGGCCGGATGGCATCGTTCACCAGCGTGGCGCGGCGGTCGTGGCGGTCGTCGGCCAGGAGCCGCTCGGCGCGCAGCGTCTCGTCCGAGGCCGCGAGCCCGCGCGCCAGGCGCTCGAGGTCGCCGGACGACCGCCGGATGAGTTCCCGCACGGGCTGCCGGCGCGCGGCGGCTGTGGGAAGTCGGGCGATCGCCAACAGGCGCGCTTCGTCCGCGAGGCCCGTGGGCGGCAGCCGCGCCGCGCGCCGCTCGGCGTCGAGCGCCTCGACGCGTGCAATCGCGGCACGCAGCCCGGCGCCGTCCCTGGTGAGCGTAGCTGTGGCGAGCGCGGCCGCGAGGTCGTCGGCCTGGGCGCGCGAGCGATCGAGGTCCGCGAGCAGGGAGGCGGCCCGCACCGGCGCGGCTGCCAGCACGCACGCCAGCGCGAGCACCACGCGGCGGGCGCTCACTTGAACCGCTCCAGCGTGGCGTCGCGATAGGCCTCCGTCGCGGCGAAGCGCGCCTCGGCCTCGGGCTTCTCCGGGATCCCGTCCCAGTTGGCCACCTTCTGATAGGCGTCGAGCGCGCGGTCGCAGCGGCGGGTGAACTCCTTCACGTCGAAGTCGAGCGGGCGGTCGTGCGCCTCCACGTACTCGCGCAGCTGCGCGGCGTAAAGGTCGCCGAGCGCCAGCACGTGGGCGGCGAGCCGCTTCGACTCGGCATGCTTCTCGATGAGAAAGCGCAGCGAGCGTTCGGCCGCGGCGTCGCCGTCGGCGAGCACGTGGCGATACGCTACGACCAGGCGTGCGGCCTGCTCTTCCAGCCGCTCCTCCTCGATGAGCGCCAGCGAGTGTCGCGGGGTCCCGGCTGCGCGCGCCACCAGCGCGCCCCAGGCGTCGAGCTTGGCGCGCAGGAGCTGAAGCCGCCGCTCGAGTTGGGGATCGTGCTCGGGCAGCGATGCCGCGTCGGCGAACGCGCGTGCGTACACCGCCTGCTCGCGCGCGTGCGCGGCGAGCGGCGAGTCGGAGGCCGCGATCTCGTCATAGAGGGAGGCGGCGCGGCCGTATTCGCCGAGGCGTTCGAGCGCCTCGGCGCGGGCGATGGCGGTGACGTCGGGAAGCCGCGACGGGAAGCGCTTCTCCCAGGCCTCAAGGCGGCCGAGCGACAGCTTGAAGACGTCGTAGCCGGTCGGGTCCTTCGGGGCGGGAAAGCGGTAGAGATCGTCGCGGAGATGCCAGGTGAGGCTGGCCAGCACCTGCAGCAGATCCTCGTACGGGGCGAACGGTCCGGTGGCGTCGTCGGCCGCCGCGGTCGCCGGTGTTGCGACGAAGGCGCTCGCGAGGAGCGCCGCGATGAGCCTGGTGCGCATGGGGCGCCGTCCTAGCACGAGACGGCGACGCCGTCTCGTACGGTCCGCGGCGCACGGGTTGGCGCGCGAGCGGGTCTCTGTTAGGAGGCGGCTCGGGGTGGGGAGGTCGGTATGACGCTACGAAAGCAGCTCTTCGCGGTAAAGGGCGTCGACCTGCTGATGGCCGAGATGGCCGGCGAGCACGGGCTCCGGCGCGTGCTGGGGCCGGTGAGTCTCACGGCTCTCGGCGTGGGCGCCATCATCGGCGCGGGCATCTTCGTGCTGACGGGGCTGGCGGCGAACCACTACGCGGGCCCGGCGCTCGTGCTCTCGTTCGTGGTGGCAGGCTTCGGGTGCGCCTTCGCGGCCCTCTGCTACGCCGAGTTCGCCAGCATGGTGCCGGTTGCGGGCAGCGCCTACGCGTACGCGTACGCGACGCTGGGCGAGCTGTTCGCGTGGATCATCGGCTGGGACCTGGTGCTCGAGTACGCGGTGGCGTCCAGCACCGTGGCGTACGGCTGGTCGCACTACTTCCTATCACTGCTGGCGAGCTTCGGGATCGAGTTCCCGGCGGCGCTCGCGGGGGCGCCGGTCGACTTCGATCCCGCCGCCGGCCAGTGGGTGGCGACCGGCGCCTACTTCAACCTGCCGGCGGCCGTGATCGTGCTCGCCGTGACGGTGGTGCTCGTGCTCGGCATCCGCGAGAGCGCGGGCTTCAACGCGGCCATGGTGATCGTCAAGGTGGCCGCCGTGCTGTTCGTCATCCTGGTGGGCGCGGCCTACGTGCAGCCCACCAACTGGCAGCCGTTCATGCCGCACGGCTGGGAAGGCGTCTTCAAGGGCGCCGCCTACGTCTTTTTCGCGTACATCGGCTTCGATTCGGTCTCGACCCACGCCGAGGAGGCGCGCAACCCGCAGCGCGACGTGCCGATCGGGCTGATCGTCTCGTTGCTGCTCTGCACGCTGCTCTACATCGGCGTGGCGGCGGTGCTGACGGGCATGGTGCGCTACGACCAGATCGACGTCGACGCGCCGGTGGCCGCCGCGTTCACCAGCCGCGGGCTTCCGATCGCGAGCGTCATCATCTCGGTGGCCGCCGTGGTCGGCATCACGAGCGTGCTGCTCGTCATGTTGCTCTCGCAGGCGCGCGTGTTGATGGCGATGGCTCGCGACGGCCTCATTCCGCGCGAGTTCTTCGGGGCGGTGCATCCGCGCTTCCGCACGCCCTACAAGGCGACGATCCTGACGGGCGTCCTGGTCTCGATCGCGGCGGCGCTCTTCCCGCTCAAGCTGCTCGCCGACCTGGTGAACATCGGCACGCTCATGGCGTTCGCGATCGTCTGCGGTGCGGTGATGGTGATGCGGCGTACGAATCCGGACATGCCGCGGCCGTTTCGCACGCCGCTGGTGCCGCTGGTGCCGCTGCTCGGCATCGTCTTCAACGTGGGGATGATGTTCTCGCTCGGCTGGGAGAACTGGGTGCGGCTGGGCGTCTGGCTGCTGCTCGGCGTCGCCATCTACTTCTTCTACGGCCGCAAGCGGAGCCGGCTGGCGCTCATGCTGGCGCGGGAGCTGGCGGCGACCGGGGCCGGCGGGCGGGCGCGTCCGTAAGAGGATCGAATCCGCATGCTGATCGACGCCCGCACGACCGAATCGGGACAGGTGCTGCGGGCGGACGTCTGCATCATCGGCGCCGGTGCGGCGGGCGTCGCCATCGCAAAGGAGCTGGCCGGCACCTCGCTCGACGTGCTGCTGCTCGAGAGCGGCGGGTTCGAGCGCGACGGCGCCGTTGGGGCGCTCAATGAGGGCAAGGTGACGGGCGAGCGGCTCGATTCGCCGCTCGAGCGCGCGCGGCTTCGCATGTTCGGCGGCACCGCCAACCACTACGCCGGCTGGTCGCGGCCGCTCGAAGCGCTCGTCTTCGAGCGGCGCGACTGGGTGCCGGACTCCGGCTGGCCGCTCACGCAGGACGACCTCGTGCCGTACTATCGGCGGGCGTCGGTCGCCCTCGGGCTCGGACCGTTCGAGTACGACTGGCCGTGGTGGCACCGGGAGCGGGGGATGGGCACCGCCGTGCTCCCGGACAGCGATTTCGCGACGGGCATGATCCAGATCACGATCAACCATCCGGGCGCGCTCTATCGGGACGCGCTGGTCGCGGCCACGAACGTGCGACTCTGCCTGTGGGCCACGGCGGTCGAGCTCGTGCTCGACGCGGACGGGACGCGGCTCGCGGGCGTCGAGGTCGCGACGCTCACCGGCCGGCGCTTCCGGGCCGAGGCGCGAGTCTACGTGCTCGCGGCGGGTGGCATCGAGACGCCGCGGCTGCTGCTGGCGTCGCGGCGGGTGCGAGCGAACGGCGTGGGCAACGAGCACGACCTGGTGGGGCGCTACTTCATGGAGCATCTGAACCTCACCTGCGGCGCCGCGGTGTTCGCGCGGGACTGGGACGCCTTCGCGCTGTACCGGTTGCAGGAATCCGCCGCGGCCGAGCCCGGGATGGCCCCCATCAAGGTGCTGGGCTACCTCGCGCCGCGTGACGACCTGCAGCGCCGGGAGCGGCTGCTCGCGATGGAGATCAACATCAGCGCCATGCCGTTCGCGGTGCTCGAGCAGCTGTTTCGGACCCTGCCGCCCACCGAGCGGCTCTCGGGCCTGACGATCAGGGACGTGGCGGCGCTCGCGTCGTTACCGGATCGCCCGGCGGTCGCGGCCGGCGTGCGCGTGGTCGCGGAGCAGGCGCCGAATCCGCTGAGCCGTGTCACGTTGCTCACCGAGCGCGATGCGCTCGGCGTCCCGCGCGTGGCGCTCGACTGGCGGCCGCAGGCGAGCGACCGCGCCAGCCTCGTCCGCGGGCTCCTCGCGTTTGCGCGGACGCTCGGGCGCACCGGCTTCGGGCGGCTGCAGCTCGCGACCGGCGAAGCGTTCGGCCGGAAGATGCTGACGGGTCCGAGCTTCGTGGTTACCGACCCGCTCGCCGACGAGTTCCCCGGGCTCGATTTCACCGTGGGGACTGGCTACCACCACATGGGCACGACGCGCATGCACCCCGATGCGCGCCACGGCGTCGTCGACGCGAACTGCCGCGTGCACTCGGTGCCGAACCTGTACGTGGCCGGCAGCGCGGTCTTTCCGACCGGCGGCTCCGCGGGGCCGACCTTTACCCTGGTTGCGCTCGCGCTGCGGCTCGCCGACCATCTCCGGCGGGAGATGACCGCGTGAACGACGACGCCATCGTGCTCACGCGCCGCACGCTGCTGCGCTGGGCGGCCGGCGGAACCTTCGCGCTTGCGATGCGAGCCGGGCTGGTCGAGGGGAGCGACGCGGCCGACGACGGCGACGTCGCGGCCGCGCTGACGCGCATCGGACGCCGCTACCTCGAGGGCACACCCGACGAGCGCGACCTGCCGACGCTGCAAAGGCGGCTCGGAGCGTGGCGGACACCGGACGAGGTGCTGGATAACGTGGCGGCGCTCGAGCGCGCGGTTCGCCGCGACTTCGAGCGGGGCGACATCCTGGCGGTGGACGGCTGGATCCTGTCGCGCACGGAGCTGCGGGCGGCGGCGCTCTTCGCCCTCACGGCCTCGCGCCCGTGACGCGTTGGCTGCCGATCACCATCCCGCGCAGGCGTTCGACCACGCGCCGAGCGGCACCCTCGCACTCCGACAAGCCGCTCACCACGGTCGTCTCGCACCCGCGGGGCGCGCGGACACGTACTGCCCGGGCGATGGCAGGATCATATACGCCTCGTCTTCGAGCTTCCGGATAAGGAGGGGCGCATCTTGTCTCGCCGCACGGGCTACAACCGCGGCGCCGAGACGCTCACCCCTCTCGACGCGCCGCCCGAGGTCCCGCCGGAGCTGCTCGGAGATTCTGCCGAGCTACTGCCGATCGGCACCGGCGCCGCGGATTCGTTCCGGATGCTGCGCGCCGCCTGGCGATCTGTCCGGCGAATACGTCGGGGTCGGCACGTGGAGCCGCAACAGATTGAGCGCCGCGACCGAGTTGCCCGACGGCTCGGCGCCGTCGCTGCCCGGTTTCTCGCGCACCAACAGCGTCTCGTGATCGTCGCTGGTCATGAAGAAGCCCCCGGCGGCGCGGTCCTCGTAGT
>DATMAZ010000130.1:0-3661 GCA_035559675.1 Candidatus Limnocylindria bacterium
GGAAGCGCCGGCCGGTGGCGCGGCCGCGGCGGTCGCGCCACCGGCCGGCAGCGCGAGCCGCTTCAAGCGTCCCTCGGCGTCGTAGGTGAGCGTGAAGCTGCGCGAGCCGAGCAGCCGCTCGAGCGCCGCCTCGAGCGGCACCGCATCGAGATCGAGGGTGACCGTGCGCGGCTCGGGCAGCGCGCCCCGCACCTCCGCGCCCGTCTCGCGGGCGAGGGCGGCGATGACGGCGTCGAGCGGCGCCTGCCGGAGCGACGCCGTCACCCGGCCGTCACGGACGGTGACGCTCGGCGCCGCTGCGGGGGCGGCGGAGGATGACGCGGCTGCGGCCGCGCCGGCAACGAGCGCGAGCAGCACGCCCACCGCTTGGCGATGCATGCCCGGATGGTATACCCGCGGCCAGCACCGTGCCACCCGATCGACCGACGCGCAGCATCGGCAACTGCCTCTCGCCACAGCCTCCCCGGGTGCTCGGTGCACGACCGCCATCCGCACGCCGGCGCGCCGCCGGGTCTAGGGCGGCCCCGCGCTGCGGGCGCCCGGCACCGGCAAGAGGAAACCCTGCAGCGGCGAGGTGGGCGCGGCCGACTCGGTAAGGTACCCGAGCCCCGCAAGCTTGCTGCGCAGCACGGCTCCGATCGGCTCGTCGTGCATCACGACCGAGCGAACCGCCTGGAGCCGCCGGTAGCGGCGGCGCACGACGCCGAGCGCCCGGTGCGCGGCCGGCTCCCGGAAGTCCGTGCTGTACGCGCTCGGTACGTCGGCGGCGCGCGCCAAGTCGACCCAGGCCAGCTCCTCCTGCCGGAACTGGCGGTTCGAGTACTTCTGTGCGCGCTCGCGTGCGCCCTCTGGCAGCGTCGGCGGCAGCAGCGTCCAGCGCCGCCGGCGGACGATCTTGATCGTGCCGTAGCGGAACGCCTCCTGAACCGTCGCGGTCCGTATCGGGACGGTGCCGTCGTCCGCGTGCATCACGCCGTCGTAGATGCGTACGAGCCGCGAGAGCAGCGGCCGCCGCGCGCCCTCGTCGATGGCGCCGAGCGGCAGGATGCTCTGTCCCGACATCGGCGCCGGGCTCGGGACGCCGACGATCTCAAGGATGGTCGGCGTGACGTCCGTCAGCGACACGAGCCCCGGCTCGGCATGGTTCGCCGGCAGCACGCCGGGGAGCCGCAGCAGCATCGGCACGCGGATCACGGCCTCGGCCAGGTTGCGGCGGTGGCCGATACCGCCGTGCTCGAAGAACTCGTCGCCGTGGTCCGACGTGACGATCACCAGCGTGCGGCCCGCGAGCCCCATCGCGTCGAGTCGGGCCACCAGGCGGCCCACGTGCTGATCGACCCACGCCGCTTCGCCCATGTAAAGGGCGCGCAGGTGCTCGAGGTCGCGGTCCGAGACGCGGCGCACGTACCCGTCGGGCACGCTCGCATCGGGCACGGCGATCTCAGGGTTGGAGACGAAGCCCTCGCCGGTGAGGTGGCCGTCGTAGTGCGGGTCGAAGGCGCGGTCCCAAGGCGGCGGTGGAATGTAGTCGTAATGGACGTCGAAGTAGTGGACGAAGAGGAACCACGGCGCCGGCCCCGCGCCGAAACGGGCGAGCTCTTCGAGCGCCCGAGCGGTTACGCGCTCGGCGCTCACGTCGGCCGAGCTGAGTTGCCCGATGCGAGCGGCGCCTGCCCGCCGCAGCCATCGCAGTTCCTCGGCCATGGCCGCATCGCCAGCGCGGTCGGCCTCGATGATGTTCTCGCTCAGACGGTCGAGGAGCGCTGAGGACGAGGCGACCGACGGCCCGTAGGCCGCCGTGTAGCGCTCGAAGCCCCTGCCGAAGCCCCAGATCTCTTCGAGATACGGCCCGGAGAACACGCCCGCGGTCCGGTACCCCGCCCCGCGCAGGACCTCCGCCAACGTCGGGCTGCCCCCGCTCATCGTCTGCAGGTCCGTCTCGACGCCGTGGACCAGCGGTGACATGCCGGTGAGCAGCGAGACGTGCGACGGGAGCGTCCACGGGCTCGGCGCGTAGGCGTCGGTCAGGCGCACGCCGCTCGCCGCCAGGTCGTCGAGGTGCGGCGTGGGCGAGACGCCGGGTGCGTAGGGCAGGCGCGCGCCGTAGCAGCCGAGCGCGTCGCGGCGAAGACTGTCGATGGAGACGAGCAGCACGTTCAGACGCTCGCCGGCGCGCATCGCCGACGGCAGCGCAATCAGCGCCGCAGCCAGCAGCGCCGTACGGGAAGCGAGGTGCACGGCGCGCGACGATACCGGTGGGCCGCTGGGGACACAAACCATCCGCGCCGGAGATCGTGAGCGCCGGGCGGGGCGGCGGCGCCTGGCATGCGCCGGCCGCCGTTGCTATGAAAGCCGGCCTGGTGTCGCTTCGCAACAAGGCCGCCATCGTCGGCATCGGCCAGCTACCGTTCTCCAAGAACATCGGCAAGCCGGAGCACGTGACGGCGCTCGAGGCGTCGGTGCAGGCGCTCGACGATGCGGGACTCCGTGCCTCGGACATCGACGGCATGGTCAAGTGGAGCATCCAGACGACCTCGGAGAACGTGATCGCGCGCAACCTCGGCGTGCCGAACCTGCGCTTCTTCGGGGAGGTGGGCTACGGCGGGGGCGGGGGATGCGGCACCGTGGCGCACGCCGCGGCGGCCATCGTGGCGGGCATGGCGCGCTGCGTGCTCATCTACCGGTCGCGCAACCGCGGCTCGGGGGGGCGGCCGTGGGCGGGGACGTCGCGCGAGCGCGATCAGTCGCAGAGCGAGGGCAACGAGACGGCTTTCTTCTCGCCGTACGGCTTCGTGCGTCCGGTCGATCAGGTCGCCATGTTCGCGCGCCGCTTCCTCCACGAGCGCGGCTACACGACGACGCATCTCGGCTGGATCGCCGTCGCCTTCCGCACGCACGCGCGCAACAACCCGATGGCGATGATGCGCGAGCCCATGACGCTCGACGACCACGCCAACTCGCGGCTGGTCTCCGATCCGCTGCGCCTGTTCGACAACTGCCTCGAGACCGACGGCGCCGCGGCCGTGATCGTGTGCGCGGCCGACATGGCGCGCGACCTCCGGCAGAAGCCCGCCTACGTGCTGGCCGCCTCGCAGGGCATGGGGCCGCGGAACTTCACGATGAACAACTTCTTCAAGGATCCGTTCCTGGAGTCGCCGGGCGCTCACGCCGCGCGGGCGCTCTGGGAGATGGCGGGCGTGTCCCCGCGCGACGTCGACGTGGCGCAGCTCTACGACGCGTTCACCCCGCTCGTGCTCGCCTCGCTCGAGGAATACGGGTTCTGCAAGCCCGGGGAGGCCGGCGCCTTCGTCGAGAACGGCGGGCTCGAGGTGGGGGGCGGCCGGCTGCCGTGCAACACGAGCGGGGGGAGCCTGTCCGAGGCCTACGTGCACGGCATCAACCTGATCATCGAGGCGACCCGCCAGATCCGCGGCACGTCGTGCAACCAGGTGCCCGGCGCCAAGCTGTCGCTCTGCACGAGCGGCAACATGGTGCCGACCGGCGCCATCCTGCTGCGAGGCGACTGAGCGATGGCGGACGCACCGGCGGAGTTCGAGCGGAGAACCGGCGGGGAGGAATGGGTGCCGTACTGGGCGGCCGGCCGGCGCCGCGAGCTGCGCTTCCAGCGCTGCGCGGCGTGCGGCCAGTGGCGGTTCCCGCC
>DATMAZ010000131.1:0-10840 GCA_035559675.1 Candidatus Limnocylindria bacterium
GAGCGCCGCCCCGAGCGCCGCGAGGAAGCGCACCACGCGCGCCTGCTCGGCCTCGCCGAGCCGCTCGCGCGGCACCACGGGCGGCGCGTGAGCGACACCGTGGAGCCAGTCGAGCCCGAGCCGGTCGTCGTCGCGCACGCCGTCGAGCAGCGCGCGGGTCTCGTCGTCGGCGTCGAGCGTCGCCAGCACCGCCTCGAACGGGTCACGCGTCCCTTCCGGGAAGCGTGCCAGCAGGATGCCGAGTTTCACGCGATCCGAGGAATGGCTCGAGCCGATCAGCGCGCAGAGCGCGTCCAGACGCGGCGACACGATGGCGTGCGGCTCGCCGCCGAGCTCGCCGAGCCGTTGGGTGGCCAGCGCGGCGTGGGAGAGATCGCGCGCTCGCATGACGCGCAGCCCCGCGCGCAGCACCGGATCCTGGCAGCAGGCGATCCACCGTCCGAGCGCCGCGGCTCCCACCTGCTCGGCCGCCTGCAGCTCGTCGAGCAGCGTCAGTACACGCGCTTGGTCCGGCATCTCCACCTCCGCGACCAACGGCGCGAGCGTACGCCCCGCGGCGTACTGGAGTCAAATCAGCAATCTATTTCTGAGCGACCCGGCGACCCCACTTGCCGTAGCCGATGGGCTTCGGCTTGCGGCGGTCCTCCTGCTCGTGGGGCGGCGATTCGGTGCGCGTGGCGAGCACGTCGAGCAGCCGGTCGATGCCGACCTGCTTCGCCTTGTCGCCCGACGCCTCGAGCGCGGCCGTGAACCCTTCGCCGCTGTTGACGCGCCCGCCGAGCAGCACCATGAACGGCGCCGGGTCGAGCAAGTTGGCGGCGCTCACCGCGATCGTGTAGCCGTCGCCCTTCGGGATGTCGAGGTCGACGACGACGGCGTCGGGCCGCACCTGGTGCATGACCTCGATCGCCTGCTTGGCGTCCCACGCCATCGACACGGACACGCCCTTGCGGGCGAGGGCCTGGCGGAGGCTCATCAGCGCGTCGACGTCGCCGCCCACCGTGAGGATGCGGGCGCCCTTGCAGACGTAGTCGCCGAGCTTGCGGATGATCGTGTCGGGCTCGAGCGGTGGAATCACCGGCTCGACCGCCATCAGCGGCAAGCCCTGCTTGGCGCGGCCGTCGGCGATGCAGCCCCAGAAGCGCGCGGTGTAGCCGGCCTTGCGCAGCGCGCCCAGCGTGTTGACCGCGCCCTGGGCGGTGAGGTTCACGATCACGCGCGTCGGGTTGAGCGCCGCCACCGCCGCCGCAGCCGCGGCGTCGGGCATGACCGTGTAGACCGCATGGCCCGGCACCTCGAGCACGTTCCAGCACTCCGCGCCGTCGAGCACCACGATGGCGGGCTGCCCCGTGGGAGCGACCGGGACGACGGTCTCGTCCGCCGGCACGGAGATCACCGTGACCGACGCATCCGCCTCGGGCGCCGGCACCTCGGGCACCGCCTCGGTGGCCATCTCGATGATCGGCTCGCCGGCGACCGCCGCCGGCGGCTCGGCCTGAACGTCGGCGCGGGCGAGCGCGGCATCGCGCTCTTCGCGCAGCGCCGCCAGCTCCGCTTCGAGCTCGGCGACGCGCGCCGTGGCGCCGGCATGGTCGGCACGCAGGCTCTCGAGCGCCGTCTGCAGCTGTCCGCGCTCGGCGTGGGCCTCGCTCAGCGACTGCTCGAGGTGCGCCACGCGGTCCTGCGAGGCGGTGAGCTCGCGCGCCAGGCCTTCGAGTCGCGCCTGCGCCGCTTCGGTGCGCTCGCGGGCGGCGGCGAGCTGGATCTCGAGCTCGAGCCGCGTCTCGCGCAGCCGGTGCTCGTTCTCGGCGCGCGTCTCCTCGAGCAGCGCCATCACGCGCTCGCGTTCGCGCTCGGCCTGCGCGAGGCTCTCGCGCAGGCCGGCGAGCTGCCCCTCGTCGTCGCGCCGGGTGTCGACGTTCGCGCGGAGCGCGTCGCGCTCCGCGATCACCCGCTCGAGCTCGGTGCGCAGCGTGGCGTTGCCCGCGACCTGCTCTTCCAGGGCCTGTGCCAGGCGCTCGCGCTCCGCACGGTGGGCCGCCATCTCCTGGAGCAGCCGGTCGCGCTCGGCCGCGATCGTCCGCTGCTGCAGCGCGATCTGCTCGCGGAACGGCGCCACCTGCGGCTCGGCGTCGAAGCCCCGGCGCCGGATGCGGTCGATCATCCGACCGAGCTCGCGCAGCGGCTTCCAGAGCGCGGTGATGTCGGCCTGCCCGAACAGCCGCGGGGCCGTCGAGACGAGCACCAGGCTCGCGAGCGGCGTGATGCCCTCGTAGAGCGGGATGCAGATCACCGTGCCGACGGCGCGGTTGTTCTGCAGGAGCTTCGGGACGTAGCGGTTCCGCGCGGCGCTCTCGATCAGGTAGGCGCGACGGTTGAGCAGCCCGTGGAGCGGCATGTCCCAGCAGGCCGGATCGCCGCGGCGCACCGTCTGGAGCTGGTCGCAGCCCTCGTCCGAGAGGCCGACCTCGCAGGCGAGCCGCAGCACGCACTGCCGGACGTCGTAGAGGCAGAGTGCGCCCGCGGCCGCGCCGGACGCCTCGACCACCGCCTGCAGCGCCGGCTCGAGCGCATCCTCGGGCGCGGAGACTGCCTGGCTGATCTCGACCAGGGCGTCGCCCAGGTCCTTCACGGTGAGCTGCGGGCCCGAGGGGCGCTGGGAGACGCCGTCGTCGCTCGCGCCACCGCCCCGGCGCTTGGAGAAGAATCCCACGGGCCCCCGAAGGTGCAACGGACGTGCCCAAGCGAACGCTTGCCCAGCCTCGCCCCGGCGTGCAAGTTCGGACGGACGGAGCCCACGAGTGTCAAGGACGCGCCACTCGGCACGTCTACGACGGCGGTCACCCCCGGCGAGATGCGGATTTGACAGCCTGGTTGGCCTCTTGCATGATCCCGCCTTCCGATGAAGCTCGCATGGATCACGCCCATGCTGGCGGTCCTGCTGCTCGGGGGCGGGGCTTTGGCCACCGAGCAGACCGGCGGCGGGCTCGCCGCCCAGTCGCTCGCCGCGTGCAAGGCCGGCCGTGCTGCCAAGGACCGCGCCAGCCGGGAGCGGTACTTCAAGAACGGGATCGCGCTCGCGGAGCGCGCGCTCGCCATCAACGAGGCCAGCCCCGACGCCCACTTCGCCCGCTTCTGCAACAAGGGCGAGCTCGCCCGCATCGACGGCGAGAGCCTGGGCGCGCTGGTGGCACTCGGCAGCCTGATGGCCGACCTCGATCGCACGCTCGAGCTGGAACCGAACCACTCCGAGGCGCTCGCGTCGAAGGGTATCATGCTGATCCGCCTGCCTCGCCTCTTCGGGGGCGACGCGGCGCGGGGCGAGGAGATGCTCCGCCGGGTCCTGGTCCTCGATCCCGAGGCCGTGAGCTCGCGGCTGGTCCTGGCCGAGCGATGCGACGGCCGCGGACAGCGCGAGGAGGCGCTCGACCTCGCGCGCCGGGCGCTCGAGATCGCGCAGGCGCAGGGCCGCAGCGACAAGATCGCCGAGGCGCAGGCGACGCTCGCCAAGCTCGGCGATCGGTAGCCGCGAATCGCCGCGTCGCCGCTCTCGCCAGCCACCCGCGAGGCCGTGCTCGCGGCCTTGCGCTCGGCGGAGCTCGACGTCCTCGTCGTCGGCGGCGGCATCACCGGCGCCGGCATCGCGCGCGACGCCGCGCTGCGCGGGCTCGCGACCGCGCTGGTCGAAGCCGTCGACTTCGCCGCCGGCACCAGCAGCCGCAGCTCGAAGCTGATCCACGGCGGCGTCCGCTACCTGGCGCAGGGCGACGTCGGCCTCGTGCGCGAAGCCGCCGCCGAGCGCCTGGTGCTGAAGCGCATCGCCCCGCACCTCGCCGTGCCGGTGACCATGGTGATCCCCACCTACGCGCGCACCACGCACCTCAAGCTCGGCGCCGGGCTCTGGGCGTTCGAGAAGCTGGTGACGGTGGACGAGGCCGACCGCCACCGCCTCCTCGATCGGCGCGAGGCGCTCGCCTTCGAGCCGACGCTGGCGCCGGAGCGGCTCTTCGGCGCCGCCGTCTACGGGGAGTACCTCACCGACGACGCGCGGCTCGTGCTGGAGAACGTCCGCGACGCGCATCTCGCCGGGGCGCTCTGCGCCAACCACGCGGAAGTGACCGCCCTCGAGCGCGGCGCGGCGGTGGTGCGCGACACGCTCGACGGCAGCGAGCTGCGTGTCCGGGCGCGGGTGATCGTCAACGCCGCCGGGCCGTGGGTGAGCGAGGTCGAGCGCCGCGCCGGCGTTCGCGGCGGGCTCCGGCTCCAGCTCACCAAGGGCGTGCATCTGGTGGTGGCGCGCGAGCGGCTGCCGCTGCGGCACGTGGTGGTGATGGCGGCACGCGACAAGCGGTCGGTCTTCGCCGTGCCCCGCGACGACGTGGTCTACCTCGGCACGACCGACACCGTGTACGACGCCGCGGTGCTGAACCCAGGCGTCACGCGCGACGACGTCGCCTACCTGCTCGACGCGGCGAACCGCGTGTTCACCGGCCCACCGCTCACAGAGGGCGATCTCATCGGCTCGTGGGCGGGGCTGCGGCCGCTGCTCCACCAGGAGGGCAAGGCGCCATCGGAGATCTCGCGGCGCGACGAGACCCGGATCGACGAGGCGCTCGCGCTGATCTCGATCGCGGGAGGCAAGCTCACCGCCTATCGCACGATGGCCGAGCGCGTGGTCGATCTCGTCTGCACGCGGCTCGGCCGTCCCGCTCTCGCCTGCCGCACGGCCGAGCTGCCGCTGCCCTCGGCGCGCGGGACGCTGCCCACTCCCGCCGACCTTGCGAGCGTGCTGCCCGGCTTGCCGGCCGTCGCGGCCGAGCGGCTCCGGCGCCTCTACGGCGCCGAGGCGCTCCACGTGGTGCGGCGGGCCGCGGCGCTCGGCGGCGTGGACGCCCTCTGGCGCGCGGAGATCGAGCGGGCCGTCGAGGCGGAGATGGCGCTCACGCTGGAGGATGCGCTCGAGCGCCGGCTCCGCCTCTTGCTCTTCGACGCCGGCCAGGGTTTGGCAGTGGCCGAGGAGGCCGCGGCGCTCATGGCGCAGCGGCTCGGCTGGAATCGCGAACGGACGGCCCGCGAGCTGGCGGACTACCGGCAGCTCGCCGCCTGTGCGAGGACCTTCACATGAGCGGCATTGCAGCGAGCATCGCCAAGGAGATCGGCGCGGACCGTCTGGTAACCGACGAGGCCGCGCTGGCGGCGCACCGCACCGACTACTGGATCCTGGCGCATCTCAGACGCCGGCAGGGCCGGCTTCCTGCCCCGCCGCTGGCGGTGGTGCAGCCGCGGAATCCCGGCGAGGTGGCCACGGTCGTGAGACTGGCGCGCGCCCACGGCGTCCCCATCGTCCCCTACGGCGGCGGCTCGGGCGTGGTCGGCGGCGCCACGCCGGACGCCGGCGCGCTGGTGGTCGACCTCCGGCGCATGAACGAGCTGCTCGAAGTGAGCGACGCGGCGCTCACGGCGCGCGCGCAGGCCGGGCTTCTCGGCGGCGAGTTCGAGCGGCTGCTGAACGCGCGCGGCTACGTCTCCGGCCACTATCCGCAGTCGCTGGCGCTGGCCTCGCTCGGCGGGCTCGTCGCCACCCGCTCGGCCGGACAGTTCTCCACGCTCTACGGCAACATGGAGGACCTGTGTCTCGGCCTCGAGGTGGTGCTGCCGGACGGCGAGATCGCGCGGCTCATGCCGCACCCCCGCTCGGCCACCGGGCCGCAGCTCCGCGAGCTGTTCCTCGGCAGCGAGGGCACGCTCGGCATCGTCACCGAGGTGACGGTGCGCATCTTCCCGAAGCCCGAGGCGCGCGCCATGTCGGCCTGGACATTCGACGCCATGGGCCCGGCGCTCGAGGCCATCCGCCGCATCATGCGCGTCGGCTGGCGTCCCGCGGTCGTGCGGCTCTACGACGGCTTCGAAGCCTCGCAGTGGCACTTCAAGCAGTGGGTGACGGACAACCGCTGCGCGCTGCTGCTCCTCTCCGAGGGCCCGGCCGGGCTGGTCGCCGCCGAGGACGCCGCCTGTGCCGAGATCGTGCGCGCCGCCGGCGGCACCGCCATCGGCGCGGCGCCCGTGGAACACTGGCTCGAGCGCCGCAACCACGTGCCGAGCTGGGATCAGTTCCTCGACCAGGAGATGATGGTCGACACCATCGAGGTGTCCGCCACCTGGGATCGGGTGGCGGCACTCTACGAGAGCGTGATCGCGGCGCTGCGCAGCCGCCCCGGCATGCTGGTCGCGAGCGCCCACAGCTCGCACAGTTACCGGCAGGGGACGAACCTCTACATCACGTTCGCCGTCAAGCCCGAGCGATTCGAGGACGCCGAGGCGGCGTACACGGGCGCCTGGACCGCGGTGATGGAAGCCACGCTCGCCGCCGGCGGCTCGATCGCCCATCACCACGGCATCGGCCGCATGCGCGTGCCGTGGCTCGCCCGCGAGCTGGGCTCGGCGTACCCCGTGCTGCAGGCCGTGAAACGCGCCCTCGATCCCGATGGTCTCATGAACCCGGGAGTGCTACTGCCCCGCTGAGAGAGGGAGCAATCATGCAAGCCTACGAGTCCCAGCTCTACGCCGCCATGCGTATCGTCACCGGCTTCCTGTTTCTCTGGCACGGGGCCTCGAAGCTTCTCGGCATCCCCACGCCGCCGCCGCCCGACGCGCCTGCCTTCGTCATCTGGGTGGCCGGGACCATCGAGCTCGTGGGCGGCTTGCTCGTGATGATCGGGCTCTTCACCCGTCCGGCGGCGTTCGTCTCGAGCGGGCTCATGGCGTTCGCGTACTGGATGGGGCACGGGCTGAACGCCCTGCTGCCCATTCAGAACAAAGGCGAGCTGGCTGCGCTCTACTGCTTCGTCTTCCTCTACATCGCGGCGCGCGGCGCCGGGAGGTGGAGCGTCGAGGGGCGCTCCTAGTCACGCCGTCCACTCGCGCGCGAGCTGCCGGCGCCGGACGAGATAGAACACCACCGGGTAGACGAGCAGCTCCATCAGGAAGCTCACGCCGATGCCGCCGACGAGCGGCGCCACCAGCCGGCGCGTCACCTCCGCGCCCGTGCCGGTCGCCCACAGGAGCGGGAGCAGCCCGATCAGGTCCGTGGCGACGGTCATCGTCTTCGGGCGGATGCGCTTCACCGCGCCTTCGTGGACGGCAGCGAAGAGGTCCGCGGGACTTCGCAGCCTCCCCTCCTCGCGGAAGCGATCGACCGTTGTGTCGAGGTAGAGCAGCATCACCTGCCCCGTCTCGGCGTCGATGCCGAGCAGCGCGATGATGCCCACCCAGACGGCCAGGCTGAGGTTGTAGTCGAGGAGCCAGAGAAACCAGAAGGCGCCGATCAGGCTGAACGGCACGGCGAGGAGCACGATGCCGACCCTGAGCCAGCTGCCGTTGGAGACGTAGAGCAGCACCACGATGAGCGCGAGCGTGATCGGCACCACCACGCGGAGCCGGCTCGCCGCCTGCTCCAGGTACTCGAAGCGGCCTGACCAGACGCGCGTGTAGCCCGCCGGCAGCGGCACCTCGGCCTCCACGCGCGCGCGCGCCTCGGCGACGTACCCGCCGAGGTCGCGCCCCGCGATGTCGACGAACACCCAGGCCGAACGCTGGGCGTTCTCGCTGCGGATCATGGGCGGGCCCGGCGTGATGCGCAGCGTGGCGAGCTGCCCGAGCGGCACGGCGAGCCCGCCCGGCGTGGTGACCAGCAGCCGGCGCAGCGCCGGCAGATCGTCGCGCAGCTCGCGCGGATAGCGCACGTTCAGCGGATAGCGCTCGAGCCCCTCCACCGTAGTCGTGACGTTCATCCCGCCGACGGCGGTTTGGATCACGTCCTGCACGTCGCCGGTAGTGAGCCCGTAGCGCGCAGCCGCCTCGCGGTCGACGTCGAAGTCGAGGTAGTAGGCGCCCATGGTGCGCTCCGGGTACGCGCTGAGCGTCCCGGGTACGGCGGCGAGCACCGTGGCGGTGCGCTCGGCGAGATCGGCGAGCACCGTGAGGTCCGGCCCCAGCAGCTTCACGCCGACCGGCGTCTTGATGCCCGTCGACAGCATGTTCAGCCGGTTCTCGATCGGGTACGGCCAGGCGTTCGCCACGCCCGGGAAGTTGAGCGCCTGGTTGAGCCCCTGGTGGACGGTGCCGTCCGGGTCCGTCCAGCCGTACTTCAGCTCGTCGGTGGTGATGCGGCGGGTGCGCGGGAACCACCGGCCCACCGTGCGCGTGCGCCAGCGCGCGGGATCGGTGTGGAGCTGCACCACCGTCTCGATCATCGAGAGCGGCGCGGGATCGGTGGCCGTCTCGGCGCGCCCGATCTTGCCGTGGACGCTCGCCACCTCCGGGAACGCCTTGATCAGCTTGTCGGTCTGCTGCAGCAGCTCCTTGCTCTTGGTGACGCTGATCGCCGGATCGGTGGTGGGCATGTAGAGGAGGTCGCCCTCCTCCAGCGACGGCATGAACTCCGAGCCGAGCTGGGAGAGCGGGTAGAGGGTGGCGAGCCCGAGCACGCCCACGACCGCCAGCGTGAGACGCGGATGGCGCATGGTGGCGCGAAACGCCGGCTCGTAGAGCCGCATGGCGAGCCGGCTCGCCCGGTTGTCCTCCTCGGCCGGAATGCGGCCGCGAATCAGCAGCGTCATCAGCACGGGCACGGCGGTGATGCCGAGGACGGCGCCGGCCGCGATGGCGAACGTCTTGGTGTAGGCGAGCGGCTTGAAGAGCCGGCCCGACTGGTCGCCCAGCACGAAGATCGGCAGAAACGACACCGTGATTACCAGCAGCGAGAAGAAGAGGCTCGGCCCCACCTCCTCTGCCGCCTCCAGGATGACGGCCGCGTGCGCCCGCGGCGCCGCGCCTGCGGCCACCCGCGCGCGCTCGCGCTCGAGGTGCTTGTGGGCGTTCTCGATCATGACCACCGCGGAGTCGACCATCACGCCGATGGCGAGCGCGAGGCCGCCGAGGCTCATGATGTTGGCGTTGATCTCGAGGAGCTGCATCAGCAGGATCGAGACCAGGAGCCCGATCGGCAGCACGACGATGGCGACGACGGCGCTGCGCACGTGGCCCAGGAACACGATGCAGATCAGCGCGGTGATCAGCAGCTCCTCGACGACGGCGCGCCGTAGCGTGCCGACCGCACGCTCGATCAGCGCCGAGCGATCGTAGGTGGTGCGCACGAAGACGCCCGGCGGCAGCCCGGTCTCCAGCTCGGCGAGCTTGGCCTTGGCGTCGCGGATCACCTTGTAGGCGTTCTCGCCGAACCGCGAGATGACCACGCCGCCGACCGCCTCGCCGCGGCCGTCGAGCTCGCCGATGCCGCGCCGCATCTCCCCGCCCACCTCGAGCGACGCGACGTCGCGGAGCAGGATCGGCGTTCCACCCTCGCCGGTGCCGACCACCACGGCGCCGAGGTCGTCGAGCCCGCGCAGATACCCGCGGCTCCGCACCATGTACTCGTGCTCGGCGAGCTCGACCACCGAGCCGCCGACGTCCGCGTTCGAGCGACGTATCGCGCTCACCACGTCGTCGAGCGAGAGGGCGAACGCCTGGAGCGCCTCGGGCCGCAGCACGACCTGGTACTGGCGCACGAAGCCGCCGATCGACGCGACCTCCGCCACGCCCGGCACGGCCGTCAGCGGGTAGCGCAGATACCAGTCCTGCAGGCTTCGGAGCTGCGCCAGGTCCTGATTCGACGAGACGAGCGGTGTGCCGTCGAGCGGACACTCGCCGGGCTCCTCGAACCCGCGCACCCGGACGAGCGCCGCGTGACGATCCGCCGGCGCTTCGCCGGGATGCGCCCACCAGCGGTCGCGCTCGGCGTCGCGCCAGATGCCCTGCGGATGCGCCGCGCAGTACCACCCCGGGTAGAGCACGTACTGGTAGACCCAGCCCACGCCGGTGGCGTCCGGCCCGAGCGCGGGCTGCACGTTCGCCGGCAGGCGGTCGCGGGCGAAGTTCAGGTACTCGAGCACCCGGCTCCGCGCCCAGTAGATGTCGGTGCCGTCCTCGAAGAGCACGTAGACGAACGACAGCTCGAACATGCTGTATCCGCGCACGTCCGTGGCCCCGGGCACGGCCAGCATCGCCGTGGCGAGCGGATACGTGACCTGGTCGTCGACCACCTGCGGGTTCTGGCCCGGGTACTCGGTGACGACGATCACCTGCACGTCGGAGAGGTCGGGCAGCGCGTCGAGCCGGATGACGCGCACCGCCCAGATGCCGAGCGCGAGCAAGAGCGCGGTCAGCAGCAGCACGAGCGCGCGGTTCCCCACCGAGAGCGCGATCACGCGAGCGATCACGGCGCGTGGCCCTCATGCCCGGCGGCGGGCGCCTCGAGCCCGGCGTCGAGGTGCTTCTGGATGGCCTCGCGCATCCGGCTCTCCGCATCCAGCAGGAACTGGCCGCTGGTGACGACCTGCTCGCCGGCGGCGAGGCCCGAAAGCACCTGCACGCGGCCCTCGGACTCGGCGCCGATCGTGAGCTTGCGCGGTGTGAAGCGTCCGGCCCCTTCGGCCACGAACGCGACCTGCCGCGTGCCGGTGTCGATCACCGCCTCGCGCGGCACGAGCAGCGTCTCCTCCGGCAGCTCGGTGGCGATCTCCACCGTGGCGTACATGCCGGGCCGCAGCACCAGCGTCGGGTTGTCGACCTCGAGCCGTACCATCGCCGTGCGGGTCGCATCGTCGACGTGCGGATGGATGAAGATCACCTCGCCGGTGACCACGCGCCCCGGCAGCGCCGTCAGCGTCGCGGTCGCCTCCTGCCCGAGCCGCACCGCGGGCAGGTCCTGCTCGAAGACGCGCGCGTCGAGCCAAAGCCGGGAATGGTCGACGATGCGCATGACGTTCTGTCCAGCCTCGAC
>DATMAZ010000132.1:0-6600 GCA_035559675.1 Candidatus Limnocylindria bacterium
CTTCGCCGTCGTGACGATCGAAGCCTGGCGGCGACCGCTGGTGTACACGGTGGCCAGCGAGCCGCCGTGCATCTATGCACTGCTCGCCCGCGAGCCGCGTGCGGTAATCGTCGAGTTCCCGTTTCCGGAGCCCCGATCGCCTTTCTGGAACGCCCGCTACATGCTGAACTCGACCCGCCACTGGCGGCCGATGCTCAACGGCTACAGCGGCTTCCTCCCGGCGAGCTACGTGCGCCACTGGGAGCGGCTGCGATCGTTCCCGGCGCCCGAGGCGCTGGCCGCGCTCCGCGACATCGGCGTCACGCACGTCGTCGTGCACCACGGCGCGCCGGAGATGGCCGGCTTCGCGCCGCCGCCCGGCCGCGCGCTGGAGCCGATCGCGTCGACCGACGAGCTGACGATTTATCGGTTGCGGTGGGAGCGAATACCCGGGCCGCGCTGAGCGCGTCCGCGACGTGCCTCTCGCGCGAGCAGAAGGAGCGACCCGATTGGTGACGGCTCGGCAACACGACGACCCGCGCAGTGTAACGAGGGTACCGAGCGCCGGGCGTCGGCGGGCGCTTCGAGGCGCCGGCGTCCTCGCCCTGGGGATCCTTCTCGCCGCGGTCTTCACCTACCCGCTCGTCACCGGCTTCGGCGCGCTGGGGCGCGTGCGTCTCAACGACGGCCGGTGGAGTATCTGGGTGACGGCCTGGGTCGCCCACGCCCTGACGACAGACCCGCGGAGGCTCTACGACGCGAACATCTTCCATCCGCACCGCGGCACGCTCGCCTTCTCGGAGCCGAACATCGGGGCCGGGCTGGTGGCGGCGCCCGTCTACGCGCTGACGCGCAATCCGATCGCCGCGCACAACGCCGCCTTCTTCGCGGCGTTCGTGCTGGCGTTCTGCGCCGCCTGGGCCTTGGCGCGTTACGTGACGGGCCGTAACGGCCCGGCCGTGCTGGCAGGCGTCGTCTTCGCCTTCTGCCCCTACGTGCTGTCGCATACGGCCCACATCCAGCTCCTGATGACCTTCGGCCTGCCGCTGACGCTGCTGGCGGTGCACCGCTGGGCCGATGGTCCTTCGGCGGCGCGCGCGGCCCTGGCGGGCGGCGCCGTCGCCCTGCAGGCGCTGTTCTGCGCCTACTACGGCCTCTTCGCGGCGCTCCTCGCCGTCGCCGGCGTCGTGTGGTTCGGCGTCTCGCGCGGGCACTGGCGGTCGCTCCGCTACTGGTCGCTGGCCGCGATCGGCGCCGGGCTGGCGGCTGCGGCGGCGCTGCTGCTCTACTGGCCCTTCCTGTCGGTTCCCGTGAGGGTCGGCGGCTTCGCACGCGTGCCGGACGAGCTGAGGCTCTTTTCGGCCGACTGGCGGGCCTACCTGGCGTCGGCCGCCTGGGCGCACCGCTGGATGCTGCCGCTCATCGGCTCGTGGAAGGAGGTGCTGTTCCCCGGGTTCGTGGCCGTTGTCGCCGGGCTGGCGGGCGCGTGGATCGGGCTCGGGCGCCGCGACGGCGCCGCCCGAGATGTCGTGCTGTTCTACGTCGTCGTCGTCGTCGGCAGCCTCTGGTTGTCGTTCGGCCCCGATGCCGGCCCGTACGCCGTGCTCTTCCACCACGTGCCTGGCTTCGCGTTCCTCCGAGCGCCGTCCCGCTTGGGGATCGCGGTGACGCTCGGCCTGGCGGTCCTGGCCGCAATCGCCGCCGCCCGGCTGGTCGCCAGCCGGCGGCGAGCGGGGGTTGTGCTCGCCGCGGTCCTCCCCGTGGTCGCCGCGGCGGAGCTGCTGTCGGCGCCGCTGCCGTTCGATCCGATGCCGCCACCCGCGCAGGTCTACCGGCGGCTGGCGCGCCTGCCGCGCGGGCCGGTCGCCGAACTGCCGTTCTTCTACGAGCGCCACGACATCAGCCGGCACGCGCTCTACATGCTGTTCTCCACCTATCACTGGCAGCCGCTCGTCAACGGTTACAGCGACTACATCCCGCCCGACTTCCACGCGCTCGCCCGCACGGTGCAGGCGTTTCCCGCCGAGCCGGCGCTCCGTGCGCTGCGCGACCGCGGCACGCGCTACGTGGTCGTCCACCTCCACGCGTTCGCGCCCGACCAGCGGGTGAGGCTTCGACGGGCGCTGGCGGCCGTGGGGGAGGACCTGCGTGTGCTGACGATCGAGAACACGATCGTGCTGTACGAGCTCGCACGGAAGCCACCGGTCATCGGGCTGCCGGCAGCGCCCGCGACCGGCGCGACGCCCGGGTCAGGCCGCTCAGCAGAGGCCGGACGACTGCCACGCCCCCGGGCTCGGTCGCCTGTGCGGCACGATTCCTCCATGCGCGGGCGGGCGAGGAGCGACATCGGTGTCGGCGCCGGTGCAGAGGGTGCCTCGCGATGACGCGTATTCTCGTGATTCCCGGCGCCGGCGCCGGCACACGGCTCGGCGCGGGGCGGCCCAAGCCGCTCGTGCCCGTCGCCGGCCGCGCGATGATCGACTGGCTGCTCGACCTGTACGACGCGCTCGTCGCGCGCGTCGTGCTCGTCGTCTCGCCTGCCGCCGAGGCGGGCGTGCGCCGGCATCTCGGCCCTCGCACCGGGCGCGTGACGCTCGCCATCCAGCCGCAGCCCACGGGCATCGTCGATGCCCTGCTGGCCGCGGCGCCGCTCGTCGAGGCGGACGAAGCCGAACGCGTGTGGGCGACCTGGGCGGATCAGATCGGCGTCCTGCCGTCGACCGTCGCGCGGCTGGCGGCCGTCGAGCGCGAGACTGCGGCGGATCTGGTCCTGCCGACGATCGAGCTGGACTCGCCCTACACCTGTCTCGAGCGAGATGCCGCCGGGCGCATCGTCGGCGTCCGGTCGCGGCGCGAAGGGGACGAGCTGCGGGCGCGCGCCGAGACCGAGATCGGCCTGTTCAGCCTGTCGCGCCAAGCCTACCTCGACGATCTGCGCGCCTTCGCCGCCGAGGCGCCGCCGGGCCGGCTGACGGGGGAGCTGAACTTCCTGCCGTTCATCGCCTGGCTCGCGGCGCGACGGCCGGTGGCGACGTTTCCGTGCAGCGATCCGATCGAGGCGATGGGCGTCAACACGCCGGAGGAGCTGGAGCGGATGGCCGCGGCGCTCCGCGCGCGCCGCGAGGGCGACCGTCGCTGATCGGCATGGGGCCGGCCGGATGCCCGGGCCGCCCGCCGAGCGCGCCGGCGGCTGCCCCTCGGGAATCGTGGCATAACTCCGCGGTGCCATTTCGGGCGGTTTCCGCTCCTGCGATGCAAACCGGATCGGTGCCGGTGCAGCCGCTTACGAGCGGGACGCGTGGCAGCGGCCCGGAGCGGACTCGATCGGCTGCGACGTGGCCCCCGCCGGCCGCGCCGGCGGGCGCGTCGACCGGCGCGGACGGCTGCGACAGGCGACGAATCGCCGGCAGGGAGCGGGTCCGAGCCTGCTCGTCATGAAAACGCCGTAACTATTGACCCGGCCCCGCCGGCGCGCTACCGTTACGAGAACCGCGCTTCCCGATGTCCAAGGAGACGTTCACGCTGAAGTACCTCGCGCGGGCCGCCGCCGGCGGGCCGCGCGACGTGGCGAACCTCGTCGTCTCCCACTTCAAGCCGATCCGCCCCACCGTGCTCATCTACAACTGCACGTGGGTCTGCGACGCGCGCTGCGAGATGTGCAGCAACTGGAAGCACGGCGACCGGAAGTCCGACATGACGCTCGAGCAGCTCGAGCGCGTCATGAACCATCGCTTCTGGGGAGCGATCGAGAACCTGAACATCTCCGGCGGCGAGCCCACCACGCGGAACGATCTGCCGGAGATGGTCGAGCTCTTCCACCGACACCTGCCGCGGCTGCGCAAGATCGGCATCAACACGACCGGCCTCACGCCGCATCGGGCGATCCCGATGCTCACGCGCATCGTCGAGTTCTGCGACCGGCAGGACGTGCTCTTGAGCATCCGCGTGTCGCTCGACGGGATCGGCGACACGCACAATCTCGTGCGGCACGTGCAGCGCGGCTTCGAGAAGGCGTGCCAGACGATCGAGGCGATGCAGGCGCTGGCCGAGCGCCACCGGAACTTCCAGTTCGGGATCGCGGCGACGATCTTCGGCGCCAACATGAAGGACGCCCGCAAGATCCTCGCCTGGGCGCGCGAGCGGAAGCTCGACATCGTCTTCAACATGCTCCGGTTCAGCGACAACATGCTGAACAACAAGGAGCTGGAGCCGAAGATCCGGCTGCGGGAGCGCGAGGAGGCCTTCATGCGCGAGTTCTTCCTCGATCGCGTGGCCGAGGAGTCGGTGCTGAGCGGCCAGGCGTTCATGTACCTGCACTATGCCGACATGATCGCCAACGGCTACCACCGCACGATGCCGTGCCCCTTCCAGCGCCAGGGCCTGCTGCTCAACCCCGACGGCAGCCTGTACTACTGCGAGAACTCCGCCAAGATCGGCAACGTCCTCACCACGAGCGCCGAGGAGCTGTACTTCCGCGCGGAGAACCTCGCCCACCGCGAGGCGATCAAGCGCGAGGTGTGCGGGACCTGCCTGAGCCCGTGCCAGGTGAACGTCGGGGCGCTGAAGCAGTTCGTGCCCTATGCGAAGTTCCTCGTGCGGGCGTGGCGCGTGAAGCGCGAGCTGCGCGGCCGGTCCCAGACCACCCCCGCCGGCACCGGGCCGACCCTCCAGGCGGCCGCCGCCGACACACCGCAGCGCGCGGCCTCGGACCGCTGACCGCCGACGACCGAGCCGCTTCTCCTTGGCTCGCGTCCCCACGTACGGCCTCGATCGATCAGCCTCGGTCGATCGGCCTCGACTTGCGGCCTCGATCGATTCAGCCGCGCCGTGCTGCGGCTACCGCCGGCTGCCGCGCAGGCGGTAGATCGTCATCTCGCCGTTGCGGAACACCGGAACGAAGAGGTCGGGACGGCTGTCGAGGAGGCGCTCGAGCTGCGGATAGGCCGCGCGCTCGGGCGCGCCGACGACGAGGTAGTCGATGCGCTCGCGGGCCGCGCGCGAGTAGGCGTCGGCGGCATCCGTAGACCGGTAGATCTCGCGGATGCGCGCCGAGGCGGCCTCGTACTTGGCGAGCGGCACCATCGAGATCGGCAAACCGGCGGCCATCCGCCGCTCGGCGAACGCCGTGACGTACGACCAGGTGTCGCGTCCGCGCACGAACGGCTCCACCTGGACGATGGCGTCCGGCGCCGTGTGCTCGCGCAGCCAGGTCAGCCCCTCGAGTTCGCCCGGGCTGAGGATCACCGTCCAGCGGAAGCCCGGCCCGAACGCGCGGTTCTCGATGTCCTGCGCCGTGTAGAGATCGAGCGCGGTCGTCGGCGCCGCCAGCGCCGCGCCGAGCGCGAGACAGACGGCCCAGGCGATGCGCGCGGCGCGGCCGCACGACCGGACCCACGCGGAGAAGACGGCCAGCAGCGCGCCGAAGGCGACGATGAGCACGTGACCCGCCCGCCAGGCGACGTAGACGTGCTGGTGATCGCGGACGTCCACGTAGAAGTAGCACGCGAAGCAGACGGCGACGAGGATGGCCAACGCGAGCGTCTCGCGCGGGCGCCGCGCTAGGCCGACCGCCAGGCCCGCGAGCCCCGCCGGCAGGAGCAGGCCGAAGCTGAGCGGCACGACCAGCGAGGCGTTGCGCGCCGCCATGCGATTCAGCCCGAAGTCCACCAGCCCGCCGCTCGGATCGACGTAGCCGACGGCGACCGCCGTGCCGATCGCCGCGGCGATCGGTACGGCCGCGCGGAGCGCCAGCAGGGGAGCGCTGCGGAGACGCCCCTCCAGGGCCAGGCGGAGCCCGTAGTAGAGCGCCACGGCCGAACCGATCATCCCCGCCGAGAAGGGGCTGAAGAGGAGCGCCGCGCCCAGGAGCGCTCCCACGAGCCGGGCGACGGCGGGCGCGGCGACCGCGCGCGCGGAGACGAGAGCCGCCAGCGCCGACAACGCCGCGGCGTAGGTCACCGCATGGTGCGTCGGCTGGTAGAGCAGCATGCGCTGGAGCCCGTCGACCAGGACCGAGCCGAGGATCCAGCGGGTGATCCCGTCGACGTTCATCCCCAGGACGATCTCGAGCGGCCGGCCGGCGCGCCACTCGCGCCAGAGGAACCACGACGCCTCGACCGAGACGAACGCCAGCGCGAAGGCGCAGCCGAGGGCGGCGGCCACCGGGCCGGTCGCGAAGTGCCGCACGAAACCGTAGAGGAAGGCGGCGAACAGGACGCCGAGGCCGAGGCCGTTGACGAGCAGGATCGTGTCGGCGTCGAGGCGGGACCGGCTCGCGCGGTACTCGTTCGCGCTCAGCAGGTGCGGCAGCCAGTAGTAGTTGAGCGGGTCGCCGCGCAGGAACATGTTGCGCGGCGGCTGGTCGCCCTTCGCCAGCTCGACGACGACCGTGCGGCTCCAGATGAAGTCGGCGGTGAAGTAGGCGCGATAGGCTCGGCCCTCAGGGAGCGCCTCTCCGACGTGGGCGTACGGCAGGCCGACCATCGCCGGGACGAGGGCGACCACGAGGAGCGCGGCGGCGGCATCCTGTCGTGTCAGCACCGGCGCGGCGAGCACGGGCCGCCGCGGCGCCAGCGCGCGCAGCACCGCAGCCGCCGCGGCGGGCGCGGCGAGGATGGCGAG
>DATMAZ010000133.1:0-12781 GCA_035559675.1 Candidatus Limnocylindria bacterium
CTGCTGGTGGCGGCGCTCGATGTCCGCCACGGCGTCGGGCACCGGCGCCGCGGGCGCGGCTGCCGGCGCCGGCCGCGCCTGACCACCCCCCGCGGCGGCCACGCGCGGGCGCACCGCGGCCGCCGTGGCGCCCGCCTGCACCTGCACGCTCATCAGCTTCTCGACCACGTCGGCCTCCATGCGGCCGATCAGGTCTTCGAACAGCGCGTAGCCTTCCTTCTGGTACTCCTGCAGCGGGTTCTTCTGCCCGTAGCCGCGGAGCCCGATGCCTTCCTTCAGGTGCTCCATCGCGACCAGGTGCTCGCGCCAGAGCGTGTCGAGGGTCTGGAGCGAGAAGAAGCGCTCGAGGTAGCGCAGCACCGGCGCGCCGAAGTTCCGCTCGCGCTCCTCGTACACCTCGCGCACGCGCTGGACGAGGCGATCCTCGAGCGCCTGCGGCGTCATGCTGGCGCGCTCGGCCTCCGGCACCTGCAGGTGGAAGTTGAACTGCGCGAAGACGGCGTCGTCGAAGGTCTTCCAGTCCCACTCCTCGGCGGGCGTGTCGGGGTCGGCGTACGTCTCGACCACGCTGGCCGCGAGGCGCTCGGCCATCTCGAGCACCTCGTCCTTCAAGTCGGTGTTGGCGAGCAGCTCGCGGCGGCGCGCGTAGATCACCTCGCGCTGCTTGTTGAGCACGTCGTCGTACTCGAGCAGATGCTTGCGGACGTCGAAGTTGTGGGCCTCGACCTTCTCTTGCGCGTTGCGGACGGCGCGCGTGAGCATGCGGTGCTCGATCGGCTCGCCCTCCTTCATGCCGAGGCGCTCCATCAGCTTCTGCATCCGGTCGGCGCCGAAGATGCGCAGCAGGTCGTCCTCGAGCGAGAGGTAGAACCGCGAGGAGCCGGGGTCGCCCTGGCGTCCGGCCCGGCCGCGGAGCTGGTTGTCGATGCGGCGGGCCTCGTGGCGCTCGGTGCCGATGATGTGGAGCCCGCCGGCCGCGACCACGCGCTCGCGCTCCTCGCGGCAGAGCTGCTGGTAGTACTCGAGCTTCTCGCGGAAGCGCGCCGCGTAGGCCTGCGGCGCCTTCTGCAGCTCCTCGCGGATCTCGGCCACCTGCCGGGTGTAGACCGCGCGTTGCTCGTCGTAGCGGCGCTCGGCCGCCCGCATGCCCTCGTCGTACGGCTGCCGGCAGGCCTCGTAGTCGCGCTCGGCGGCTGCGTGGCGCTCCTCGGCGGCGCGGTAGTCGGCGGCCCACCGCGCCCGCTCCGGATCGCTCGTGTCGTGGAGCAGGCAGAGCAGCTCGAGATCGCGCGCGGCCTTCTCGTACTCGAACCGCCACGCGTCGAGCCCTTCGGCGGCGAGCTCCCGGTCGTCCCGGCAGGCCGCCAGCGCCGCGGCGCCGAACGTCTTGCCGTCGAGCTCCGCGGTGAGCCGCTCGGAGACGGCCTCCACCACCGGCGGCTGCGCGCCCACCACACCCGTCTGTCCCGCCTCGAAGCGCGCCAGCCAGGGCGCCTCGTCCTCGGCGAGCGTGCCGCGGGCGGCCAGCGCTTCGCGGACCACCGCCACCCGCCGCTCGTGCGGCATGCCGGCGAGCAGCACTTCGGCGAGGCTCGCCCTAAACGACGCGGGCGCAGGCGCGCCCGTCCCCCGCGCCGGCCGCCGCTCCGTCGTGCGGAGCTGGTCCCACACCTCCTGGAGCGCGAGAAACTGCTCGCGCAGCCGGGCGAGTTGCGCGCGCGCCGCGTTGCTCACGCCGGCGGCGCGTTCGTCGAGCGCGGCGTCGAGCTCGGCCTGAAGCTGGCGGTAGCGCTCGGGAACGGCGTCGCCGTGGCGCACGGACGGATCGAACTCGACCTCCTTCACGCGCTCGTAGCGCTCAAAGAGCGGGCGGAGCGGCGAGGCCTTGCGCAGCTTCTCTTCGGCGTCGGACAGCGCCTTCAGCGCCTCGGCGCGGGCCGTCTCGAGCCGGGCCAGCTCGGCCCCGAAGCGCTCGCGCAGCGCCTGCTTCTCCTCCTCGTAGCGCTCGTGCAGCGCGCGCAGCGTGTCCTCGAAGCGCTCCTCGGCCCGCGCGTCGCCGCCGCCGGCCTTGCGCGCCTCACGGATCCAGTCGTTCTCCATGTCGGCGCGCGCCAGATACTCGGGGTTGCCGCCGAGCAGGATGTCGGTGCCGCGGCCGGCCATGTTGGTGGCGATCGTCACCTGCCCGTAGCGGCCCGCCTGGGCGATGATGTTGGCCTCGGCCTCGTGGTTGATGGCGTTCAGCACGTTGTGCCGCACGCCCGCCTTTTTCAGCAGCTTCGAGACGCGCTCGGACTTCTCGACCGACGTGGTGCCCACCAGCACCGGCTGGCCCCGCTCGTGGCACTCGCGGATCTCCTGCACCACCGCGTCGAACTTCTCGCGCTCGGAGAGGTAGACGACGTCGGGGTAGTCGGTGCGGGCCGTCGGCTTGTTAGGTGGAATCACCGCCACGTCGAGCTTGTAGGTCTTCTTGAACTCGACGGCCTCGGTGTCGGCCGTGCCCGTCATCCCGGCGAGCTTCTCGTACATCCGGAAGTAGTTCTGGATGGTGATGGTGGCGAGCGTCACGTTCTCGCTCTCGATGCGCACGCCCTCCTTCGCCTCCACCGCCTGGTGGAGCCCGTCGGACCACCGCCGCCCGGGCATCTGCCGCCCGGTGAACTCGTCGACGATGATAACCTCGCCTTCCTTCACGACGTAGTCGACGTCGCGCTTGAAGAGCACGTGGGCCCGCAGCGCCTGCGTCACGTGGTGGAGCGTGTCGATCTGACTCGGATCGTAGAGGTTGGAGACGCCGAGCAGCCGCTCGCACTTGGCGACGCCGTCCTCGGTGAGCATCACGCTGCGATGCTTTTCGTCGATGGTGTAGTCGGCGTCGCGCACCAGCCGCGGAATGATGCGGTTCACCGTGTAGTACTTCTCGCTCGACTGCTCGGCCTGCCCGGAGATGATGAGCGGCGTGCGCGCCTCGTCGATCAGGATGTTGTCGACCTCGTCGACGATCGCGTAGTGGAGATCCCGCTGGACGTACTGGTCCAGGCTCTCCTTCATGTTGTCGCGAAGGTAGTCGAACCCGAACTCGTTGTTGGTGCCGTAGGTGATGTCGCAGCGATACGCCTCGCGGCGCTCGACCGGCCGCAGGTGGAGAAAGCGGTAGTCGTTCGGCAGGTACGTCGGGTCGAAGCGGAAGCTGGCGTCGTGGATGATCGAGCCGACCGTGAGGCCGAGGAAGTGGTAGATGGGCCCCATCCACTGCACGTCGCGCCGCGCGAGGTAGTCGTTCACGGTCACCAGATGCGCGCCCCGGCCCGTCAGCGCGTTCAGGTAGAGCGGCAGCGTGGCGACCAGCGTCTTGCCCTCGCCGGTCTTCATCTCGGCGATCATGCCGCGGTGGAGCACCATGCCGCCGAGCAGCTGCACGTCGTAGTGCCTGAGCCCGATCGTGCGCCGCGACGCCTCGCGCACCGCCGCGAACGCCTCGGGCAGGAGATCGTCGAGGGTGGTCTCCCCGGCCTCGAGCTTGGCGCGGAACTCGCGCGTCTTCTCGGGGAAGGCCTCGCCGGGCAGCGCCCGGAACGTCTCCTCGAGCGCGTTGATCTGATCGACCACCGTCCGCAGGCGGCGGAGCATGCGGTCGTTCGCGCTGCCAAAGACGCGCGTCAAGATGTTCGCCATGCGAGCGGGACATTGTCGCCGTCGCATCGCGCCCGGTCAAGCTCGGGCGGCCCGGGACGGCCCGTGTTCAGCGCTCGATGCGGACCGCCGACTGCACCCGTGCGCCGAGGAAACGCTCGCCGATCCGCACGAAGCGCTCCGGGACGTCGGTGACGAAGAAGCTGGTCGAGCCGCGTCCGCCGGGGCGCAACAGCTCGCGCGCCTCGAGCAGCGCGCGCACGTCGCGCGCGGTCTCCTCGGCCGAGTCGACGAGCGCCACGCCCGCACCGAGCACGCGCGCGATCGGCTTCTTCAGCAGCGGGTAGTGCGTGCAGCCGAGGATGAGCGTGTCGATGCCGCTGCGCGCGAGCGTGCCGAGGTAGGTCTCCGCCACCTGCTCCACGACCGGGCCGTCCGTCCAGCCCTCTTCCGCCAGCGGCACGAAGAGCGGACAGGCCCGCGTGTAGACCTCGACCGCCGGGTCGCCCGCGCGGAGCGCGCGGGTGTACTCGCCGGCGCCGATGGTGGCGTCGGTGCCGATCACGCCGATCCGCCGCGTGCGACTGCGGGCGAGCGCCGCCCGGGCGCCGGGCTCGATCACGCCCACCACCGGCACGCCGGCGCGGGCGGCGATCGGCCCAAGCGCCACCGACGAGGCGCTGTTGCAGGCGACCACCAGGAGCTTCACGTCGCGCGCCAGCAGAAACTCGGTGTTCTCGAGGCTGTAGCGGGTCACCGTCTCCGCCGACTTGGTGCCGTACGGGTAGCGTCCCGTGTCGCCGAGGTAGATCAGGTGCTCGGCGGGCAGCGCCTCGAGGAGCGCGTGCACGACCGTGAGGCCCCCCACGCCCGAGTCGAAGATGCCGATCGCCGCCTCGCGATTCACCGCACGCCTTATGCCGGGTCCGGGGCAAAGCGTCGAGCCATGCCTCGCCGGCGCTGGGGCGCCCCGCCGCGTCCACTGATCCTGGTGGGCGGCGCGCCCCAGCACGCGTTTCGTCGCGTGCTGCGCTTCGGCGACGGCTGGATGCCCTTCGGCGTGGAACCGGACGCGCTCGCGCGGCACGCAACCGAGCTCCGCCGCCTCGCCGCCCAGGCCGGGAAGCCCGCCCCGCGAATCGTCGCCGTCACGCAGCTCGACTTCTCGGACGTGCAGGCGGCGTCCAGCAGCGCCCGGGCGTTCGCCGACGCGGGCGCCACCGACCTGGTCCACGGCTGGCGATACGGGGCTACGACGATTTTCGCGTGATCGCGGATGCGATGGGGGCGCTCGCCCGCTCGTGGCCAGCCCGGTGACGCGAGCGTCCCGGCAGCGGCGCTCGCGGCGGCGCGTCGAGCCAGGCGCGCACGAGCGACCACACCGCGTCGCGCCCCGCGCCCGTGCGCGCGGAGAACGGCAGCACGGGCAGCCCGCCGGCCACGGCCGTGACGCCTGCCACCGCCCGCCCCGCCGCCGCGTGCCCGAGCTTGTCGGTCTTGGTCACCACGATCGCGGCGAGCAGCCCCACGTGCGCGAGATAGTCGAGCAGCTCGCGGTCGTCGTCCTCGAGCCCGCGGCGAACGTCCACCAGCACGAGCACACCCCGCAGCGTGGCACGGGTGGCGAGGTAGTCCTCGACGAGCGGCCGCCACGCCCGCCGCTCGGCCTCCGAGCCGACCGCGAAGCCGTAACCCGGTAGATCGACCAGGCGAAGCGCCTCGCCTACCGCGAAGAAGTTTACCTGGCGCGTGCGGCCCGGCGTGCGGCTGGTGCGGACCAGGTTCCGGCGCCCGAGCAGCGCGTTCAGGAACGACGACTTGCCGACGTTCGAGCGTCCCGCGACGGCGACCTCGGGCGGGCCGAGCGGCGGATAGCGGCCCGGCTGGCTGGCGGCGCCGAGGAAGGACGCGGCGCCGAGACGCACCACGCGACGCCTAGCCCTGCTTGGCGGTATCCGGACGCTGGATACCGAGCGCCTTGTCGGCGATCTTCACCTGCGTCACGTAGGTCTCGCGCAGCGCGCCCTTCTGCAGCGACTCCACCAGCATCGGCGCCTTGTCCTTGCTGGTCTGCGAGAAGGTGAGCGTCGTGCCCTTGCCGTCGTTGCTCGGCGTGAACTTCAGCTCGGAGTTGATGTCGGCGAGCTTGAAGTCGATCGAGCGCGAGGTGATGCGCTTCTCGCCCGGATAGAAGGTGTACTCGTTGCGGAGCGTCTGCACCTTGAAGCCGGGCGGCAGGATCTCGAGGCGGCCCACGATGTCGACCACCTTCACGTTGCCGTCCTCGCTCACCACCTCGGACTTGAGGATCGACTGCGGCAAGATCTCCTGGCCCTTCTCGGGATGCGTGAAGGCCTCGTAGACCTTATCGACCGGCGCGTCGAAGTGCGTGACGAAGCTCACGTGCCAGGTGTCGCCGCGCTTCTCGATGCGCTCGGTGGCGATCTCGGGCACCGGCCCCGCCGTCTCGCCCCCGCCGCAGCCGCCGCAGCCGCCGATCGCCGCCGCCAGCACGAGCCCGAGCGCCACGCCATGAATGGTTCGCATGGCGCCGCTTTACCGGAAGCCTTCGGGCCGAGACAAGGCCCTCAGGCGCGCCCGCAGAGCACGCGGAGCACGGTGCGGACGATGCGCACGGTGTCGACCCAGGGCCGGTAATGGCTCTGCCGCTCGGCGACCGGCGGATAGTGCACGACGACGGGCACCCCGACCAGCGGCATGCCGGCGCGCACCGCCCGCAGCAGAATCTCGGTCTCGAAGTCGAAGCGCGAGCCCTGCGCGCCGAGCGCCAGCGTGGCGGCGACCGGATAGACGCGGAACCCCGATTGCGTGTCCGGCAGCGCGGTGCCGGCGATCCAGGTCATCAGCCGGTCCGCCGCCCAGTTGCCGAGGCGATTGATCCCCCGGATTGCGTGCCCCTCCTTGCGGCGCACGCCGATCACCAGCGCCCGGGGCTCGCGGGCGCTGGCCGCCAGCAGCGCCGGGATCTCGCTCGGCAGGTGCTGGCCGTCGGCATCGAGCGTGAGCGCGTGGGTGGCGCCTGCCGCCGCGAGATGCGCGAAGCCGGTCAGCAGCGCGGCCCCCTTGCCGCGATTCGCCGCATGGCGCACGACCTCGGCGCCCGCGGCGCGCGCGGCCTCGGCGGTGCCGTCGGTCGAGCCGTCGTCGACCACGACGACGTCGGCGAGCACGTCGCGCACGCCGCGCACCACGTCACCGACCGTGGCCGCCGCCTGGTAGGCGGGAATGAGCGCCATCGTGCGGCCGGTGCCTGGGCTTCCCCCACCCCCCACCATCGCGGTGGCCTATCACAGGAGGCGCGCGACGCGAAGCCGCGGGAGGCCCGCCCTGTCATCAGCTTGACGCTCCGACGCAAACGAGGCGTTCTCGCCGGCCGGCGCCCCACCGGCCGCCGGCCTGCCGCCTTGGCATGGCCATCGCTACGGTGGGCAGCCTGCATCCCGTTCGGAGGGTTCCATGCGGAAGATCACGTCATCACTGCTGGTCGCTGGCGGTCTCGTGCTCGCGGCAAGCGCCTGGGCCGAGCGGCCCGAGCCCATCACTTGCCCGGAAGACATCGGCGTGGCCCTGGCCGAGCAGTGCCCGTGCGAGGGACGCACGATGCCCGATCTGTCGGTGCGGCCGTGGCAGAACCACGGACAGTACGTGAGCTGCGTCGTTCGCTACCGCAACGCGCTGCGCAAGGCCGGCTGCTTCGCCGACCGCGCCGAGCGGCGGGAGATCGCTCGCTGTGCGGCGCGCTCGACGTGCGGCAAGACCAATCGCTACCGCTGCTGCACCTACGTCGCGAACACCTGCAACGACCCGGCTCCCGGCGACATCATCGCGGAGGGCACGTGCAGCCACGACCCGCTGCTGCCCTGCGACGTCGACGCCGATTGCACCGCGTCGAGCGCGCGCATCGTGCGCGACGCCGAGCAGTGCACGGCGGACGGGGGCGTGGTGGTCGGCGACGGCAGCGTCTGCGAGCCCTGCCCCGCCCCGCCGCAGTGACGGCCCGCGGCGCGCGCGCCGGCACCGTCCCATCGCGCTCGGCGCGCACGTCCCGGCCGCACTCCTGGCCCGAGGGAGGCCATTCCGTTAAAGGGGAGCGGCATGTTCCTCTCCCCGCAGGAGGTGGCCGCCGTCCGCGAGCGCTTCGGCACACCGTGCTACGTGTACGACGAGCGCACGCTCGAAGCGGCCGCCCGCCGGGCGCTCGCCTTCCCCCGGGCCTTCGGGTTCTCGCTGCGCTACGCCATGAAGGCCAACCCGAACCCGGCGATCCTTGGCATCTTCCGCCGGCTCGGCCTGCACATCGACGCGTCGAGCGAGTGGGAGGTCCTGCGCGCGCTGCGCGCCGGCTATGCCCCCGAGCAGATCCAGCTCACCTCGCAGGCGCCCGCGACAGACCTCGCCGGCCTCGTGGCGCGCGGCGTGCTGTTCAACGCCTGCTCGCTGCACCAGCTCGACGCCTTCGGCCGCGTCGCCCCCGGCGGCTCACTCTCGGTGCGCATCAACCCGGGGCTTGGCAGCGGCTCCACCAACCGGACCAACACCGGCGGTCCGGCGGCGAGCTTCGGCATCTGGCACGAGTACCTCGGCCGCGTGCGCGAGATCGCGAGCCAGCACGGGCTCCACGTCCGCCGCCTGCACACGCACATCGGCTCCGGGAGCGACCCGGCCGTCTGGACGCGGGTGGCGCGCATGAGCCTCGACATCGCGGCCGAGCTGCCGGAGGTCACCACGCTGAATCTGGGCGGCGGCTTCAAGGTAGGCCGTGTGCCCGGCGAGCAGACGACCGACCTCGAGGCCGTCGGCGCGCACGTGCGACAGGAGTTTCTCGACTTCCGCGACCGCACGGGTCGCGCGCTCGACCTCGAGATCGAGCCGGGCACGTATCTCGTTGCCAACGCCGGCGTGGTGGTGGCGACCTGCATCGACGTGGTCGACACGGGGAGCTCGGGCTATCTCTTCGCCAAGCTCGACGCCGGCATGACGGAGGTGACGCGCCCCGCGCTTTACGGCGCGCAGCATCCCATCGAGGTGGTGGCCAGCGGCCGCCCCACGGCGGAGGTGGTCTTCGTCGGCCCGTGCTGCGAGTCGGGGGACGTGCTCACCCCGGCCCCCGGCGATCCCGAGGGCCTGGCCCCCCGGCCGGTGCCCCGGCCGGCCATCGGGGACGCCGTCGTCATCGGCGGCGCAGGAGCGTACTGTGCCGCCATGGCGATCGCCAACTACAACTCCTACCCGCAGGCGCCGGAGGTCCTTCGCCGGCAGGACGGCACCTTGACGCTCGTGCGCCGCCGGCAAACGCTCGACGACATGCTGAGCACGCTGGTCGAGGAGGCCGGCCTCGCATGACGGCGGCGGGCGAGGTCACGCGCACGCGCGTCTGCCCGCTCTGCGAAGCCACCTGCGGGCTCGCCATCACCACGCGCGGCCGCGAGGTGATCGGCATCCGGGGGGATGACGCAGACGTCTTCAGCCACGGCTATCTCTGCCCGAAGGCGACCGCCCTGGCGCACGTCGACGCCGATCCCGACCGGCTTCGCCGGCCGCTCCTGCGGCGCGGCAGCACGTGGACCGAGGTATCCTGGGAGGAGGCCTATGCCGAGATCGAACGCCGGCTGCCGCCGATCCTCGCCGCCCACGGCCGGAGCGCCGTCGCCGTCTACCTCGGCAACCCGTCTGCGCACCACCTGGCGCTGCAGCTCTATCCGCGCGTGCTGATCCGCGCGCTCGGCACGCCTAACGTGTTCTCGGCCAGCACCGTCGATCAGATGCCGAAGCACGTGAGCGCCGGCCTCATGTTCGGCCTGCCGCTCACCATTCCCGTGCCCGACCTCGACCGCACGCGGTTCCTGCTCATGCTGGGCGCCAACCCGCTGGTCTCCAACGGCAGCCTCATGACCGTGCCCGACGTGCGTGGGAAGCTGCGCGCTATCCGCGAGCGCGGCGGCCGCGTGATCGTCGTCGATCCGAAGCGCACCGAGACCGCCCGGGCGGCCGATCGGCACATCGCGCTGCGCCCCGGCACCGATGCGCTGTTCCTGTTCGCGCTGGTGCACGTGCTGTTCGCCGAGAAACTCGTGCGGCTCGGGCGGCTGGCCGAGCACACCGCCGGGCTCGACGCGCTCGCCACGGCCGCGCAAGACTTCTCGCCGGAGGCCGTCGCCGCCGCCTGCGGCGTCGAGGCCGCCACCATCCGCGCACTCGCGCGCGAGCTGGCCGCGACGGAGCCAGCGGCCGTCTACGGCCGGATCGGCACCTGCACGCAGGAGTTCGGGACGCTCGCCTCGTGGCTGGTCGACGTGCTGAACGTGCTCACGGGCAACCTCGATCGGCCCGGCGGCGCCATGTTCACCAAGGCCGCGGCGGGCGCCGCCAACACGCACGGAACGCCCGGGCGCGGCAAGGGCTTCCGCACGGGCCGGCGCCACTCGCGCGTGCGCCACGCACCGGAGGTGCTGGGCGAGTTCCCGGCCGCCTGTCTCGCCGAGGAGATCGAGACGCCCGGGCCGGGGCAGATCCGCGCGCTGGTGACCATCGCGGGCAATCCCGTGCTGAGTACGCCCAACGGCGCGCGTCTGGCGCGCGCGCTCGACACGCTCGACTTCATGGTGAGCCTCGACATCTACCTGAACGAGACCTCCCGCCACGCGCACGTCGTGCTGCCGGGGCTCTCGCCGTTCGAGCAGCCGCACTACGACCTGGCGCTGCGGCAGCTCGCGGTGCGCAACGTGGCCACCTACTCGCCGCCGCTGTTCCCGCCGCCGCCGGAGCAGCGCGCCGAATGGGAGAGTCTGCTCATCGTGGCCGCCATCGCGCTCGGACAGGGCGCCGGCGCGGACGTGGCGGCGCTCGACGAGTTCGTCGTGCGCCAGCAGATCGAGTCGATCACGAAGGCCCCCGACTCGTTGCTTGCCGGCCGCAGCCCCGACGACATCCTGGCGGCGCTGGCGCCGCGGCGCGGCCCGGAGCGGTTGCTCGACCTCATGCTGCGCACGGGACCCTACGGCGACGGCTTTGGCGCCCGTCCCGGCGGGCTCTCGCTCGCCGTGCTCGAGGCGAATCCGCACGGCGTCGATCTCGGCCCCCTCGAGCCGCGCATCCCGGAGGTGCTGCGCACGCCGTCCGGCAAGATCGAGCTCGTGCCCGAGCCCATCCTCGCCGACGTGCCGCGGCTGCGCGCCGCGCTCGCGCGCCCGCCCGCCGCGCTCACGCTGATCGGCCGCCGCCAGCTCCGCTCGAACAACTCGTGGCTGCACAACGTGGAGACGATGGTCCGGGGGCGCGAGCGCTGCACGCTGCAGGTGCACCCGGACGATGCCGCCCGGCTCGGGCTCACCAACGGCGGGCACGCGGACGTGCGCTCGCGCGCGGGGACGGTGCGCGCGCCGGTCGAGGTGACCGACGCCATGATGCCCGGGGTGGTGAGCCTGCCGCACGGCTGGGGCCACGATCTGCCGGGTGTGCGCCAGCGCGTCGCCGTGCAGCACGCCGGCGTCAACAGCAATCGGCTGGCCGACGAAGCCGTGACCGACCCGCTCTCGGGCAACGCGGTGCTCTGCGGCATTCCGGTGGAGATCGCTCCTGCGGGCGCCTAGCCGCGCCACGACCTCGCCGTTCGCCGACACGGGCGCCGACGCCCCCGCGCGACGCCGTGTCTGGATAGCCACGCTCGCGGTGGCGCTCGGCGCGCTCGCCATCCAGGCGCCCATCTGGGATCGCTGGCTCGCCTGGTTCGACGAAGGGTTCATCTACCAGATCGGGAGCGAGCTCGCGGCGGGGGCGGTGCTCTATCGCGACGTCTCCCACATCGCGTTTCCCGGCGTCTTCGAGGCGGTGGCCGGGCTGTTCGCCATGACTGGCCCCTCGGCGCTCGCGGGACGCGCGCTCGCCGTGCTGCTCTTCACCGCCACCGCGCTGCTGACGCTGGCGCTCGCCCGCACGGTGATGCCGCTCGGCTGGGCGGTGGTGGCGGCGGCGCTCTTCGTACTGCACCGGCCGTGGGCGTTCCCGCAGTGGCAGATGCTGCACTACTCGACGCTCTGCGTGACGCTGCTCGCCGCCGCGGCATGCCTCGTGGCGCGGGCGCTGCCGGCGCCGAGCGGCCGGCGGCTCGCGGCGGTGGGGGCCGTGCTCGGCGCCGCGATCCTCGCCAAGCAGGACTACGGGCTGGCGGTCACCGGGGCGACACACCTCTTTCTGCTCGCCGCCGCCGCGCCGGCGCGCGCCGCCGGCGGACGGCTCCGGGCGCTGGCGGCGCTCGACGCTGGCGTCGCTGCCGTGCTCCTCCCCGTTGTCGCCTCCTTCGCCTGGCACGGCGCGCTCGACGACATGGTGCAGCAGACCGTCGTGGCCCCGCTCTTGGTAAAGCAGCTCTGGCGGCCGGCCGCCGGCGAGTACATCACGTTCTTCGGCATCCGGCCGCTGCTGCACCAGAACCCCGTCCTGCACAGCGCGCAGGCGTTCAACTACCTGCCCCCGCTGCTGCTCGATCTGCACCTCGGCGCGGTGCTGAACAGCTGGTGGTTCCGCGAGACGATCGTCGTCGACACGCTGCTGAAGCTCGTCTTTCTCGGCCCCGCCCTGCTGATCGCGGCGAGCGTGCTCTCGCTCGCCGCGCGTCGCGGCGAGCGCGACACGGGCTGGTGGCGGCAGTGCTGGCTCACCGTGTTCGCCGCGGGCCTGCTCGCCGCCTTCAACAAGCCGCGCGACTGGGCACACCTCGTGCCCGTCGCGTACCCGGCGTTCGTGCTGGGCCCGCTGCTGCTCGCCCGCGCCTGGACGGCTGGCGGGTGGCGGCGGCTCGCGATCGTGACACCGGCGGCGCTCGCAGCGGCGGCGGCGAGTATCGCCGGGCTCGTGCTGCTGCGCGACCTCTGCCGCCGCTACGACACGCGACTCGACTGGCCCCGGGCGCGGCTGCGCGTGGAGGCCAGCGAGAAGGCGGTCTTCGACGGACTCGCGATCACGCTCGACGCGCTGGTGCCGCCCGGCGGGCCGGTGCCCGTCTACCCGTACCACCCGTCCGTGAACTTCGTGCTCGGCCGACCTGGCGTGGGCCGGTATCGTACGATCGAGCCGGTCGTCGGCTCGCCGCAGCGGGACGCCGAGGTGATCGCCGCCCTCGAGCGGG
>DATMAZ010000134.1:0-14725 GCA_035559675.1 Candidatus Limnocylindria bacterium
CCGACGGCCCGCGCGAGCCGCACGACGTCCGGCGCGCCGGCGTCGTCGGGCGGCAGCACCGGCAGCCGCACCGGCGTGCGCCGCACGCCGCGGTGGAGCGCGCGGATCTGCGTGCGCGCGTCGTGCTCGCGGGCGATCTCCAGCCGTGCGGCCCGCACGTATGGGTGCGACGGATCGGTCGTCGCGGCGAGCAGCGCCTCGTCGCGCGAGCTGAAGCGCCGCCGCGGAATGCCGTTCACGATCGGGGGGGCCACGGTCTCGCCGAGCTCCGCGGCGAGCGCCGCGTGCAGCTCGACGGCCTCGCGCACCGCGAGCTCCTCGGGCGTCGTGACGATCCAGACGGCGGTCGCCGCAGGGTCCGCGAGCGTGCGGCGGATGCGGGCGAGGAAGTCCGCCACGGGCCCGAGCGCCGCGAGCGCGCCGAGCGTGCGCGGCGCGGTGAGCAGCGGGAGCGAGTGCCCCGACGCCGGCGCGTCGACGACCACGAGGTCGTACTGGCGGCGGCCGAAGCGTTTGGCGTCGAGCCAGGCGGCCAGGCGATGGAGCACGAGATACTCGGGCAGGCCGGGCGCCGCAGCCGCCACGATCTGGAACGTCACGCTCTGGAGCAGCCGGCGCGCCAGCACGCCGAGGCGCAGCACGCCGTGCACCATGTCGGCGAGCGCCGCCTCGGGCTCGACGGTGACGAAGGCGAGATGGCGGCCCACCGCGACCGGCTCGCCCGGTGCGGCGTCGACGCCGAGCAGGCGGCCGAGCCCGCCGCGTCCTACCTCGACGGCCAGCACGCGCCGGCCCTTGGCGGAGGCCGCCCGCGCCAGTGCCGCCGCCACCGAGCTCTTTCCGACGCCGCCCTTGCCGGTGACGACCACCAGGCGCTGGGTCGTCAAACGCAGCCGAGCCGCCACGACGGCCTCCCATAGCCACGCCGGCGCACACCGTCAATTTGCACCGCGTCGGCCGGCCCGCTACGCCAGCCGACCATGAGCGACGACGGCCGCTTCAAGCGCTTCACTGGCACCCCCGGCTACATCGCCGCCGGTCCCCTCGTGGACGCGGTCAACTGCGCGATCGCCCTCGAGCGTCCGCTGCTGCTGAAGGGCGAGCCCGGGACCGGCAAGACCGTGCTCGCCCGCCACGTGGCGGAGGGCCTCGGCATGCCGCTGCTCTCCTGGCACATCAAGTCGACCACCAAGGCCGCGGAAGGGCTGTACGTCTACGACACCGTGCAGCGGCTGAACGACAGCCGCTTCGGCACGGGCAACGTCGCGGACATCCGCTCGTACATCAAGCTCGGGCCGCTCGGCCGTGCGTTCGCGGCCGCCGAGCGCCACGTGCTGCTGATCGACGAGATCGACAAGGCGGATCTCGAGTTTCCGAACGATCTGCTGCGCGAGCTCGACGAAATGCGCTTCACGATCGCCGAGACCGGCGACGAAATCGTGGCGCAGGAGCGGCCGGTCGTGCTGATCACTTCCAACAACGAGAAGGAGCTGCCGGACGCGTTTCTCCGGCGCTGCGTGTTCCACTACATCGAGTTCCCCGACGTGGCGACGATGCGGCGCATCGTCGCCGTGCACCACAAGAACCTCGACGCCGCGCTCCTCGATCAGGTGCTCATCAAGTTCTACTGGCTGCGCGAACAGCCCGATCTTCGAAAGAAGCCCTCGACCTCCGAGCTGGTCGACTGGATCAGCGCGCTGCTGCGCGCCGGGCTCGACGCCAAGACGTTGGAGGCGCATCTGCCGTTCGTCGGAACCCTGCTCAAGAAGGAGCAGGACGTCGATGCGCTGCTGCGCTACGACAAGCAGCGCGGACGCTATCCGTCCCGCTGGGAGGACCTCGGGCCCCGCTACAATCAGTAGAGGACCATGTTCCTCAACTTCTTCTACGCGCTGCGGGAGGCCGGCGTCCCGGTGGGGACGCAGGAATGGATGGCGTTCCTGCGCGCGCTCGAGCTCGGGCTGCACGGCTCGAGCCTGCTGCGCTTCTATCACCTCGGGCGCGCCTGCCTGGTGAAGAGCGAGGCCTACTTCGACGCCTACGATCGCGCTTTTTTGAAGATCTTTCACGGCGTCGAGGTCGCCGACGACCAGATCACCGAGCGGCTGCTGGAGTGGCTCCGCGACCCGAAGGCGCTGCCCGAGCTGACCCCCGAGCAGCTCGCCGCTCTCGAGCGCCTCTCGCACGACGAGCTCATGCGGAAGTTCCTCGAGACGCTGGCCGAGCAGACCGAGCGGCACGACGGCGGCGACAAATGGGTCGGCACGGGCGGTCGCTCGCCGTACGGGCAGGGCGGCGTCCATCCGACGGGCATCCGGGTGGGCGGGCCGGGCCGCAGTCGCAGCGCCATGAAGGTGGCCGAGGAGCGCCGCTTCCGCGACTACCGCACCGACGTCGCGCTCGACGTGCGGCAGCTGCGCGTCGGGCTGCGGCGGCTCCGGCAGCTCACGCGCAGCGGGCTCGCGACCGAGCTCGACCTCGACCAGACCATCGACGAGACCTGCCGCAACGCCGGCGAGATCGAGCTCGTCTTCCGTCCCCCGCGCCGCAACGACGTGCGCCTGCTCCTGTTGATGGACGTCGGCGGCACGATGGACCCGTTCTACGAGCCGGTCTCGCAGCTGCTCACCGCGCTGCACGAGGAGCGCGGGCTGCGGGCCTTCGAGTCGCTGTACTTCCACAACACGATCTACGAGGTGCTCTACACGTCCGGCCAGTTGCTGCGCAGCCACGAGGTGCCCACCGGCGAGGTGCTCAAACGCCTCGACGCCCGCTGGAAGGTGATCATCGTGGGCGACGCCGCCATGCACCCGGCCGAGCTGCTCGAGCCGCACGGCAACATCGACCCGCGGCGCGTCTCGCCCACGCCGAGCATCGTGTGGCTCAAGCGCATCGCCGACCACTTCGACCGCGTCGTCTGGCTCAACCCCGAGCGGCCCGACGAGTGGGACATGGTGCAGACCACCCGCGTGATCCGCCGGCTGTTCCCGATGTACCCGCTGAGCGTGGACGGCCTCGGCGAGGCCGTCGGCGCGCTGGTCGGCGCTCGCGCCTGACCCGCGCGCCCGCCGGCCGCGCGCGGTCCGATTTTCCTTGACCGGGCCGCGCACCCGCATGGTAGCTTGCGCCGAGCGATGCGCCGCCCGCCGTCATGGGTCGTCGTCTGCCTGCTGCTCGCGGGAAGCGTGCGCCTCGGCCACGCGCTCGGCAGCTTCGTGGCGTTCGAGAGCGGGCCGGTGCGGCCGCTCGCGCTGTCGCCGAACGGCACGAAGCTCTTTGCCACCAACATCCCGGACAATCGCCTCGAGATCTTCGACGTCGACGCCGCGGGCAACCTGACGCACACCGCGAGCGTGCCGGTCGGCATGGAGCCGGTGGCGGTCGCGGCGCGCACCGACACCGAGGTGTGGGTGGTGAATCACCTCTCGGACAGCGTGAGCATCGTGAGCCTCGCCAGCTCGCCGCCGCGCGTGGTGAACACGCTGCTGGTCGGCGACGAGCCGCGCGACATCGTGTTCGGCGGCCCCGGCGGCACCCGCGCCTTCATCACGACGGCGCACCGCGGGCAGAACAGCGGCGTGCCGTTCTCGGATCTCATCACCGAGGGTCTGCCTCGGGCCGACGTCTGGGTGTTCGACGCCACGGCGCTCGGCACGGCGCTCGGCGGGACGCCGCTCACCGTGGTGGAGCTGTTCGGCGATACGCCGCGCGCCCTCGCCGTCACCCCGGACGGCAGCACCGTCTACGCCGCCGTCTTCCATTCGGGCAACCGCACGACCGCCATCAACGAGGCGCTCGTCTGCAACTACTCGAACCCCGCCATCCCGCCCGGCCCCTGCACGATCAGCGGCAACACCGCACCCGGCGGGCTCCCGCCGCCGGGCATCCGCAACTGCGCCGGCCAGACGCAGCCCGAGACCGGGCTGATCGTCAAGTTCAACGGCACGCAGTGGGTGGACGAGCTCGGCCGCAACTGGTCGCCGATGGTGAAGTTCGATCTCCCCGACGAGGACGTGTTCGCGATCGACGCCAACGCGAATCCGCCAGCGGAGACCGGCACGCCGTGGACGGGCGTCGGGACGATCCTCTTCAACATGGCCGTGAACCCGGTCTCCGGGACGGTGTACGTCAGCAACACCGAGGCACGGAACGAGGTCCGGTTCGAGGGCCCGGGGACGTGCTCCACCACCGTGCAGGGGCGGCTCCACCAGGCGCGCATCACCGTGCTCGACGGCGCCGCGGTGCACCCCCGGCACCTGAACAAGCATCTCGACTACGTGCATCCGGCGCCGGTGAGCGACAAGGCGAAGTCGCTCGCCACCCCGACCAGCATGGTCGTGACGCCGGACGGCGCCACGCTCTACGTCGCCGCCTTCGGATCGAAGAAGATCGGCGTGTTCAGCACCGCGCAGCTCGAGGCGAACACCTTCGTGCCCGACGCCAGCAGCCACATCCCGGTGAGCGGCGGCGGACCGGGCGGGCTCGTGCTCCGCGGCACGCGGCTCTACGTCTACACCCGCTTCGACAACGGCATCTCCACCATCGACACGGGCTCGCAAAGCGAGATCGCGCACACGCTGCTGTTCAATCCCGAGCCGCCGAACGTGAAGGACGGCCGGCCGGTGCTCTACGACGCGACGAGCACGTCCAGCAACGGCGAGGCCTCGTGCAGCGCCTGCCACGTCTTCGGCGACTTCGACAGCCTCGCCTGGGACCTCGGCAACCCCGACGAGACGGAGGCCGCGAGCCCGCTCCTGCAGCGGATCCCGCCCTCGCTCACCGGGACCGACCCCGACTTCTTCCCGATGAAGGGGCCCATGACCACGCAGAGCCTCCGCGGGCTCGCCCGCCACGGCGCCATGCACTGGCGCGGCGACCGCGCGAACGGCTTCTTCGGCGTGGATGCCGACGACGAGGAGTTGTCGTTCAACAACTTCATCGTCGCCTTCGAAGGGCTGCTCGGCAACGACGGGATGATCCCGGTCGCCGAGATGCAGAAGTTCACCGACTTCATCCTCGACGTGGTGTACCCGCCGAACCCCATCCGCGCGCTCACCAACAGCCTCACCGCCTCCCAGGCCAACGGCCAGAGCCTCTACAACGGCGCCGTCACCGACGGCCTCTTCAACTGCAACGGCTGCCACACGCTCAACCCGGCGCAGGGGTTCTTCGGCACGGACGGCGCGGCGAGCTTCGAGAACGAGACCCAGCACTTCAAGATCGCGCACCTGCGCAACGCCTACCAGAAGATCGGTATGTTCGGCATGCCGGCCAATCCGTTCGTCACCTCGAGCGCGCCGACCACGCATCTCGGCCGCCAGGTGCGCGGCTTCGGCTTCCTCCACGACGGCTCGATCGACACGGTTCACCGCTTCCTCGGCGCCAACGTGTTCAGCACGACCGACGCGCAGGAACGCAACCTCGAGGCCTTCATCCTGGCGTTTCCGAGCACGCTGGCGCCCATCGTGGGGCAGCAGATCACGCGCACGAGCACCAACGGCGCCACGGTGGATCCCCGCATCACCCTCATGATCACGCGCGCCGACACGGCGTTCCCCTTGGTCGACCATCCCTTCGCCACCGAATGCGATCTCATCGTGAAGGGGACCGTCGCGGGCGAGCCGCGCGGCTGGCTGTTCGACCCGGCGACGAACGACTTCGTGCCCGACAAGGCCGCCGAGCCCGTGATCTCGGACGCGGCGCTGCGCGCGCTCGCCAACACCCCGGGCCAGGAGCTCACCTACACGTGCACGCCGCCCGGCTCCGGCATTCGCATGGGCATCGACCGCGACCTCGACGGCATCCGCGACGGCGACGAAACGCCGAGCACGACCACCACGACGAGCACGTCGTCGTCGACCTCCAGCACGACCAGCACGTCGACCAGCAGCACGTCCACGTCGAGCAGTACGTCGAGCAGCACGTCGAGCACCACCAGCACGTCGTCGTCGAGCACGACGTCCACGTCGGTGATGGGCGGGACGACCACCAGCACGAGCTCGTCGTCCAGCACCTCGTCCACGACGAGCACGTCCACGAGCAGCAGCACGTCGTCCACCAGCACGTCGAGCAGCACCAGCACGTCCAGCACCGTCGCCTCGACGAGCTCGACCAGCACCTCCACCTCGACGTCCACCTCGACCACCACCAGCACGACGCTCGACGGCGTGGGGGTGGCGGCGGCGAAGCTGATCGTCGTCCATCACGCGCCGCCGGTGGACTCGACGAAGGTCGTGTTCGTGGCGCGGGACTCGGCCGTCACCAAGGGCGTGGGGCTCGATCCCGCGCAGATCGCCGTCACCTTCGACGCCCGCTATGGCAACGGCGCCGCCGAAGGCTCCTGGAGCGCGCCGGCCGGCGCGGCCAACGGCATCGTCGGATGGCGATCGAACACCCCCACCGTGGCGAAGTACGTGAACCGCCAGGCGCCGGTGAACGGGGACGTCAAGGTGGCGGTCGTGAAGCCGCACAAGCTGCTCAAGGTGGTGGCGAAGGGCCTCGGCGCCCCCGCGTTCGACGTCCTCGGCCAGGGCGACCCGGGCCCGCAGGGGGTCTCCACCGTGGTCACGGTGACCAACGGGCCGGCGACCTTCCGGCACTGCTCGCATTTCGCCGGCTGCGTCTGGAAGTCGCTCGCGGGCGGGACGGGCGCGAAGCTCGTCTGCCGGCTCGGTGCGCCCGCCGCTTGCCCTTAGCGAGCGTGCCCCTCGAACCACTTGGCGAGCGCGGCGCGATCGTGTGAGCATGGCGCGATGGCAACACGAAGCTCGCTTTCGATCGGCGCGTTGCTCTCGCTGGCGCTCGTGCTGGCGCCGGCGGCGGGAGGGGCCGCCCCGCCGCTGCGCGTGCTGGTAACCGACGACGACGGCGTCGGCGCCCCCGGCATCGACGCCCTGGTGACGGCGCTCACGGCGAATCCGCAGCTCGAGGTCACCGTGGTCGCGCCGGCCGTCAACCAGAGCGGCACGGGCGATCGGATCTCCAACCAGCCGGACGCCACCATCATCACCATGGCGGCGACCACGGCGAGCGGCACGCCGGCCACGGCCGTCGACGGCTTCCCCGCGGACTCCGTGCTCTGGGCCGTCCTCACCGTGCTGCCCGAGCGGCCCGACCTCGTCGTCTCGGGCATCAATGCCGGCCAGAACATCGGCGAGGCCGTCGGGCTCTCCGGCACGGTGGGCGCGGCGCGCTGGGCGGCGCGGCTTGGTATCCCCGCCATCGCCGCCAGCGTGCAGTTCGGCGAGTCCGACTACACGCAGGCCGCCGAGTTCGTGGCCGACGTGGTCGAGCGCTTCCGCACCGACAAGGGATTTCGGAAACGCATGCGCGAGAAGGGCTCGGCCAGCCATGGTATCGTGCTGAACTTCAACTTCCCGGACTGTCCGGACGGCGGCCGCGGCATGGAGCTGGTGACCGTGGGCCGCGCCATCACCTACACGGGGCATACGCTGCTCGACGAGGTGGCCGGCGTGCGCACCTGGCGGCTCGAGCAAGCCGTCACCAACACCAACATCGTCGACTGCAGCTCGACGGCCGAGGATCCCACGACCGACGTCGAGGCGTTCGTCAACGGATTCGCCACGCTCACCCCGCTCACCGACGAAGGGCAGGTGTCGACGCGGGCGATGAAGCAGTTCGCGCAGATCGCCAAGCGCTACTGAGCATCCACCCCGCGCTCCAAGAGCGCCACGGTCTCGACGTGGCTCGTGTGGGGAAAGAGCGCGTAGGGTGTGAGCGCGACGAGCGCGAGCCCGGCGGCTCGCAGCCGGCGTACCTCGCGGACGCACGCGTCCGGATTGCAGCTCACCAGCGCCAGACGCTTCGGCGGCTGCGCGGCCAGCGCGTCCAGCACGGCGGACTCGAGCCCCTTGCGCGGGGGGTCGGCGATCACCACGTCGGCCTCGGCGATGGCGGCCGCGTGCGCGCTCGCTTCGCCCGCCAGCACGCGCGTGCGGGCCGCGGCGTGGGGCGGCAGCGCAGCACGGCCGAGCTCGAGCCCGGCGAGCCCCGCGGGCGACACTTCGTTCATGACGAGCGAGCGAACGCGGGGGGCGAGCCCGAGCCCGATGGCGCCGCAGCCCGCGTGCAGCTCGAGCACGCGCGCGCCGTCCGGCACCCAGGCCGCGACCTGTGCGATGATGCGCTCGGCGAGGTCGAGGTTGGCCTGCCCGAAGGCGCCGGGCGGGAAGAAGACGTCCGCGCCGCCCAGGCGCTCGCGCACGGCCTCGCCGCCCGCAACGTGCTCCCAGTACGGTCCCAGTATGACGTTGGTGGGCTCCGGCTGGCCGTTCCACCAGAGGCTGTGGAGCTGCGCGCCGAGCGCCGCCGCGAGCGCGTCGAGCAGCGGGCGAAGCGGCGCGGCGTCAGTGCCGTTGCCGACCACCACCACCTGCGCCCGCTGGCTCGGGCGCTCGACCACCACCTGCAGGTAGCGGACGAGGCCGCGGTGGGTGCGGTCGGCGTACGGCGGCGTACCGGTCGCCCGGATGGCGGCTCGGAGCGCGGCGGCGACCTCGTTCACCAGCGGGTGATGGATCGGGCAGCGCGGGATGTCGACGATGCGGTGGCTACCTTCCTGGAAGAGCCCGATCTTCGGCGAGGTGGCGCGGCCGCGCACGGCGAGTCGCGCGCGCACGCGGTACGCGAACGGCGACCCTTCGACGGTGGCGCCGAGCTCGATGCCGGCCTCGTGCGCGAGCGCGGCGAGCGCGTCGCGCGCCCCGGGATCGATGCCGCCGGCGCCGAAGCGCGGACAGCCCGGACACGGCGGCCGGTGCGGACAGGTTTCGCCCGCCTGCGTTGACTTCCGCACTTGCGTTTCGTAGCAGAGGGCGATGCTCGACGGCGAGCGAGGCGGCGGTGGGACGGCGCCGCTGGCCGCGCACCTGGCGGCGGTGGGGCGCGACGAGCTGATGAAGCGGCTGGCGGCGCTCGAGACGCAGGTCGAGGCCGCGCTCGGCAGGCACGACGACTCGCGTGCGGCACGGCTCGTCTGGCAGTCGGTCGAGGGCGCGCTGCACGCGTACGCGCAGGTGCGACGCTGGTTCAACTGGGACACACTGGTGCCGAGCGGCCAGCCGCTCTCCGCGCTCTCGTTACTGGCGCTCTACCGGTACTGGTGGCGCGTCGAGGCGATCGGCCTCGAGCGCATCCCCGCCTCGGGACCGGTGGTGCTGGTGGCCAACCGCGCCGGGACGCCGCTGCCCTACGACGCGTTCATGCTGGCGGTGGCGCTGGCCGTCGATCATCCGAGCGGCCGGCGCGCGCGGCCGCTGGTGGAGCGGTGGATGCTCCGGATGCCCGTCGTCGGCTCGGCGCTCGCCGCGCTCGGCACCGAGCCGGCGACGGCCGCCCGCTTGCGCCGGCTGCTGGCGGCGGGCGAAGCGGCCATCATCTTTCCCGAGAGCCGCGATGCGCTCGGACGCCCGTTCGACCGGCGCTACCGGCTGGCGCGCTTCGGCCACACGCCGTTGCTGCGCACCGCCGTGGAGGCCGGTGCGACCATCGTGCCGGTGGCGGTGGTCGGCAGCGAGGAAGCGCAGCCGGTCTTCCGCCTCGAGCGTCCCGCCCGGGTGCTCGGGCTGCCGTCCATCCCGCTCACCCCCACGCTGGTGCCGCTCCCCACCAAGTGGCGGCTGCACGTCGGCGTGCCGCTCGAGACGGGCGGGCGGCAGGCGCCGGCCCCGGCGGAGGCGGCGCGCCAGGTGGTGCAGCTCGCCGCGCAGCTCCGCGAGCGCCTGCAGGGGCTGGTGAGCGAGGCGGTCGGGCGGCGCCGCGGGCTGTTCACCTGAGTCGCATGCGGTTCGTCGCGGCAATCGATCAGGGAACGACCGGCTCGACCGTCCTCGTCTTCGACCGGCAGGGACGGATCGCCGGCCGCGCCTACCGCGAGTTCACGCAGCACTATCCGCGGCCGGGGTGGGTGGAGCACGACGCGGAGGAGATCTGGCGCGTGACGCTCGCGGTGCTGCGGGAGGCCGTGCGGCGCGCGGGCGCCCGCGGCCGCGACGTGGTGGCGCTCGGCATCACCAATCAGCGCGAGACCACCGTCGTGTGGGACCGGCGCACGGGGCGGCCGCTCCACCGCGCCATCGTGTGGCAGGACCGGCGCACGGCGCCGGCATGCGAGCGGCTGCGCCGGCAGGGCAAGGAGCGGCTAGTGCGGCGCCGCACCGGGCTGGTGATCGACCCCTATTTCTCGGCGACGAAGCTCGCCTGGCTGCTGCGCAACGTGCGCGGGCTCGCGGCGCGGGCGGAGCGCGGCGAGGTGTGCTTCGGCACGGTCGACTCGTGGCTGCTCTGGCGGCTCACCGGGGGCGCCGTGCACGCCACCGACCGCACCAACGCCTCGCGCACGCTGCTCTACGACATCCGCCGCCACCGCTGGGACCCGGACCTCTGCCGGCTCTTCGGCGTGCCGGCGGCGATGCTGCCGGCGGTCGTCGCCTCCGGCGGCGAGTGCGGCGTGGCGGTGCCGGAGATCCTCGGCGCGCCGATCCCGATCGCCGGCATGGCCGGCGATCAGCAGGCCGCGCTCTTCGGCCAGGGGTGCGTCGAGCCCGGCATGGCGAAGAACACGTACGGCACCGGCTGCTTCCTCCTGATGCACACGGGCCGGCGGGCGGTCGCCTCGCGCCACGGGCTGCTCACCACCGTCGCCTGCGACGCCGAGGGCGGGCCGGCCTACGCGCTCGAAGGCTCGGTGTTCATCGCCGGCGCGGCCGTCCAGTGGCTGCGCGACGGCCTCGGGCTGATCGCTCGCGCGGCCGACTCCGAGCGGCTCGCGCGCAGCGTGCCCTCGAGCCTCGGCGTCTACGTGGTGCCGGCGTTCGTCGGGCTCGGCGCGCCGTACTGGGATCCGGACGCGCGGGGTGCGATCGTGGGGCTCACCCGCGGCGTGACGCGCGCACACCTCGTGCGCGCCACGCTCGAGGCGCTGGCCTATCAGACCCGCGACGTGGTGGACGCCATGGTGGCCGACGGCGGCACGCTGCGCACGCTGCGGGTCGATGGCGGCGCCGCGGCCAACGACTTCCTCATGCAGGTGCAGGCCGACGTGCTCGGCGTGCCCGTCGAACGGCCGGCGCTGGTCGAGACCACGGCGATGGGCGCCGCGTTTCTCGCCGGTCTTGCGACCGGATTCTGGAGCTCGCCCGCGCAGCTCGCGCGCGCCCGGCGCATCGCCAAGCGCTTTCGGCCGAAACTGTCGGCCGGCGCGCGCGCCGCCGCCTACCGCGGCTGGCAGGAGGCCGTCGCCCGCGTGCGCAGCCGCTGATCCGGCGCGCCCGCGCGTCCCCGAGCGGCTTGTGGTAGCCCAAAGCGCGGGTGTAGCGTGCGGGCGGTGTCTCGGGACCTCGATGCCGTCATCGTGGGCGCCGGCTTCGCCGGGCTGTGCATGCTCTACCGGCTCCGCGAGCGCCGGCTCCGCGCCCAGGTGTTCGAGGCGGGCGGCGGCGTCGGCGGTACGTGGTACTGGAACCGCTACCCGGGCTGCCGCTGCGACGTCGAGAGCCTGGAGTATTCCTACCAGTTCTCGGAGGAGCTGCAGCAGGAGTGGGAGTGGACCGAGCGCTACGCCTCCCAGCCCGAGATCCTGCGCTACCTGAACCACGTCGCCGACCGATTCGATCTCCGGCGCGACATCACGCTCGACACGCGCGTCACGTCGGCCGTGTTCGACGAGGCGGCCGACCGCTGGATCGTGTGCACCGACCGCGGGCACCGGGTGGCGGTGCGCTTCTGCATCATGGCGACCGGCTGCCTGTCGGCGGCCAACACGCCCGGCTTCCCGGGGCTCGAGAGCTTCCGGGGCCGCGCGTTCCACACGGGCCGCTGGCCGCACGAGGAGGTCGACTTCACGGGCCGCCGCGTGGCCGTGATCGGGACCGGCTCGTCCGGGATCCAGGCTATCCCGCTGATCGCCGAGCAGGCGGCGCACCTCTTCGTCTTCCAGCGCACCCCCAACTACTCCGTGCCGGCGCAGAACCATCCGCTCGATCCGGCGGTGCAGCGGGCCGTCAAGCGCGACTACGCCGCGCTGCGCCGGCGCGGCAGCCAGATGCCGTTCGGCTTCGATACCCGCTCGACGGAGCGCTCGGCGCTCGAGGTGAGCGACGAGGAGCGCCTGGCCGAGTACGAGGAACGCTGGCGGCGCGGGGGGCTGCCGTTCCTCGGCGCGTTCTCCGACATGATCTTCGACCGCCGGGCGAACGAGACGGCGGCCGAGTTCATCCGCGGCAAGATCCGCGAGATCGTGCGCGATCCCGAGGTGGCCGAGCGGCTCATGCCCCGCGGGGTGGTGGGCTGCAAGCGGCTCTGCAGCGACACGGGCTACTTCGAGACCTTCAACCGGCCGAACGTCACCCTGGTCGACGTCGCGGCCTCCCCGATCGAGGCCATCACGGAGCACGGCATCCGCACCGGTGAGGCGCACTACGCGGTCGACGACATCGTGTTCGCCACCGGGTTCGACGCCATGACGGGGGCGCTGGCGCGCATCGACATCCGCGGCCGCGGCGGCCTCGCGCTTCGCGACAAGTGGGCGCACGGCCCGCGCACCTATCTCGGGCTCGCCACGGCCGGCTTCCCCAATCTCTTCATCATGACCGGCCCGGGCAGCCCGAGCGTGCTCTCCAACATGGTGCCGTCGATCGAGCAGCACGCCGGCTGGATTGCGGCCTGCATCGCCTACCTCGATGCTCGCGGGCTCCGTCGCATCGAGCCCAGCGAGGCCGCCGAGGACGCCTGGGTCGCGCACGTGAACGAGATCGCCGACGCCACCCTCTACCCGACCTGCAACTCCTGGTATCTGGGCGCCAACATCCCGGGCAAGCCACGCGTCTTCATGCCGTACCTGGGGTTCCCCGCCTACGTCGAGAAGTGCGACCAGGTGGCGAAAAACCACTACGAGGGCTTCGAGACCGGCAATCTCGCCTAGCGAACCGGAGGCGCAAACGAGGCGCGCACGCCCCGATTTGCACGGTGGAGGAGCCGGTGTTACAACCCCGCCCCTCGCCATGAAAGAGGGGATCCATCCGCGCTACGAGCCCGTTCGTATCGTGTGTGCCTGTGGCAATGTCATCGAGACGCGCTCGACCGCCGATGCAATCCACGTCGAGATCTGCTCGGCGTGTCACCCGTTTTTCACCGGCAAGCAGAAGCTGGTCGACACGGCGGGCCGGGTCGAGCGCTTCAACCGCAAGTACGGCAAGGGCGGAAAAAAGGCCGCCGGCTGATCCCTCCGCGGCGTGACGGGCGCCATGTTCGACCGTCTCGCGGAGATCGAACGGCGCTTCGAAGAGCTCGAGCGGCTGGTCGTCGACCCGGCCGTCATCGCCGACCGCCGGGAGTTCGCCAAGCTGGCGCGCGAGCGCGCCCAGCTCGAGGAGATCGTGCGAGCCTACCGCGAGCGGCAGCGGCTCGAGGCCGAGCTCGCCGAGCACCGGGCGCTGGCCGACGACGCCGATCCCGAGCTGAGCGAGATGGCCCGCGCCGAGCTGCCGGCGCTGGAAGACGCACTCGCCGCGCACGACGCCCGGCTAAAGACGCTGCTCCTGCCGCGCGACCCGAACGACGAGCGCAACACCGTGCTCGAGATCCGCGCCGGCACCGGCGGGGAGGAGGCGGGTCTCTTCGCCGCGGACCTCTTCCGGATGTACACGCGCTATGCCGAGCGCAAGGGCTGGCGGGTCGAGACGCTGTCGGCCAGCCCGACGGGGCTCGGGGGGTTGAAGGAGGTGATCGCGCTCGTGCACGGGCAGGGCGCGTACAGCCGCCTCAAGTACGAGGGCGGCGTGCACCGCGTGCAGCGCGTACCCGCCACCGAGGCGCAGGGACGCATCCACACGTCCGCCGTGACGGTCGCCGTGCTGCCCGAGGCCGAGGACGTGGAGGTCGACCTCCCGGACAAGGATCTGCGGATCGACGTGTTCCGCTCCTCCGGGCCGGGCGGGCAGAGCGTCAACACGACCGACTCCGCCGTGCGCGTGACGCACCTCCCGACGGGCTTGGTCGTCACCTGCCAGGACGAGAAGTCGCAGCACAAGAACAAGGCGAAGGCGCTGAAAATCCTGCGCTCGCGGCTACTCGATCGCGCGCGCACCGAGCAGCAGTCGGCGATCGCGGCCAACCGCAAGGCGATGATCGGCAGCGGCGATCGCTCCGAGAAGATCCGCACCTACAACTTTCCCCAGAACCGCGTCACCGATCACCGCGTCGGGCTCTCGCTCCACACGCTCGACCGCGTGCTCGACGGCGACCTCGATTCCATCATCGACGCGCTCGCCACCCAGGCGCAGGCCGACGCGCTGGAGGCGCGGTGACGGCGGCGCCGAGCGTCCGCCGCGCGCTCGCGGACACCGCCGCACGGTTCGCGGCCGTCGGGCTGGCGGAGCCGCGGGCCGACGCGGAGGTGCTGCTCGCCTGCGTGCTCGAGACCGACCGCACGGGCCTCGTCGTGCGCGCGGGTGAGCCGCTCCCGCCCGAGTACGCCGAGCGGCTCGAGAGCCTGGTACGCCGGCGGCTGGCGCGCGAGCCCGTCTTCCAGCTAATCGGGCGCCGCGAGTTCTGGTCGCTGGAGCTGGCGGTCGACCGCCGCGTGCTCTGTCCGCGCCCGGAAACCGAGCTGCTGGTCGAGACGGTGCTGGCGCTCGCGCCGGACGCGCACCGGCTCCTCGACTGCGGCACGGGCAGCGGCGCGCTCGCGGCGGCGCTCGCGCGGGAG
>DATMAZ010000135.1:0-5930 GCA_035559675.1 Candidatus Limnocylindria bacterium
CGCTGCGCGAGGCGCTCGTCGCGGCCGCGATGCGCCAGTACGCCGCCGGCGGCCGTGCCGGCATCAGCTACGGGGCGCTGGCCCAGGCGGTCGGCCTGCGCAAGGCCACCGTGTTCCACTACTTCGCCACCAAGGACGCGATCGTCGATGCTGTCTTCGCGGCGCTGGGCCGCGAGCTGGCGGCACGCCGCACGGCCTGGTTCGCCGCGCCGCCGGCGGCGTACGCGGCGCGCCTCGAGCGCGTCGTGGGCGAGCTGGTGGACTTCTACGACCAGGATCCGCTACGTGCGCGCGTCATCTGCCATGGGCTCCTCGACGGTGTGCGCACGCGCGAGGCCGGCGCCGAGCCGGCGCTGGCGGCCTTCGTCGCCGATTTCGTGGCGTTCCTGCGCGCCGGCATGGACGCGGGCGAGTTCTACCCGGTCGATCCGGCCGGGCTCATGATGACGATCGGCGGCATGATCCTCTTCGAGCCCATGCTGCCGCCGGTCGCGCGCCGGACCTACGGCCGCGGCGGGCCGGCCACGTCCCGCCGGCACGAGCTCACAGCCCTGGTCTCCCGGGCGGTGGTGAAAGGAGTTCGACGATGAAGACGGTCGATGCCGATGGACACGTGATCGAGCCCGCGGATCTCTGGCAGCGGGAGCTGCCCGCGTCCATGCGGCCGAAGGGATTCCGGCTCCGCTGGAACCCCGAGATCCTGCAGGAGGAGGTCTGGCTCGAGGAGCAGCTCTTCCTGCCGGCAGGCATCGTGGGCGTCGGGCTCGCCGGACGTCCCTTCGAGGACATCGGCAAGGGCGTACGCTACGCAGACCTGCGACCCGGCGGCTTCGAGCCCAAGGCGCGGCTCGCCGACATGGATACCGAGGGCATCGACACGGCCGTCCTGTATCCGTCGGTGGGCCTCTTTCTCGAGGCGATCAGCGACCCGACGCTCGCCGACGCGTCGTGCCGCATCTACAACGACTGGCTCGCCGACTACTGCCGCGCGGCGCCCGAGCGGCTGATCGGCGTCGCGGCGCTGCCGCTGCAGGACGTGACCCTCGCGGTGCGCGAGGCGCAGCGGGCGGTGGGCGATCTCGGCATGCGGGGCGTCTTTCTGCGGCCGAACCCGTGTCGGGGCCGCGCGCTCCACGATCGCTACTTCGACCCGCTCTGGCACGCGCTGGTCGAGCTGGACGTGCCGGTCGGGCTCCACCCGTCCGGTGCGGGCGATCTCCCCGGCGCGCTCCAAGGGCTGCGTCTCGACGCCCCCATCATGCCGCATCCCACGATCTTCTTCGTCGACGAGTTCCTCGGCTTTTCGCATCTGGTGTGCGGCGGCGTGCTGGAGCGGCATCCGCGGCTCAAGGTCGCCGTGCTCGAGTGCGGCGGCGGGTGGCTCCCGCACTGGTTCGATCGCTTCGATCACTTCGCGCACGTCTACGGCTGGATGGCGCCAGAGCTGCGCGCCAAGCCGAGCGAGTACTTCAAGCGCCAGTGCTGGATCTCGTTCGACCCCGACGAGCGGACGCTGGGCGCGCTGGCGCCGCTGATCGGCCCCGACCGCATCGTCTGGGCGTCGGACTACCCGCACCTCGACGCCACTTTCCCGGGTGTCGTGCGCGAGCTCGAGGAAGGGTTGGCACCGCTGCCCGCTGCCGTGCAGGAGCAGATCCGCGGCGCCAACGCCGCGCAACTCTACGGATTGGCGTCCTGAGGAGGCCCGCATGCGCAACGCACGCCTGCTGCACTACTCCCACTGCGTCTCCGACATCGAGCGCTCCCGCCGCTTCTACACCGACGTGCTCGGCTTCGAGGTGGTGGCCGAGTTCGACTTCGACGACGCCGCGACCGCGCAGGTGATGGACCTCCCGGGCTGCCGCTTCAAGGGCGTCTTCATGAAGCGCGACGGCATGCGGATCGAGATCATCGGCTTCAGCCAGCCGCTCCCCGAGCGCGCGCACCGCAAGCGGGCGGCGAACGAGGTCGGCCACTCGCATCTGTCGTTTTACGTGACCGATCTCGACGCGTCGCTCGCCGAGCTCGCCGCCAAGGGCGTCGAGATCGAGCGGCACACGCGCGCCGTGCTGGCCGGCGGCATCGAATGCTGCGTGGTGCGCGATCCGGACGGCTTCCCCATCGAGTTGGTGCAGATGCCGTCGCTGACGCTGCTCCCGTACGAGACGGAGGGCTGAGCATGGCGGGTCGGCTGGCCGGGAAGGTGGCGATCGTCACCGGTGCGGCGCGGGGGCAGGGGGCGGCCGTGGCCCGCGAGTTTGCCGCCGAAGGCGCCGCGGTGACGCTCCTCGACGTGCTGGACGAGGCGGGACGCGCGGTCGCCGCCGAGATCGCGGCCCGGGGCGGCCGGGCGCGCTACCTGCACTGCGATCTCACGCAGGACGCCGAGGTCCGCGGCGCCATCGAGCAGGCCGTGGCCGCCGACGGCGGCCTCGACGTGCTCTACAACAACGCCGCGGTGATCGCGTACTTTCGGAAGATCGCCGATCTGCCGGTGGACGAGTGGGACCGCACCATGGCGGTGAACCTGCGCGGCCCGTTCCTGTGCGCCAAGTACGCGCTGCCCCACCTAATCGCGCGCGGCGGGGGCGTCATTCTCAACGTATCCTCGCACGGCGCGGTGCAGGCGTCGCCCATCGGCTGCGCGGACTACGCCACGGCCAAGGGCGGCCTCATCACCTTTACGTACTATCTCGCCTCCGAGTACGGCGCCCAGAACGTGCGCGCCAACTGCATTCTCCCGGGCCCCGTGCCGACCGACTTGAACGCCGCATTCCTCGCCTCGCCCGAGGGCCGCGCGGCCTGCGCGCAGATGATCCCGCTCGGACGGGTGGGCGAGCTTGCCGACATCGCGCGCGCGGCCGTGTTCCTCGCCTCCGACGAGGCCCAGTGGATCAGCGGCGCCACGCTGCGCGTCGACGGCGGCATCGTGGTGCAGTGACGCCGCCCGGCCCTACGTCGAGCTGATCTTTGCCTCGTAGCTGATGCGGCTGCCAGGCGGGACGGAGTGCACCAGGAATACGTTGCCGCCGATGATCGAGCCCGCGCCGATCACGGTGTCGCCGCCGAGGATGGTGGCGCCGGCGTAGATCGTGACGTTGTCCTCGATGGTCGGGTGCCGCTTGCTGCCGGGCTGGGCGGTGGGGCCGCCGCGCGCGAGGCTGAGCGCCCCCAGCGTCACGCCCTGGAAGATCTTGACGTTGTTGCCGATCGTGCAGGTCTCGCCGATCACCACGCCGGTGCCGTGGTCGATGAAGAAGGACTCGCCGATGGTGGCGCCCGGGTGGATGTCGATGCCCGAGTTGGCGTGAGCGTACTCGGTCATGATGCGCGGCAGCATGGGCACCTGCAGCCGGTAGAGCTCGTGGGCGATCCGGTACACCGTCACGGCCTCGATCGACGGATAGCTGAAGATCACCTCTTCGACGCTGTTGGCGGCGGGATCCCCCTGGAACGCGGCCAGCACGTCCTTCGAGAGCAGCGCGCGGATGGCCGGGATCTGCCGCAAAAAGGCGATCGTCGTCCGCTCCGGCCATTCGGCGTCCCGCGTCTCCGAGGAGCGAAAGCCCTCGTAGCGGACGGCGCGCCCGATCTGCTCGGTGAGGATCTCGTAGGCGGGGTAGAGATGCGAGGAGACGGCGAAGCGGACCTTCGCCTCGTCGAGGTCGCCGGTGGCGTAGTAGCCGAGGTAAATCACGGCCTTCAGGTGGTTCAGCGCCTCGATCACCTGCCGCTTGTTCGGCAGCCGAGCGCTGCTCAGGCTGTCGATCAGTCGGCCACCCGCGTAGCTCTCGACGACCTCCGTGACCACTTCCTCGAGGGCGCTGGTGTGTTTGGCCTCCGGCATGGGGGACTCCCTGGCGCCCCTCCTAGCGCCTGCCCGGGGTCCGGGCAAACCGCCAAAAGTTGGGCTCGCGTCCGGCCGCGAGCTGGGGTAGCGTAGGCCCGTGTTCAGGCGTGTCCTCCTCACCGCCTGCCTTCTCGCCGCACTCGGAGCTGGCTCCGCGCCGTGGGCGCAGGAGACGATTCACGCGCTGCCGGGTGCGCGCCAGCAGCAGGAGATCGAAGTGCTGCACGCGCCCGCGTCCCAGCAAGTGACGGCGGTCGACGGCGTGGCCCAGCAGGAGATTCGCAAGAACGAGATTCCGAGTCCGGCGCAGCGCCGGGCCTCGGCAGTGGGCAAGGTGGCGGTGGGGGTGTTGGCGGCGGCGGTCGCGATCGCGGCCTCCGCGGCGTCGTTGCTTTTGTTGTAGAGGCAGGGTAAGGCAAGCGGCGACGAGCTGGCCGTCCCCCGACCCGGATGTCGCGGGAGGCGAGCCGCGCCGGAACCGTCGATGCGCCACCCCGGCAGCGTCGGCCGAACGGTAGAGGGTCAGTGGAGAGCGCAGAGCACGAGGCGTTCGCTCCGAACGCCGTCGACACCATCCGCCGCATTGCGCGCGAACGCTTCGGCATCTCCCGCGTGCGGCGCGAGCAGGAGCGTGCGATCTCCGCGATCCTCGCCGGGCGCGACACGCTGCTCATCATGCCGACGGGCGGCGGCAAATCGCTCTGCTACCAGCTCCCGTCGCTGCTGCTGCCCAACCCGACCATCGTCGTGTCGCCGCTGCTGGCGCTGCTCGAGGACCAGTTCGGCAAGCTGCAGCAGCTCGGCATCCCGTCGGTGCGGCTCGACAGCACGGTGGGGGTCGCGGCCCGCCGCGAGGCGCTCCAGACGCTCAAGCAGGGCGGCTCGCTCCTCGTGCTCACCACGCCGGAAACGCTCGCCGGCGCCGAGCTGAGCGAGATCCTCGATCGCGTGCCGCCATCGTTGGTCGCGGTCGACGAGGCACACTGCATCTCGGAGTGGGGCCACGACTTCCGGCCCGCCTACCTGGCGCTCGGCCAGCGGCTCCAACAGCTGAAGGTCGGCAACATCCTCGGGCTCACGGCCACCGCCACGCCGCCGGTGCGCGACGACATCGTGCGCTACCTGGCGCTGCGCGATCCCGAGATCATCGTCTCCTCGGTCCACCGCCACAATCTGGTCTTCGAGGTGCGGCGGCTGCGCGGCGACGAGAAGCTCCGGCACCTCGCCAAGCTCGCGCGCCGGCTGCCGCGGCCCGGCATCATCTACTGCGCCACCACGAAGGCCGTGGACGACGTCTGGCTCGGGCTTCGGCTGATCAAGGTCCCGTGCGCGCGCTACCACGGTAAGATGACCGACAAGGAGCGCACCCAGCACCAGGCGCGCTTCATGCAGCCGGGCAAGCGCATCATCATGGTGGCCACCAGCGCCTTCGGGCTCGGCATCGACAAGCCCGACATCCGCTACATCGTGCACTACCAGGCGCCGTCCTCGCTCGAGCGCTACGTGCAGGAGGCAGGCCGCGCCGGCCGCGACGGCCACATCGCGCGCTGCATCCTGCTGTTCGACGAGGCCGACCTCGAGATCCAGGAACACCTGCTGTCCCTCTCCCGCCTCTCGCCGGCGCTGCTCGGCCGCTTCGGCCGCGCGCTGGCCGCGTACGCAGAGGAAGGCCGCGACGCCAACATGGAAGAGCTCGCGCTCTCGGCCGGCATCTCGCAACGGGCCGCGAGCTCGCTCGTCACGGTGCTGGTCGAGGCGGGTCTCGCCGAGCGCGTGGACGAGGGCCGGGTGCGGGCGCTCGGCGACACGGCCACGCTGGTCGAGCGCATCGAGGGCCTGCGCGGCCGCTTCGAGGTGCTGCGCCGGGAAGACGCGCGCCGCCTGAAGGCCATGACCGAGTACGCCGACGATCGCACCTGCCGCAGCGTCGCGCTGCGCCGGTACTTCGGCGAGGAGGATCCACCGCCGTGCGGGCGCTGCGACCTCTGTCGCATCAACGGCGTGGCCGAGCCGCATCGCGGCCGCCGGCGGCGCCACCGCGGCGGCATGCCGGGACGTCCCGGCGGGTATCCGCAGCCTG
>DATMAZ010000136.1:0-14735 GCA_035559675.1 Candidatus Limnocylindria bacterium
CGAGCTCGGCGAACACGACCTCGTCGACGGCCTCGAAGCCGTCGGCGCGGACAATCGCGTAGCCGACGGCGCGCTGGACGATCCGGCCGTCGGCGAGCACGAACGCCAAGCGCTTCGTGGCGACGACGACGCCGGCGCGCGCGAGCGCGGCCTTCGGCAGCCAGGTGCTTTCCGCGCGCGAGTCGATCGCGACGCCGCCGATGCGCACCGGTGGACGGCCTCGGCCGAGCCCCGCCACCTCGCACTCCACCGTGAACATCCCGCCGCGCGAGGCAGCAAGCCACGTGCCGCGCGCGCGCCGCGGCTCCGCTCGGCGAGGCGAGGCAAGCGCGCAACGTCGGGAAACGACCCGTTGCGGGGTGCCTACGTGTCGTCGCGCGCGCGCGAGCGGCCCGGCTGGTCGAGCACCACCAGGTCGTCACGGTGGATCAGCTCGTCGCTGCCCTTGTAGCCGAGCAGTCGCTCGATGTCGCGGCTGTGGGCGCCCGCGAGCTTGGCGGTCTCCGCCGCGGAGTAGTTCACCAGCCCGCGGCCGATCTCGCGGCCGTCCGGTGCGACGAGGCGGACGCAGTCGCCCACCGCGAACTCCCCCTCGCTGCCCCGCACGCCCGACGGCAGGAGACTGCGGCCGCCGCTCACGACGGCGCGCTCGGCCCCGGCGTCGAGGTGGATGCTCCCGGTGGGTTTCAGCACGTGCGCGATCCAGTGCTTGCGACGGGTGAGCCGGTCGCCGGGCGCGAGCAGCCACGTGCCGGCGTCGCGCGCGGGGTCGAACACCGCGGCGAGCACGCCGCGGCGCCGGCCGTCCGCGATCACCGTCGTGATGCCGGCCGCGGCCGCCTTGCGCGCCGCCGCGAGCTTGGTTGCCATCCCGCCGGTGCCCACGCCATGGCGGGCGGGCCCCGCCATCGCGGCCAGCTCCGGCGCGTCGGCGTTGGCGACCGCGATGCGCGTGGCGCTCGCGTCGCGGGTGGGATCGGCGGTGAACAGCCCCGGCACGTCGCTCAGGATGACGAGCAGGTCGGCGTCGACCAGCGTGGCGGTCATGGCCGAGAGGTTGTCGTTGTCGCCGAACTGCAGCTCCTCGACCGCCACCGTGTCGTTCTCGTTGACGATCGGCACGACGTGCGCGCCGAGCAGCGTGCGCAGCGTATGGCGCGCGTTGAGATAGCGCCGGCGGTCGGCGAGATCCGCGTGGGTGAGCAGCACCTGCGCCACCACGCGCCCGTGCCGGGCGAAGGCGCGCTCGTAGCGCGCCATGAGCGTGGGCTGTCCCACCGCCGCCGCAGCCTGCCGCCACTCGAGCCGCCGCTCGCTGCCTTTGACCCGGGAGCGTCCCGCCGCGACGGCGCCCGAGGTCACCACCACCAGCTCGCGCCTACGACCGAGCGCCGCGAGCTCGCCCACGAGCGTCGGGAGACGGCCACGCCGCCCGTCGGTCTCGGTCAGCACGTTGCTGCCGACCTTCACGACCACGCGCCGGGCGCGCGCCAGCAGCGCCGGCTTCACCTCGAGCTGCGTCATGGCCGGAGCTCCGGCGAGGGGCCCGCCGCGCTCTCTCGCGCCGCCGTCACCGCCTGCGCGACCCGCCGCATGAGCTCGGCGGTGCCCTCGCCGGTGGCTCCCGAGACGGCGTGCAGCGTGATGCCGCGGGCCGCGAACCGGGCGCGCGCCTCGGGGAGGCGCTCGCGAGTCTCGGCGAGGTCGAGCTTGCCCGCCACCACGATCTGGGGCTTGGCGGCGAGCGCGGGGCTGGCGAGCGCCAGCTCGGCCTGCAGCGCGTCGTAGTCGTCCATGTAGTCGCGAGCGGAGAGCCCCGAGACGTCGAGCAGATGGACCAGCACGGCGGTGCGCGCCAGATGGCGCAGAAACCGCGTCCCGAGCCCGTGTCCGGCGTGCGCGCCCGGGATGAGCCCGGGGACGTCGGCGAGCACGAAGCTCATCTCGTCGTCGATGCGCACCACGCCGAGATGGGGGACGAGCGTGGTGAACGGATAGTCGGCGACGCGCGGCCGGGCGGCGGAGACGGCCCGGATCAGCGTCGACTTGCCCACGTTCGGCATGCCGAGCAGCCCGGCGTCGGCGAGCAGCCGGAGCTCGAGCCGCAGCCGGCGGCGCTCGCCCGGCTGGCCCGGCTCCGCCCGGCGGGGGGCACGGTTGGTGGACGTCGCGAAGTGCTTGTTGCCGCGCCCACCCCGTCCGCCCTTGGCCACCACGGCGCGCTCCCCGCGTGCGCGCAGGTCGGCGAGCAGCGTGCCGTCGTCGGCGTCGTAGACGAGCGTGCCGGCGGGCACGCGCACCTCGAGATCGGCGCCTCGCGCCCCGTACTGGTCCTTGCCGCGGCCGGGCTCGCCGTGCCCGGCGCGCCAGGTCTGCGGATACGACAAGTCGAGCAGCGTCGACAGCCCGGGATCGACGGTGAGCACGACGTCGCCCCCGTCGCCGCCGTCGCCGCCGGACGGTCCGCCGCGTGGGACGTACTTCTCGCGACGAAACGCCGCGCAGCCGTCGCCGCCGTCGCCGGCTTGAACCTCGATCGACACCTCGTCGATGAACTTCATGACGGCGCTCCCCACGGCGCGCGGGCGCGCCGGGGAGACCTCAGGCCTGCGGCGGCGGGGCCGGAAGCACGCGAACGCGCCGGCGGTCCTTGCCGTAGCGCTCGTACTGGACGGTGCCGTCGACCAGCGCGAAGAGCGTCCAGTCGCGGCCGACGCCGACGTTGGGGCCGGGGTGGACGCGGGTGCCGACCTGGCGGACCAAGATGTTGCCGGCCCGCACGTGCTGGCCGGCGAAGACCTTGACGCCCCGGCGCTGCCCGTGGCTGTCCCGGCCGTTGCGGCTGCTGCCTTGTCCCTTCTTGTGAGCCATGTGCGCTCCGCGCTACGCGATCTCGGTGACCCGCACCGACGTGAGATACTGCCGATGGCCGCGCCGCCGGCGATAGTTCTTGCGCCGCTTCTTCTTGTAGACGAGCACCTTGCGGTCACGCGTCTGGGCGACGATCTCGCCCCGCACGCGCGCGCCGTCGACCAGCGGGCGGCCGACGCGGATCCCGGCGTCGTCGGCCGCGATCAGCACCTCGGTGAACTCGACCGCGCTGCCGACGTCGCCGCCGAGTCGCTCGATGCGCACGACGTCGCCGGGCGCGACGCGATACTGCTTTCCGCCGGTGCGAATGACTGCGTAGCTCATGCCCCAAACAGTGCGCGGTGGCTTGCCGCGCGAAGGGAAGGTCTGTACTTGAGGGGCATCGAGGAGTCAACCCGCATGCCGCTCATCCTCTACGGGCGGAAGGACTGCTGCCTGTGTGACGAGATGGCCGAGGTGGCGGCCGTGGTGGCCGGCGAGCGGGGCCTCGAGGTGGTGAAGGTGGACGTCGACGACGACCCGGCACTCGCTGCGGCGTATGGCCACGAGGTCCCGGTCCTCTGCCTCGAGGGTCGCCGCCTGGTGTCCGGCCGCGTCTCGGTCCGTGCGCTCCGGGCGCTGGTCGCCCGAAGCCTGGGGTGAGGCGCACCGTGCCGACCATCGCGCTCGACGTCCCGAGCATCCCCAATCTCGAGATGGTGCGCGCCGCCGCGCGTATCTCGGTCTCGACCAGCATCGAGTGCCTGCTGGTGGGCGACGAGGGCCGCATCCAGGCCGTGCTCGACGAGCTCGAGTACAACCCCGAGCAGATCGGCGTGCTGCCGGGCGGCCTCGGGACCGAGACCGCGCTGACGATCGGGCTTCGGGCCGTCGCCCGCGGCGACGCCGACGCCATGGTGTCGGCCGGCAACGCGCACGAGTACGTCACGGCCTGCTCGCACACGCTCGGTCTGCTGCCCGGGGTGCGCCGCCCGGCGCTGGCCGCCGTCTACCCCCGGCAGACCGAGTATCCCGGGCAGGATCGGCTGGCGTTGCTGCTCGACGCGGGTGCCACCCCGCGCTGCGGGGCGCCCGAGCTGGTGCAGTACGCGCTCATGGGGGCCGCCTACGCCCGGCGGATCTCCAAGATCGCCGCTCCGCGCATCGGGCTGCTCGCGATGGGGCGCGACATGGTGCGGCACGACGAGATCCTTGCCTCCGCCAACGCGGCGCTCGCCGCCCACCCGGCGCTCACCTACGTCGGTGAGGTCGAGGGGCACGAGCTGGTGCGCGGCCGGGTCGACGTCATCGTGTGCGAGGGCATGGTCGGCGGCGTGGTGGCGGGCCTCATGGAAGGATTCACCGGCGCGCTGGTGGACGTGGCGCGCGCCCCCGGCGAGCAGCGCCTGGTGTGGCGCGTCGGCATGCGGCTGTTCGCCGAGGGCCTCGAGCGCGTCCAGGCGCTCACCGATTTCGGCCGCTACGGCGGGGCGCCGATCCTCGGCTTCGACCACGTCGTCATCAAGTGTCAGGCGCGCGCGGACGTCACCGCGCTCGGCAACGCCATCAAGCTCGCCGCCAAGGCGGTGCGCGACGGCGTGCCCGCCGCCATCGCCGCCGCGCTGGGGGGGCCGGCGGCGCCGTGAGCCCGAGCGTACGCTTCCGCCTCGGCCGCCCGGCGCCGCTGCTCTGTCGCTGGGATCTCGACAAGACTTACCTGCACAGCGAGTTCGATACGCTGCGCCAGCTCTGGCGGACCGCCTGGGAGCGGGCCGAGGACAAGGTGGCTGTGCCAGGCGTCCCCGAGTTGATCAAGGCGATGAAGGCGGCGGCGGAGCGGCACGGGCGCCAGATCGCGACGTACTTCGTGTCGGCGAGCCCGCCGCAGATCGGCGGGGCGATCCGCGACAAGCTCGCGCTCGACGGCGTGCCGTACGACGGCATCACGTTCAAGAACCAGCTCGAGCACTTGAAGCGCGGGAAGTTTCGCAATCTGCGCGAGCACGTGGGCTTCAAGCTCGGCGAGCTGCTGCGCGGGCGGCGCCTCGCGCCGCCGGGCGCCCACGAGCTCTTGTTCGGCGACGACTGGGAGTCCGATCCGCTGACGTACTCGCTCTATGCCGACGTGCTGGCCGGCGTCATGCCGGCGGCCTCGCTCGACGTGGTGCTGCGCCGGATCGGCGTCGATCCGCGCGTCGTGCCCGAGCTCACCGCGCTCGCGACCGAGCTGCGCCCGGGCGTCGTGGACCGCATCTTCATCAACCTCGCGCGCCGCACGCCGCCCCGCGCGCTCCGAGTGTTCGGCTCGCGGCTGGTGCCCACCTTCAACTACTTCCAGACCGCGCTGGTGCTGTCCGGGATGGGCTACCTCGACCCGGTGGACGTGGTCGGCGTCGCCGACGCGCTGGTGACCCGCCACGGCTACACCGACCGTCGCCTCGGCTACTCGCTCGACGATCTCGTGCGCCGTCAGCTGGTGACGCCGCATGCGGCGCGGCGGGCGGCTATGGCGCTCAGGCGCGCGAAGCTGCTGGCGCCCGGACGTCCGTCGCCGGCCGTGGTGCGGCTCCGTGACTGGGCGCAGGACCTCCGCGCCCGTCGCCGGCCCCTCGCACCCCGCACCGCGCTCGACTACGGCAGCGTCTTCGAGCGGTTTCCGAATCTGGCCCGCGCCCGGGCCGCGGAGGGCAAATCGTGATGGCCGACGATTCCATCGTGGTCGTGCTGATGACGGCGTCGAGCGAGGACGAGGCGCACCGCCTCGGCCGTGTGCTGGTCGACGAGCGGCTCGCGGCCTGCGTCAACGTGCTGGGCCCGATGCGCTCGATCTTCCGCTGGGCGGGGGCGGTGCAGGAGGAGCGCGAGCACCTGCTGATCGCCAAGGCGCGGCGCGCCGACGTCGAGCGGCTCACGGCCCGCGTGCAGGCGCTGCATTCGTACGAGGTGCCCGAGGTGCTGGCGCTCGACGTGGCGGCGGGGGCCGCGCCGTATCTCGCCTGGGTGCGCGAGTCGACGACGCGCGGCGCGGTGGACTAGCGAGCGCGTCGAGCCGCCACCTCGCGTCGGCTCGACTTAGCCGTCGGCGACCACGACCCGCTGGCGGGCCAGCACGGGCCCGGCGTCGTCGCCGAGACGCAGCACGACCGTGTATCCGCCGGGGGGTGGCAGCGTGCCCGGGACGATCTTGACCGTCTGCCGGCCGCCCGGAAGCAGCGCCAGCGGCAGCAGCGCCACGCGCGACTCGGTCGCGCGGGCGACGCCCAGATCGTCGAGCCAGGCGAGCGATACGCGGCTCAACCGGATCGGGTCGGGGTGGCGGTAGAAGCTGTGCCGCGAGTTCTGGAAAACGAAGCCGATCGGCTGGCCGCAGACATCCAGCGCCTGCGCGCGCTTGGAGACGACGTCCGGCGGCGCCAGCGACTCGAAGCCCGCCGGCGTCGTGGGCGGCGAGTCGAAGACGTACGCGATGTGTCCGTCCGCCTCGCCGACGCGGCGCAGCCCGGCTGCCCGCCGTCCGTCGCCCGCCGCCCAGCGCTCGAAGGCATCCAGGCGATCCTGCTCGAGGTACTCCGTGTGCACCATGATCGAGCGGAAGCCGAGCGTGCGGAGTCGGAGCGCCTGGATCGAATGCGGCAAGTAGGCGGACATCGTGTAGACCTCCTCCCGCATCGGGCTCGGAAAGGAGCTGTGGCAGGCGTCGGTTGGCCGGTCGTGGTACCCGTGCAGGAACACGTAGTGCGTGGTCGGCGGGATGTAGCGGGACGGCGGGAAGTCGAGGACCGGGCCCTCCGGCAAGCGCTCGTAGAGCGCCACCAGCGCGGCGGAGGGCTTGGCGGGGATTCCGCGCAGCCGCACGCCGAAGCGGGAGCCCGATGCCGGCCAGAAGAAGGTCTCGCCGGCTGCCAGCACGAGGAACAGCGCGGTGAGCGCGGCGCCGGTGCGCGGGCCGCAGCGGCGCAGGATCGCGGCCACCCCGAACCCCGCGAGACACGCCCCTACGAGCGGCAGCGCGCTGCGCACGGCCGTCACGGCCCGCACGGCATTGATGCCCGGCAGATCCCGCATGCCGAGGAGGTAGAGCGACGGGAACGTGCCGACGAACGGGATGTTGATGTGCCACACGACGAACCAGTAGATGACCGCCGCCCCCGCGAGCAGCGGCAGCCGGGGATCGAACACGATGCCCGCGCCGCGCCGCATCCTGTCGCAGAGCCCGACGGCGGCGAGGGCCAGCAGCACCGTGCCGAGATACGCCGGCCCCCCGTAGTGGAAGTCCGCCGGGACCATCAGCAGCGAGCCGCGCCCCTGGAGAATGCCCCACGCCTCGCGATTGGCGAGGTAGGGCGTGAATGCGAACAGCGCGACCGCCACCAGAAACGCCGCCACGGCCGACAGCTTCGGCCACAGCGCTGGCAGCACGCGCCGGTGATGGACGGCCAGCGCGGTGCCGTACACGCCGCCGACCATGGCGAACGCGAGCGCCGGGTAGAAGCTCTCGAGCATCTGCAGCGCGAGCGCCACCGCGAGCAGCGCGGCGTCGCGCCAGCGCCGCCGCGCGAACAGCCGGTGCGCCGCGAGCAGCGCCAGCGGCGCCCAGGCGTTGCCGTGGATGTACGGATGCGACACGTCGGTGAGGCGCGCCGGCTCGAAGCCGAACAGCAGCCCTGCCACGAGCGCCGCGCCCGTGGAGCCGGTCCAATAGAAGACGAGCGCGAACATCGTCAGCGCCGCCAGCACGGGTGCGCTCACGACCACGAAGTTCTTCACCAGGATCGGGTCGCCCGTCAGCGCGTACGGGACGGTCCCCACGAGCCCGTTGACGAACATCGGCTCGCCCAGGCTGAGCGAGTTCGGAAACGGCCAGCACTGCCCGAGATCGAACAGACGCGACGGCGCCGTGAGCAGGCGCCGCGCCACGATGGCGATGGTGGCGGCCACCATCTGCTCGTCGCCCCAGACGATCGCGTCGTGGTCCTTGTTGGCGCTGGCCAGTTGGGGAAGGACGGTGGTCGGCGCGCGCAGCACGTCCCAGTGGAACCACGCCGACACGGCGGCGTAGCAGGCGAAGGCCAGGAGCAACGCGCGAAGCGGCATCGGGGACGTCGGAGCGCAGTTGTGTACTGCACCACTCGGGCGCCGGGCAACCGCGACGCGTCGGCTGGTGCTGCCGGACCCGCTCGGCTAGACTCCCGGCCTCGCGCGGCCCGAGGCCCGGGTGGGCGGCGCTCGGAACCATGACGCACGATTTCATCACCCTGGTGTCGGGACTGCCCCGCTCGGGCACGTCCATGATGATGAAGATGCTCGAAGCGGGCGGGATGCCGGTCCTCGCCGACCACATCCGCCGCGCCGACGAAGACAACCCCGAGGGGTACTACGAGTTCGAGCGCGTGAAGAAGATCGAGACCGACCAGGCGTGGCTGCCCGAGGCCCGCGGAAAGGTCGTGAAGATGATCTCCGCGCTGCTGAAGCACCTCCCCGCGACGTACCGCTACAAGATCGTCTTCATGCGGCGGAAGCTGGAGGAGGTGCTGGCGTCCCAGCGCCAGATGCTGATTCGGCGCGGCAAGCCCACCGATACCACGAGCGACGAGAAGATGGCGGCGTACTTCACGCACCACCTCGAGCGCGTCGAACGCTGGCTCGCCGACCAGCCCAACATGGACGTCCTCTACGTCAGCTACAACGAGCTGATGCAGGATCCCGAGACGCACTGTGCCGCGGTGGCGCGCTTCCTCGACCTGCCGCTCGACGCCCGGCGCATGGCCCAGGTGGCCTCCGGCAGGCTCTATCGGCAGCGCCGCTAGCCGTCGGGACGGCCGTGGCGGACTACGAGAAGCTCGGCGTCTTCTACCTCGGTCGCGAATGGGATCCGGCGACCGGCCAGGCCACCGAGCGGCCGCTGCTCTACGACGCGAACGACCTCACCACGCACGCCGTCTGCGTGGGCATGACCGGCAGCGGGAAGACCGGGCTCTGCATCGCGCTGCTGGAGGAGGCGGCGCTCGACGGCATCCCGGTGATCGCGATCGACCCGAAGGGCGACCTCGGCAGCCTCGCGCTCACCTTTCCCGCCCTGCGCCCGGACGACTTCCGTCCGTTCGTCGACCCACAGGAGGCGGCGCGCCGCGGGCTCGACGTCGACGCGTTCGCCGCCGAGACGGCGGCGCGCTGGCGCGACGGGCTGGCGGCCTGGAACCAGACGCCGGAACGGATCGCCGCGCTGCGTGCCGCCGCGGAGGTCGTGCTCTACACGCCGGGCAGCGACGCGGGCGTTCCGCTCGGTGTGCTGCGCTCGCTTGCCGCCCCGCGCGCGAGCGCGCTGGCGGAGGGCGAGGCGCTGCGCGACCACGTCGAAGCGTGCGTCTCGGCGCTACTCGCGCTGGTCGGTGTGGCCGCCGACCCCGTGCGCAGCCGCGAGCACATCGTGCTGTCGCTGATCGTGGAGCGTGCCTGGCGGGCGGGGCGGGACCTGGATCTCGCGGGCCTGATCGGCGAGCTGCAGCGGCCGGGCATCGCGACGGTCGGGGTGGTGGATCTCGAGACGTTTTTTCCCGCGGCGGACCGCTTCGCGCTCGCCATGCAGCTGAACGCCTTGCTCGCGTCGCCCAGCTTCGCGGCCTGGCTCGGCGGCGCGCCGCTCGACGCCGCGAGCCTGCTCGTCGGCCTCGGCGGGCGCCCGCGCGTGAGCGTGGTGTCGATCGCGCATCTCTCCGACCGCGAGCGGATGTTCGTGGTGACGGCGCTGCTCGGCGAGGTGCTCGCCTGGGTCCGGAGCCAGCCCGGGACGAGCAGTCTGCGGGCCATCCTCTACATGGACGAGGTCTTCGGGTATCTCCCGCCCACCGCCGAGCCCCCGTCGAAGCGCCCGTTGCTGACGCTGCTCAAGCAGGCGCGCGCGTCCGGCCTCGGCGTCGTGCTAGCCACGCAGAATCCGGTCGATCTCGACTACAAGGCGCTCAGCAACGCGGGCACCTGGTTCATCGGCCGGCTCCAGACCGAGCGGGATCGCGACCGGCTGCTCGATGGCCTCGCGGGCACCGGCACGCTGCGCGCGGATCGCGCGCGGCTCGACACGCAGCTGGCGCAGCTCGAGAAGCGTGTCTTTCTGCTCCACGACGTCCACGAGGACGCACCCGTGCTCTTCCAGTCGCGCTGGGCAATGTCGTATCTCCGCGGCCCGCTGTCGCTGGCCGAACTGCGCGCGCTCAAGCCGCCGTCTGGCGAGCCGGCCGCGCCCGTCCAATCGGCCGCGCCGCCGGCCCCGGCGCCGCCGGCGGCAGGGGCCAGGAGCCGGCCCGTCGTCGAGCCCGGCGTCGCCGAGGTCGTGCTCGCCGGCGATCCGCGCGTGCGTCCCGGGCGCTACGTGCCGCGGCTACTCGCCACGGTCCGGCTGCACTACGTGAAGGGCGCGGCGCTCGACGCCTGGGTCACGACCACGCTCCTGGCGCGCATCCCGAGCGCGGGAGAGACGGTCGATTGGGAGGGCGCCGGCGAATCGACCAGCGAGCCGCCGCTCGCCGCGGAGCCCATCGCCGGCGTGCCGTTCGCGCCGCTGCCCGGGCCCGCGTCGCGGGCGGCGACGCATCGCACCTATGCCCGCGACCTGGCCGACTGGCTGAGACGCGCACGGCCGCTCGTCGTGTGGCGAGCGGTGGACTACGACGAGCGGTCCCGCGCCGGCGAAAGCGAGGCCGAGTTCCGCGCGCGCCTCGTGCACCTCGGACGCGAGCGCCGCGCTCGGGCGGTCGAGGCGTTGCGAAAGAAGTACGCGAGCCGGCTGGCCCGAGCCGAGGCGGCCGTGCGGCGCGCGGAGGATGCGCTCGCGCGCCAGCAGTTGCAGTACGGCGGCCAGAAGGTGCAGACCGCGATCTCGGTCGGGGCCACGCTCCTCGGCGCGGTGCTGGGGCGGCGGCTTCGTGGAGCTGGCCTCGGCCGCGCCACGACGGCAGCCCGGCACGCGAGCCGCACCGCCCGCGAGCGCGAGGACGTGGCGCGCGCCGGGGAGGCGGTGGCGGCGGCGCGCGAGCAACGCCGCGCGCTCGACGCCGAGTTCGAGGCGGAGCTGCAGGCTCTCGAAGCCCCGATCGATCCGGCGTCGATCCGGCTCGCCGAGGAGCGCGTCACGCTGCGCAAGGGCGACGTCGACGTCGTCCGGCTCGCCGTGGCGTGGATTCCCGAGGCGGCGGCGACCTGAGCCGCGTCACGGCTGCGACGGGGTGTCATCGGGTCGGCACCCCGGCGATGGGTCCGTGTCGGGCCTCCGTGCCGCTCACAGGGCACGGTTTTTGCCACGGCGTATGACGGTGCGACGGCTACTGGCCATGGGACTGTTGTTGGCCGCCGGCAGCTGTGCCACGGGTCCGTCGTCAGTCCTCCCCGAGCGATCGCCGGGGGCGCGCTTGCCCGTCCTGCTGGTGGCCGACGGGACGGCGCTCGACGCTCGCACCGTGGACGACGTCGCCACGGCGCTGTCGGCGGCGATCGGCCGCCCGGTGGTGGTGGCGCGCGAGCCGGCGCTCGACGAAGCGGCCGAGCGCGCTCGGCTCGCCGAGCGGTACGGCAAGCTGCCGCAGCGCGGCTGGGAGGAAGAGCGCTGTGCGCTCGGCCGCGCCGCGGCGCACGCGCTCCGCTACGACGCCGACGCCTACTATCGCCTGCACCTCGACCGCCGCGACAGCACGCGCGACGCCACGGCCGAGGAACGCGCGGCGGTGTCGGGCGCGCGCCGCGCCGCCGCCGCCGCGCTGCGCGGGCTCAAGATCGGGGCCGACAAGCCGGTGCAGACGGCGGAGCTGTCGGGCGAGCTGTCGCTGTTGTCGTTCGGTTTGTCCCCGGCGACGAAGACCGTCCCGGTGCGCGCCTCCGTGCAGGCGGTCGACGCGCTCGGCCGGCTGCGCGTGGATACCGCGGGCGAGGTCGCGCGGGCGGCGGAGCGCCTGCCTCGTCCGGCGTTTCCGCACTGGGGTCAGCTGGCGCGCCGGCAACTCGCGGCGGGGTGCCGCCTCACCGCGCTCGCCGTCTACGACGGACGGCTGCGGGGGCGCCCCGACAGCCGAGGCATCGCCGACCAGGCGCTCGGCCGGCAGCCGAAGCGCAAGTCGCCCCCGCCCGTAGTTGCCGCGACGCCGCCGAGCCCGGCCGAGCCGTCCGATCTGCCGGCGCCGGGCCCAAGCTGTCGCGTGCTGTGCGAGATCCACATGGTGGAGCTGTGCAACAACGACCGCGATCTCTGGGCGCGCCACCAGGCGCTCTGGCAGAGCACGCCGTGCGGGCAGCGGCGCAGCGAGCCGTTTCTGCGCGACTGCTACCAGCGCCAGTGGCTGACCGGCACCTTCGACGAGGCCTGCATGGCGCCGTGCGAGCAGGCCGCCGATGGCCGCGCCCGGCTGCTCCACATGCTGCAGGGCAGCGGCTGCACGCGCCTCGGCACGCTATGAGCCGGTCCGCGCCGCGCGCTCGATGACGATCGTCGTGCCGTCGGCCGCCACGCCGCTCGGCGGCCGGACGGGCACGACGACCCGGAACGTGCTGCCCGTGCCCAGCGTGCTGCTGACCGAGATCTCGCCGCCCAGCAGCGCCACCCGCTGCTGCGCGATGCTGAGCCCGAGCCCGACGCCGCCGGTGCTGCGCGTGCTGCTGCGGCCCCCCTGGTAGAAGGGCTCGAAGACGTGCGGCACGTCCTCGGGGTCGATGCCGACGCCGGTGTCGCGCACCTCGATCGCCACCCGCTCGCCGTCCTCGACGAGCTGCGCCGTCACGATGACGGCGCCGGCCGGCGTGAACTTGAGCGCGTTGTCGACGAGATTGCGAATCACCTCCTGCAGCTTCAAGCGGTCGGTCTCGAGCGCCGGCAGGTCGGCGGCGACGTCGGTCACCAGGCGCACGCCGTTGCCGGCCGCGCGCGTCGCGGCGCCCCCGGTGATCTCGTCGAGCAGCGGTCGCAGCTCGAAGCGCTCGACGTGCAGCGCGACCTTGCCGGAGGCGAGCCGCGAGAAGTCGAGGACGTCCGTGACCAGCGCCAGCTGCAGCAGCGAGTAGTGCTCGATGGTGGCCACGAGCGCGCGCTGGCCCGGCGTGAGCGGGCCCTCGGCGCCCTCGCTCAGCATCTCCAGGTAGCCGAGGATGACGTTCAGCGGCGTGCGCAGCTCGTGCGACACGGTGGCCACGAACTCGGACTTCAAGCGGTTCACGCGCTCGAGCTCGTGCACCTTGTCGACCAGCGCCGCGCGGCTCTGTGCCAGGCGCTCGACCATGTGGTTGAACGAGGCGGCGAGCGTGCCGATCTCGTCGCGAGTGCTGACCCGCACGCTGGCGTCGAGGTCGCCGCGTCCGATGTGGTCGGCGGCCGCCGCAAGCGCGGCCAGCGGGCCGGTGATGGCGCGTGCCAGCGCGACGGCGGCAACCACCGCCGCCAGCAGCACCCCGAGCGTGAGCACGACGGCCGTGGTGAGCAGCCGGTGGCGGAGCGCCGTCAGCTCCGCGGTGGACAACGCCACCTCGGCGATGCCGATCGGACCGTCGCGCGTGCCGGGCACGGGGGCGGCAAACGCCCACAGCCCGGGAGCCACCTCGATCGGTCCCTCCTGCCCGCCGGTGAGCGCTCGGCCGCCGCCGAGACCGCTCGCCGCCAGCAGCAGCCCCGAGCGGTCGAACAGGCGGCAGTACACGACGTCGCTCTGCGTGGCAGTGCGCTCGGCGAGCGCGCGCAGCGCGATCGGGTCGCCGGACTCCAACGCGGCGCGCGCCTGCTCAGCCACCGTGGCGGCCAGGCGGCGGCCCGACGCCACCAGCAGCGAGCGTGCCTGCGCCGAGGCGCGATTGCTCACCAGGTAGGCTTGGGTCACGCACGCGACGCCGATCAATGCCGACGTGGCGAGTGACAGGCGTGCCGCGAACCGCATCCCCCGGGAACTCCGGGGTTCGAACGAAGCAACGCGCATGCCGGGTGCGGCCGCCCGGCGCCCGCCGGGCGCAGGGCGGCGCGCGGGTCAGGATCCCGACACCGGCGGACGGCCACTCTGACGGGGCGCGCGGGCGCTCACATCGCGCTGGTGCAGTGCGCGCAGCGCGTCGCCTTCGCCGGGATGGAGGAGAGGCAGTACGGACAATCCTTCAGCTCCGCGGCGGGCGCGGGGGCGGGCTTCGGCATGGCCCGGTTGACGGCCTTCACGAGCAGAAAGATGGCGAACGCGATGATCAGGAAATCGATCACGTTGTTGATGAACAGCCCGTAGTTGAGCGTCGCGGCGCCGGCGTCCTTGGCGGCGCTCAGCGACTCGAACTCCCCCGGGCCGAGCACGATGAACAGGTTCGAGAAGTCGACGCCGCCGAGGAGCTTGCCGATCGGCGGCATGAGCACGTCGTTCACGAACGAGCTCACGATCTTGCCGAACGCCGTGCCGATCACGACCCCGATGGCGAGGTCGAGCACGTTCCCCCGCATCGCGAATTCCTTGAACTCCTTCAGCATGGCGTCCTCCCTCGGCTCGCGTCCATAACAGGGTCGCCGTCGCGGCGTCCATGGTTGCGGCGCCCCCGCCGTCAGGGGGCCGGGACCACGCTGGCCGCGTATCCGAGGCGCTCGAGCACTTGGGCGCGCGCCTCGGCGCTGCGGCGGGCGGCGTAGGGGCCGAGCTGCACGCGGTAGGTGTCACCCGCATCCGGCTCCGTCACACGGGCCTCGGGGAAGCGCCGCGCCACCTCGCGTTGCGCCGCGTCCGCGGCGTGGCGCTCGCGGTAGGCGCCGAGCTCGACGAGATAGCGGGCCGCGGCCCGTGTGGCCGCCGGCTCGCCGGCCGCGTGGTCGTGCCGCTGGCGGTTCGGAGTCGACCGCGATGCCTTCGCGGGCGCCGCCCCGGCGGGCCGAGCCGGCGCGCCGCGGG
>DATMAZ010000137.1:0-61442 GCA_035559675.1 Candidatus Limnocylindria bacterium
CGGGCGAGCGCCCGGGCGAGCGCCCCGCCGACGAATCCGCCGGCGCCGGTGACCGCGATCACGCGCGCCGCGCTCACGCGAGCCGCTCCCCGAGCCGCACGCCCACGCGGTCGGCGCACGCCATCAAGGTGAACGTGAGGCCCTTTGCCGGCAGCCACGCGAAGACCGACCCGTCGGCGAGGTAGACGTTGCGACACGGGCGGAGCCGCCCCTCGGTGTCGCAGGTGAGGTCGCCGCCGTCCGGGCGCATGGGGAGCGTGCCCGCATAGTGCATGTTCGCGCCGTGGCCCGGGCGGACCGTGGAGAGCGGGATGCAGCCGAGCGTCCGGAACGCGGCGAGCAGCCGGCGGCGGTCGCGGGCCTGTGCGGCCTCCTCCGCGGCGTCCGGCCGGTAGCGGATCTCGAGGGGGTCGGGCGCGCCCGCGGAGCCGCGGCGGAGCACGAGACGCTTCGCCGGGGTCGGGCGGTCCTCGTAGTGGAGGCCCAGGATGGCGAAGCTCGACATGACGAGCCGCAGCGCCTGCAACGCCGAGCGGTAGCCGAGCGGGATCTCCTTCATGAGCTTGAAGGTGAGCAGCGAGCGGTACGAGAACACCTGCGCCTGCAGCAGTCGCGTCCCCTCGCCCGTCCGCAGCATCGCGGTGAGCTGCGCCATGCCGTGGCGCCGCTCGCCGGCGCTGCGGCCGAGCATGCGGAGGTGCAGCGTCGGCACGTACTCGTACGGATTGCAGAGGATGGGCACCGGCGTGTCGTAGCGCTCGAGCGAGGCGAGCGCGATGCGCGCGCTGCCGATCGCCCCGGCCGCCAGCACCAGCGCGCTTGCCTCGTGGACCTCCTCCCCGCCGTCGGTGCGGCAGTGCACCCGCACGCCGCGGTCGAGCTCCGTGAAGCGATCGACGAAGCGGCCGGGCAGGTACGTAAAGCGTGGATCGCGCTCGAGCTCGTCCAGCGTCCACTGCGGGCGGTAGACGCTGCGGTCGGGGTCGGCCCAGTACGCCAGATCGAGGTAGCGCTCGGGGCCGCGGTCGCGATGCCGGCGGGTGCACACGGCCAGCCGGGTGTGGCCGAGAAAGAAGCCGCGGGCGTTCAGCCGCGCGCGCCGGCGCGCGTAGGCGGCGAGCAGCCGCTCGGCGTTGGCGTCGAGTGCCAGCGGCGGCTGCAGCGCGGGGCTCGGGGGAAAGAACGCCGCCAGATCGTCGAGCGGGCCCGAGACGCCGATGCGCTCCACCACGCGGTCGTAGTGCGGCGCGAGCGCGGCGAGGTCGACGCCGAGGTCGCGCAGCTCGACGTCGTCGAAGGGGAACACGCCCGCCCCCCAGCCCGCGCCGAGCCCGCCCCGCGCCAGCGACTGCACGACCGCGAACCCGTCGCTGTCGACCGGCAGCCGCGGATCGTCGCTCGTGCCGATGTACTGCCGCGGCGGCGTGAGCTGCGCGCCCACCCGCACCGGGCCGAACGGCACGCCCTCGAAGTCGTCGCCGAGGAAATAGCGGTGCTGCCCGGGATCGGTGCGGCGCAGCTCGGGAAACGGCAGCGCCGGGACGAGTGGCGCGTAGCGATCGTCGGTGCGCCCCACGTCCAGCATGACGACGCGGTGGCCGCGCTCGAGCAGCGCGGCCGCGGCGTTCACGCCGCCCGGACCCGAGCCGACGACGAGGACGTCGCTCATGCGCGCGCCGCGATCGGATACAGCGCCAGGCCGAGCAGCAGGCGGCCGGCCGCGGTCAGGCCGATCGCGGGCAGCCGCCAGGCGAGCTCGCCGCGTCCCGGCTCGCGCGGCAGGAACTCGTCGGCGCCTTCGGGCGTCGTCTCGAGCAACGCCGCCATGAGCAGCAGCCGCTGCCGGAGCTGGCTCGTCGGCGCCACGAGCGCCGCGGCCGCGTCGAGCCCGCCCGCGCTCCAGGGGTGCCGCACGACGAAGGCAAGCAGCGCGCGGTCGCGCGGGCTCGGCGGCTCGGGGAACAGGCGTGCCGTGGCGTCGCGGTAGCGCGCGACGACGGCGGGCGGCGCGGCTCGTCCCACCAGGTAGCGTGCGAAGATCGCCGCCTCCTCGTCCACCATCGGGGCGCTACGAAAGCACGGCCGCCGCGCGGCGGCAACGACGGACCGCCTCGACGCGTGCAGGCCGATCCGCTAAGAACCGGGCCCACTATCATCGGCGCGCGCCCACCATTTTCCCTCGTGATCCCTGCATACAACCAGCGGCAGCAGGCCATCGCGTCGGCGTTCGAGGCACGCGCGTACCTCGACGCCACGTTCGGTACGCGCGCGGAGCTGATCGTGGTGGACGACGGCAGCGCGCCGCCGGAGCGGCTGCGCTCGGCGGACCTGCCGGAGCGCACGAAGCTCGTGCAACACGTGCGCAACGAGGGAAAGGGCTCCGCGGTGCGCTCGGGCATTCTCGACGCGCGGGGCGAGTACATCGTGTTCACCGATTCCGACCTGCCGTTCACGCTGGAGCCGCTCGGGGACACCGTGCAGGCGCTCGCCGACGGCGTCGACGTGGTGATCGGCGACCGCCTGCTGCCCGAATCCGAGTGCGTCGCCGAGGTGACGGCCATGCGCCGGCTCTCCAGCGCGATCTTCACGTTCATGGTCATGCGCCTGGTCGGGCTGCCGTTCCAGGACACGCAGTGCGGCTACAAGGGCTACCGGCTGCGGGCGGCGCACCAGCTCTACGCGCGGCTCGAGACGCTCAGCTTCGCGTTCGACGTGGAGATCCTGGCGCGAGCCGTGGCGCTCGGCTACACGATCCAGCGGCAGCCGCTCCGGTTGGTGCACAACGAAACGACCACCGTCCGGCTCTCCCGCCACGCCCCCCGCATGCTGTTCGACATGGCCCGCATCGCCTGGCACGCCCGCCGGAACCACTATGCAGGCTGATCCGGCCGCCCCGGACCGGCTGCGCCGCTGGGCGCGCATCGGCACCACCGTCGTCGTCCTCGCGATCGTGTGGGGCTATCTGCTCTCGTACTTCAAGCCGTCGCTGCTGCTGCTCGACACGATGGACGCGGGCGGCGACACGCCCTCGTTCCACCGGCCCATCCAGCATCTGAAGGACGTGCTGCTCCCGGCGGGCAACCCGCTCGGCTGGGATCTCGGCAACTTCGCCGGCTACGCGCCCTACCAGTTCTACTTCCTGCCGCCGGCCATGCTCATCGTCACGCTCACGTGGCTGGGCGTTCCGTTCTTCATCGCCTTCAAGCTCGTCACCGTGCTCGGCACCTTCCTGCTGCCGGTGTCGAGCGCGCTCTGCATGCGCGCCATGGGCTACCGCTTCCCGGTGCCGCTGATCGCGGCCGCCGCCAGCCTCATGTTCCTCTTCAACGAGGGGAACTCGATGTGGGGCGGCAACATCCCGAGCACGCTCGCCGGCGAGTTCGCGCACAGTCTGGCGTTCGCGCTCTCGATCCTGTTCATCGGCGCGCTCTACCGCGGCGTCGAGGAGCTGCGCGGCCGGCGGCGGCTCGGGGTGCTGCTCGCGGTGATCGGGCTCTGCCACCCGGTCGCGTTCATCAACTCCACCGCGCCGGGGGTGTACTTTCTGCTCGGCCGGGAGAAGTTCGCCCGCAACGCGCGCTTCATCGCGGCGGTCTACGGCACCGCGGTGCTGCTAATGTCGTTCTGGCTCGTGCCCCTCATCGCCAAGCTCGGCTACGCCACCTCGATCAACTGGAAGTGGTACTTCCAGTCGTGGCGCGAGGTCCTGCCGAAGATGTTCTACCCGGTGCTGGCGCTCGCGGTGATCGATCTCCTGTGGGTCGCCGTCCGGCGCCGTCCCGAGGACCGGCCGGCGCGCTACCTCTTCGTCAGCCTGGTCGTGACGGCGCTCTGCTTCTTCAACGCCACCGAGGTGGGGCTCCCGGAGATTCGCTTCGTGCCGCTCGCCTACATGCTGCTGATCCTGCTCGCGGTGGACCTGGCCGCCCGGGTGGTGCCGCTGCGGCTCGCCCCGCACGTGGGCGCGCTGGCGCTCATCGCGGGCATGCTCTGGTGGGTGCATTCCAACACCAGCTTCATCCCGAGCTGGATTCGCTGGAACTACGAGGGGCTGCAGAGCAAGCCCACGTGGGGGCTGCTCGAGCGCATGACGACCAAGCTGCGCGGGACGATGAACGACCCCCGCATCGCCTACGAGAACTCGCCGCTGCACGACCGCTTCGGCAGCATGCGGGTGTTCGAGAGTTTGCCGCTGCTCACCGGGCGGCCGACGCTCGAGGGCGTGCTGCTGCAGACCGCGGTCAACTCGCCGTTCATCTACTGGTTGCAGTCGCAGGTCTCGAAGCAGGGCAGCGGCGTCATCCCGGGCTACCCCTATCCGTCGTTCGACGCGCCGCGCGCCACGCCGCGGCTCGCGCTCTACAACGCGAGCGACTGGATCACGATCACGCCCGAGATCGAGAAGCCGCTGCTGAAAGACCCGCGCTGGGAGCGCACCTTCCACGAGCCGCCCTACTCGATCTTTCATCTGAAGGAGCTCGACCCGCACTACGTGCGCGTGCCGAAGTTCCGGCCGGTGCTGATGGACACCGACGACTGGAAGCACGACTTCCACCGCTGGTTCGCCAACGACGCGGCCCTCGACGTGCCGCTCGTGCTCGGCAAGAGCGTGCCGGCGGCGCTCCGCAGCCAGTTCCCACTCACCACGACCTCGCCCACGGTGCTGCCGCGGGAGCCGATCACGAAGCGCTGCGAGATCGAGGAGCGGCTCGACCACCTGCAGATCGAGTTCACCACCACGTGCCCGGGCGAGCCGCACTGGATCGCGGTGTCCTACTTCCCCAACTGGCGGGTCGAAGGCGCGCAGCACGTCTTTCTCGCGAGCCCCGCCTTCATGATGGTGATCCCCGACGGCCCGCACGTCACGCTGCGCTTCCAGCGCATCGGCGCGGACTACCTGGGGCTCGTGCTGAGCGCGCTCGGCGTGCTCGCCTGCGTGGCCGTCCGGCCGCTGCGCACGCTGGCGCCCGCGCTCGACGCGCGCCTCGAGCGCGTGCTCACGGCGGCCCATCCCTGGCTGCTCTGGGGCGGGATCGTGGTCGTCGTCTGCGTCACGATGCTGAGCGTCGCCCGCGACTGGGGGCCGCAGTACTTCTACAACCGTGGCTGGAAGGCGTTCTCCTCGAACGACTACGTGGCCTCGCAGCGCGACTTCGAGTGGGCCATCCTGCTCGGTGGGAAAACCAACACTGCCGCCGACGCCACCTTCTTCCGTGCGGCGAGCCTGCTGCGGCAGAACCGGTTCGCCGAGGCCATGGAAGGCTACAAAGACGTCGTGCGGCGGTTCGAGAACAGCATCTGGGTGGCCGAGAGCGAGTACCACGTCGGCCTCTGCCTCCGGCACCTCGGGCGCATCGACGAGGCGCTGCAGAAGTTCCAGTACGTGATCGACACGTACCCCGGAAACCGCTGGGCCGGGTTCGCGGCCGAGCAGCAGGCGCAAATCCGAGCCGAGCGTGCGCGCTCAGCGCCGCCGGGCGCGCAGCCCGACTAGGACGGCGAACAGCACACCGAGGCCGACCGCGCCCATCCAGAGCGAGCCGCCGAACCGGTCGATGAGCGTCTCCGACGGAACGATCTCGACCGTTCCCCGCCCGAGCACCGCGAAGTGCGTGCCGTCGGCGTCGTACTCGACGGTGGCGAACACCGGATAGCGGCTGCCGGCAAGCGCGGTGCGGTTGGTGAGCGTGACGTCGAACGTCTTTTCCTCCCACGGCTCGAACGTCAGCTCGCCGGTAACGGGCGCCGTCTCGATGCCCTCCGGCGGCATGAGCCGCACCGAGACCGAGCGCGCCACGCCTTCGAGGTTCTTTACGGTGAGCGCCAGCTCCGCCGTCTTGGCGAGCTTCCCGGCGGTCATCGACGCGATGGCGACCTTGGCCGGCGGCGGATTGCCGACGGCCAGCCGGCCGGCCTGCACGGCCTGGAACGGGTACTGGTTGGCGTCGGTGTAATCGACGGCCACCAGGTAGGTCCAGGTGCCCTGGGAGAGCGAGCCCACGTCGAGTTCGATCGTGTCCTGCACGTTGGTGTTCGGGTGCAGCGCCTCGACGCGCTTGCCGCGCGCCTCGCTGGCGCCGAAGCGCACGAGCGGCGTCACGGAATGGGCGGCCTCGTCGCCCGTGTTGCCGATCGTGACGTCCACGACCAGCTTGGTGCCCTCGAGGTGCGCGCTCTGCGTCGTGGTGATGCTGATGCTGCCGGCGCGAGCGGCGGCGGGCAGGAGGAGCAGGCCGCACGCGAGCAGGGTACGCCACGTCATGGCGGCCACCCATGCCACGGCAGAGGCCAATTGCAAGCTTCGTCGTTTCCGCTTGACGGCGCGCGAGAACCGGGTGCATGCCCTAGCCATGCAACGTGCCCTGGCGGCTCTGACGGTGGCCGCGGCCCTGGCCCCCAGTTGGGGGGCGGCCGCCGACCGCATGGTGGGTGGCAAGCTGCTCCGGCTGGTGGCGCCGGCCGGGTCGCCCGACTCCCGCGCGCTCACCTTCCGCGCCGTTCCCGACCCGCTGATCGCCGCACCGTTCGGCGACCCCACCGCCGGCGCGTCGCTGTTCGTGTTCTCGTCCAACCAGACCGGCGGATGTCGGCTCGACGTGTCACTGCCGGCAGCGAACTGGTCGCCGCTCGGCGGCAACCCGGCCGACGGCTGGAAGTACGTCGATCCCACGGCGAGCGTGGGCGGCGTGCGAAAGATCGTCGTCAAGCCGGGCGCCAGGGGCGGCAAGCTCACGGTGAAGGCGAAGGGCTCCGCGCTGCCCTGCGACGTCGCCGCAGCGCAGAACACGCCGGTCGAGGTGACGCTCCGGATGGGGGACGAGCGCTACTGCGCGTCGTTCGGCGGCACGATCGCGCGCAACGAGCCCGGCAAGTTCAAGGCGAAGGGCAGCCCGGCGCCGCTTGCCTGCGCGGGGAGCGACGCCCGCATCGTGACGCTGAACGTGCTGCACGGCATCTTCTGTCCGGGCGGCACCGGCTCGTGCCGGCTCGCCGACCGCATCGCGCTGCTGGCCGAGTGGATCCGCCACCGCAATTGCCCGGACGTCGTGGCGCTGCAAGAGGTGTCGAGCGGCGCCCCCGGCATCGACGTGCTGACGCAGGTGAACGCCCAGCTGGTCGACGCCTGTCCCGACCCGTACCACGTGGCGTTCCAGCAGACGTTCGCCGCCGACGACTCGCTCATTCTCTCGCGCTACGCCGTCGTGTCGAACGTGTCGTTCGATCTCTACGGCCCGGCCCGCTATGCGCAGCACGCGCGCCTCGACCATCCGATCGGCCTCCTCGACGTGTTCTCGACGCACCTCGCGTCCGGGAGCGACGGCGCCAACAACCCGTGCGGCAGCTTCGAGACCTGTCCCACCGAGTGCGTGACGGCCGGCGCGGCGACCGTGCGCGAGTGCCAGGCGGTGCAGCTCGCGAACTACGTGGCGTCCGCGCACGACGTGGACCCGCCCGCGTTCATCGTGGGCGACTTCAACGCCCAGCCCGGCTCGTTCGTCTACGATCAGTATGTCGTGGGCCTCGGCGCCGTCGACACGTTCCTCGCGGCGGGCAACGCAGAGTGCGTGCCGGCCACCGGCGCCGGCTGCACCTCCGGCCGCATCGACGACGCGCTCACCGACCTCGAGTCGACCGACCCGAACGTCACCACCCGCATCGACTACGCCTTCATGGTGCCCCCGGCCGGCTCGTCCACCTGCGGCACGCTCGATTCCCCGGCCGACGCCGACGGCGACGGCGTGGGCACGCGGCTGTTCGCCGCCGAGCCGAATCCGTTTGCCGCCTGCGGCCCGGCGCCGGCGCCGCCGTGCTTCGTCTCCGATCACAACGGCGTCGAAGCCGACGTCAACTGCTCGTGACGCTCACCACGGGGTCGTGCCAGCCGCCCGGCGGGGTGACACGCTCGACCTCCTGCGGGCCCCAGGTGCCCGGCTCGTACGGGTACACCGGCGTCTCGGCCTTCAGGACGGGATCGACGATGCGCCACGCCTCCTCGACGTAATCCTGGCGCGAGAAGATCGTGGAGTCGCCCTCCATCGCGTCGGTGAGCACCCGCTCGTAGGCGTCCATCTCGTCGGCGCGCGGGTGGTGATGGGCCAGCAGCTCGACCGACTCGCCGGTCATCTTCTCCTCGGCGTCCATGACCGTCACGCCGAATGCCATCGTCACGTCCGGGCTGATGCGGAAGCGGAAGTAGTTCGACGGCGGACAGCAGGTGGGAAAGACGCTCGGCGGGCGCCGCATGCGCACGAAGACCTCGGTACAGGTGACCGGCAGGCACTTGCCCGCCCGGATGTAGACGGGCACCCCCTGCCACCGCCACGACTGCACGAAGAAGCGCATCGCGGCGAAGGTCTCGGTCGTCGAGTCGGGCGCCACGCCCTTCTCGGCGCGGTAGCCGCGGAACTGCCCCCGGACGATGTCGGCCGGCCCGGGTGACGGGATCGCCTTCAGCACCTTCACCTTCTCGTCGCGGATCGACTCGCTGTCGGTGCGCACGGGCGGCTCCATCACCAGGTTCACGAGCACCTGGAAGAGATGGTTCTGGATGACGTCGCGCACGGCGCCGGTCCAGTCGTAGAATGCGCCCCGGCCCTGCACGCCGAAAGCCTCGGCCATGGTGATCTGCACGCTCTCGATCTCGTTGCGGTTCCAGCCGTTCTCGAGAAAGCCGTTGGTGAAGCGGAAGAACAGCATGTTGTGGACCGGCCGCTTGCCCAGATAGTGGTCGATGCGAAAGATCGCATCCTCGTCGAAGTGGGCGAGCAGGATCGCGTTCAGCGTGCGCGCCGACGCGAGGTCGGTGCCGAACGGCTTCTCGACGATGACGCGCGCGTTGTGCGAGCAGCCCGAGGCGCCGAGCTGCTCGATCACCGTGGCGAACAGCACGGGCGGGATGGCGAGGTAGTGGGCGGGACGCTGCGCGTCGCCGAGCGCGGCGCGCAGCCGCTGAAAGGTGGCCGGGTCCTGGTAGTCTCCGGGCACGAAGCGGAGCAGCCGGCAGAGCTTCTCGTAGGCCGCCGCGTCGAACTCGCCGTGGTGCTCGAGACTCTCGCGGGCGCGCGCGCGCAGCCGCTCGAGCGTCCAGCCCTCGCGCGCGATGCCGATCACCGGCACGTCGAGGAAGCCGCGCTTCACCATGGCCTGCAACGACGGAAAGATCTTCTTGTAGGCGAGGTCGCCGGTGGCGCCGAAGAACACGAGCGCGTCGGAGAGCGCCGCCATCACGTCTTCTCCCGATGCCCGCCGAACTCCCACCGCATGGCGGAGAGCAGCTTGTCCTGGAAGTCGGATTCGCCGCGCGAGCTGAAGCGCTGGTAGAGCGCCGCCGAGAGCACGGGGACGGGCACGGCCTCGTCGATGGCCGCCTTGATCGTCCAGCGTCCCTCCCCCGAGTCCGACACCTGGCCGGCGAAGCCGGCGAGATCGGGATCCTTGGCCAGCGCGGCGGCCGTGAGATCGAGCAGCCAGGAGGTGATCACGCTGCCGCGCCGCCAGACCTCCGCGATGTCCGGCAGCACGAACTCGTACCGGTAGTGCTCCGGGTCGCGCAGCGGCGTCGTCTCGGCGTCGACCGCGTGACCCTTCATGCCCACGTTGGCGTCGCGCAGCACGCCGAACCCCTCGGCGTAGGCGGCCATGAGGCCGTACTCGATGCCGTTGTGCACCATCTTGACGAAGTGCCCCGCGCCGTTCGGACCGCAGTGCAGGTATCCCTGCTCCGCCGTGCCGCCGCGCCCCTCGCGTCCGGGCGTCGGCGGGAGGTTGCCGCGCCCCGGCGCCAGGGTGGCGAAGACGGAATCGAGCCGGCTGACGGCGACCGGCTCGCCGCCGATCATCATGCAGTAGCCGCGCTCGAGGCCCCAGACGCCGCCGCTCGTGCCGACGTCGACGTAGTGGATGCCGCGCGGCGCGAGCTCGCGGGCGCGACGGATGTCGTCGATGTAGTACGAGTTGCCGCCGTCGATCAGCACGTCGTCCGCCTCGAGGTACCCCACGAGGTCGGCGATGGCCCCGTCGACGGCGGCCGCCGGCACCATGAGCCAAACCGCGCGCGGCTTCGTGAGCTTGGCCGTGAGGTCGGCGAGCGAACTCGCCCCCACCGCGCCCTCGCGCACCAGACTCTGCACGGCATCCGCCGAGCGGTCGAAGACGACGCACTCGTGGCCGCCGCGCAGCAGCCGGCGCACCATGTTGGCCCCCATGCGGCCGAGCCCGACCATCCCGAGCTGCATCAGCCGGCCTTCCGGAGCGCCGCCGTCTTCGAGGCGAGCACCTGCATCAAGTTGTTCGAGCGAGCGTGCCGTCGTCGAGCATGCCGCGCGTGATGGTGTCGAGCCAGAGACTCTGCCCCATGTCGTGGAGCGATGCGGTCGTGCGCATGTGAATCACCTCGCTTCGATCATACTCCAGCGGTGTATCGATGCGACCCAGGGGGCACACGACGGCTCATGCGGGACGTCCACCGGCGAGCGCACGATCGACGATCGCCTGCGCCTCGCGCACGAGGGCCTCGAGGTGCCGGAGGTCGCGGAAGCTTTCCGCGTAGATCTTGTAGATGTTCTCGGTGCCGGACGGCCGCGCCGCGAACCAGCCGCCCGTGGTCGTGACCTTCAGGCCGCCGATCGGTGCGCCGTTGCCGGGCGCGCGCGTGAGCGTGGCGGTGATCGGATCGCCGGCCAGCGTGGCACAGCGAACCGCCTCGGGCGTGAGGCCCGCAAACCGCGCCTTCTGCTCCGGGGTGGCCGGCGCGTCGATGCGGGTGTAGTAGAACGCGCCGAATTCCGCGGCGAGGTCGCGGGCGTGCTCGCCCGGGTCGCGTCCGGTCCGTGCCGTCACCTCGGCCGCCAGGAGGTCCATGACGAGGCCGTCCTTGTCGGTGGTCCACACGGTCCCGTCGCGGCGGAGCAAGCTCGCGCCGGCGCTCTCCTCGCCGCCGAAGCAGAGCGAGCCGTCGAGCAGCCCGGCGACGAACCACTTGAAGCCCACCGGCACCTCGCAGAGCGTGCGGCCGAGCGCCGCGGTGACGCGGTCGATGAGCGCGCTGCTCACCAGCGTCTTGCCGACGGCCGCCGCGGCCGGCCAGCCGGGGCGATGCGTGAGCAGATAGCGGATGGCGACGGCGAGCACGTGATTCGGGTTCATGAGCCCGGCCGACGGCGTCACGATGCCGTGGCGGTCGGCGTCCGGGTCGTTGGCCGCGGCCACGCGATAGCGGTCTTTCAGCGCCACCAGCCGCGCCATCGCGTACGGGCTCGAGCAATCCATGCGGATCCGGCCGTCGTGGTCCGCGGTCATGAACGCGAACGTCGGATCGACCGCCGGGTTCACGACCGTGACGTCGAGCCCGTAGGTCGACGCGATCGGCTCCCAGTAATGGACCGAGGCGCCGCCGAGCGGGTCCACGCCGATCGGGATGCGCGCATCCCGGATGACGTCCATGTCGACCACCGCACGGAGGTCCCGCACGTAGGGCCCGACGAAGTCCGTCTCGTGCGTGGTGGGCGCGCTCCGGGCGGCGGCGAGCGGCAGCCGGCGCACCCCGGCGTTGCGCTCGCGCAGCAGCGCGTTGGCGCGATCCTCGATCCAGCGCGTCGCGTCGGTGTCGGCCGGCCCGCCGTGCGGCGGGTTGTACTTGAAGCCGCCGTCCTCGGGCGGATTGTGCGACGGGGTCACCACGATGCCGTCGGCGAGCACGCTCGTGCGGCCGCGGTTGTGGACCAGAATGGCGCGGGAAACGACCGGCGTGGGCGTGACCCCGTCGTCGCGCTGGATCACGGTCTCGACGCCGTTGGCGGCCAGCACCTCGAGCGCCGTGCGCTCGGCCGGGCCGGAGACGGCGTGCGTGTCCTTGCCCATGAACAGCGGGCCGTCGATGCCCTGGCGCCGGCGGTACTCGCAAATGGCCTGGGTCACGGCCAGGATGTGCGCCTCGTTGAACGAGCCGGCGAGCGGCGAGCCGCGGTGCCCGCTGGTGCCGAAGCTCACGCGCTCGGCAGGATCGTCCGGGTCGGGCACGCGCGCGTAGTACTCGCGTTCGAGGCGGCCCACGTCGACGAGCATATCGGGGGTCGCCGGCTTGCCGGCGCGCGGCGAGATCGCCATGCCTTCACTCCTCCACGTGATGCGTATCGTTCCAGAGCCGGATCACCGGCGCGGTGCGGACCCTATCGTAGCAGAAGACCAGCACGTCGCCGTCGACCGCACGGAGGCGCTCCACCACGCGGCGCGCACGCACCACCACCTGCTGCGGCGACTCGCCGGCCCGGACAGCCGTCGCGGAAGAGCTGCCAGCCGGGACGGCGGGCGAGAATCTCGGACTTGGTGAGGGCTTCGTCGTCGCCTTCGTCCCACTCGACGACGTCCGGGTCCGCTCGGGCCGCGTCGCCGAACCCGGCCAGCTCCGCGGTGCGGACCGTGTGCCGTCCCGTGCGGCTCCACGCCGTTTCACCGTGACGCGCCACGTACACGATCGGCAGGGCTTCACTCACGCCGACCTCCCATGATACCCGCGATCATGGACGCAGAGGTGGTGGTCGGCGAGCCCGGTGTGCTGGCGGCACGGTTCGCCGAGCGCTTCGCGGCGGCGGCCGACCGCGCCGTGGGCGAGCGCGGGCGGTTTGCCTGCTGCGTGCCGGGCGGGTCGGCCGCGGAGGCGCTGCTGCCGGCGTTGGTCGGCGCTCCCGTCGATTGGCCGCGCGTCGAGGTCTTCTTCGCCGACGAGCGCGCCGTGCCGCCGGACCATCCCGACTCGAACTACGGGCTGGCCCGCCGGCTGTGGCTCGACCGCGTTCCCCTCGATCCCGCCCGCGTGCACCGCATGCGCGGCGAGGACGCGGACCTCGAGGCGGCCGCCGACGCCTATGCCTGCGACTTCGGCCGCACGCTCGGCGGGCGGCCGCTCGATCTGGCGCTGCTCGGCGTCGGGCACGACGGTCACGTCGGCTCCCTCTTCCCGGGCCATCCCCTGCTCGACGAGCCGAGGCGCACGGTGGCCGCGCTGACGGACTCGCCGAAGCCGCCACCGCGGCGGCTCACCTTGACGCTGGTGGCGCTCGCAGGTACGGCCCTCGTCTGCGTGGCGGCCTTCGGCGTCGAGAAGGCGGATGCCGTCCGCGCCGCGCTCGAGTCGACTCCCTCGCGCCTGCCGGTGGCGCTCGCCGCCCGCGGAGCACGGCGCACGCTCTTTCTCCTCGATCCCGCCGCGGCATCCATGCTCGGATAGTAGATCAACGGAGCCGCTGCTGCTCGCGGGGGGCCGCGCCTCGGCTCATTTGAGGGACCCCGTGTCCCACGTCGAGACGAACCGCGCCGAGCGTACCCCGCTCGCATTCGCATGCTACACGGCGCTTTTCGCCTTCTACGCCCGTCGCTGGCTCGCCGAAAACGCCATGGCCACGGTGAGCGGCCAAATCCCGCGGAGCGCACCCGCCGATCGTGGGGTGTTCATTCCGGTGCAGGTGCGCAACGTCAGCCGAGCAGTCCACGCAGCACGTAGGGCAGCAGCCCGCCGTGGCGATAGTACGCGACGTCGTCCGGCGTGTCCGCCCGCGCAACGACGGTGAAGGTCGTCGTGCGGCCGCCGTCGGCGGTCGCCCGGACGGTGAGGCACTTGCCCGGCACCAGCCCGTCGGCGATGCCCTCGATCGCGTACTGCTCCGTGCCGGTGAGGCCGAGACTGGCGGCGCTCTCCCCGGGCAGGAACTGCAGCGGCAGCACGCCCATCCCGACCAGGTTGGAACGGTGGATGCGCTCGTAGCTCTCCGCGATGACGGCGCGCACGCCGAGCAGCAGCGTACCCTTCGCCGCCCAATCGCGCGACGACCCCGTGCCGTACTCCTTGCCGGCGATCACCAGCAGCGGCGTGCCCTCCTGCTGGTAGAGCATGGCCGCGTCGTAGATCGACATGCGCTCCCCGGACGGCACGTGCACGGTGACGCCCCCTTCGACGCCCGGCACGAGCTGGTTGCGCAGCCGGATGTTGGCGAACGTGCCGCGCACCATCACTTCGTGGTTGCCGCGCCGCGCGCCATACGAGTTGAAGTCCTTGGGGTCGACGCCGAGGCCGATCAGGTAGCGGCCGGCGGGGCTGTCCTTCTTGATGGAGCCGGCAGGCGAGATGTGATCGGTGGTGATGGAGTCGCCGAGCAGCGCCAACACGCGCGCCCCGACGATGTCGGCGGGCTTGCCCGGCTCGCGGCTCATGGCGTCGAAGAACGGCGGGCGCTTGATGTACGTGGACGCGTCGTTCCACTCGTAGCGGTCGCCGGCAGGCGCCGGCATGGACTGCCACTGCGCGTCGCCCTCGAAGACGTGCGCGTACTCCTCGCGGAAGCGCTCGGCGGTGACCGACGCCATCGCCTTGCAGAGATCCTCGCCGCTCGGCCACACGTCGCGCAGGTAGACGGGTTTGCCGTCGGAGCCGGTGCCGAGGGGCTCGCGCTCGAGGTCGATGTCCATCGTGCCGGCGAGCGCGTAGGCGACCACCAGCGGCGGCGACGCCAGGTAGTTGGCGCGGGTAAGCGGGTTCACCCGGCCCTCGAAGTTGCGGTTGCCCGAGAGCACCGCCGCTACCGCGAGATCGCCCTGCTCGATCGCGGTAGCGACCGGCTCGGGCAGCGGGCCGGAGTTGCCGATGCAGGTCGTACAGCCGTAGCCCACCAGCTCGAAGCCCAAGCGGGCGAGATCGCCGAGGAGACCGGCACCCTCGAGGTAGCGGGTGACGACCTTCGAGCCGGGCGCGAGACTCGTCTTCACCCACGGCTTCACGCGGAGCCCGCGGCGGACGGCGTTGCGCGCGAGCACGCCCGCGCCGAGCATGACCGAGGGATTGGAGGTGTTGGTGCAGCTCGTGATCGCGGCGATCACGACCGAGCCGTGGGTGAGCTCGCCGCGCTCGCCGCCCATCTCGATCGGCACGCGCCGGCCGGCGTCGCCGTCTTTCGTGTACTCGGCCAGCGCCGCCCGCCATGCCTGCTTCGCCTTCGAGAGCGCGATGCGGTCCTGCGGGCGCTTCGGCCCGGCCAGCGACGGCTCCACGTCACCGAGATCGAGCGTGAGCACGTCGCTGAACTCGGGCTCGGGCGCATCGGGCGTACGGAAGAGCCCCTGCGCCCGGAGATACGCCTCCACGAACCGGACGTGGGCCTCGTCGCGTCCCGAGAGCCGGAGATACGCGAGCGTCTCGTCGTCCACGGGGAAGAAGCCCATGGTCGCGCCGTACTCCGGGGCCATGTTGGCGATGGTGGCGCGGTCGGCGAGCGGCAGCCCCGCAAGCCCGGGCCCGCAGAACTCGACGAACTTCCCCACCACGCCCTTCTTGCGCAGCATCTCGGTGACGGTCAGCACGGCGTCGGTCGCCGTGGCGCCGGGCCTGAGCTTCCCGGTGAGCCGCACGCCCACGACCTGCGGGATCAGCATGACGGTGGGCTGGCCGAGCATCGCCGCCTCGGCCTCGATACCGCCGACGCCCCAGCCGAGCACGCCCGCGCCGTTGATCATGGTGGTGTGCGAGTCGGTGCCGAGCACGCTGTCGGGCATGGCGAGCGTCTCGCCGCCGACCGTGCGCCGCACCACCACCGGCGCCAGGTACTCCAGATTCACCTGGTGCACGATACCCGTCCCCGGCGGCACGACGCGGAAGTCGCGGAACGCCTTCTGGCCCCAGCGGAGAAAGGCGTAGCGCTCGCGGTTGCGCTCGTACTCGAGCGCGACGTTGCGACGGAACGCGTCCGGCGAGGCGTAGGCGTCGACCTGCACCGAGTGGTCGATCACCAGGTCCATGGGCGCGAGCGGATTGATCTTCGTCGGGTCGCCGCCCATCGCGGCCATCGCGTCGCGCATGGCGGCGAGATCCGCCACCACGGGCACGCCGGTGAAGTCCTGCAGGATCACCCGCGCCGGCATGAACGGGATCTCGCGCTCCGGCGTGCTTCCGGGTTTCCAGTCGAGCACCGCCTCGACGTGATCGCGGGTCACCGAGCGGCCGTCCTGCCGGCGGAGCAGGTTCTCCAGGAGAATGCGCAGCGAGTACGGCAAGCGCGCCGCGCGCGGGCCGCATGCCGGCAGGCTGAAGACGGTGCAGCGGGTACCTGCCAGGTCCAGCGTCTGTCGGGTCTCCGAGCCATGCGAGTGTGACGCCATGCAGCGAGACTACAAGGTGTGACGGTGCGTTCCAATGCCGGTTGCGAGGCTTCCGCGTCCCGCGGATAAGTGCGCCCATGGACCTCGACGCGCTCGGTCGCCTGGTGCTGCCCGGCACCGACGGCGCGACCCACCGCCTCGGCGACCTCTGGCGCGATCGCGCCATCGTGCTCGTATTCCTCCGGCACTTCGGCTGACTGCACTGCCGCGAGCACGCTGCGCAGTTGCGCCAGCATCACGCCGCCATCCGCGCCCGCGGCGCGGACATCGTCGCCATCGGCACCGGCAGTCTGGACTACGCCACGGTCTTCGTCGTCGACGAACGCATCCCGTATCCGGTGCTGGTCGACGACGACGGGCTGGCCGCCGAGGCGGCGTCAGTGCCGTCGGCCTCCTGGTATCGGCTGCTGCATCCGAGCACGTGGCGCGCCACCTGGGCGACCTACCGGCGCGGGCACCGGATCCACGCGCCCGGCCGCCGCGTCACACAGCTCGGGGCGACGTTCGTCATCGGGCCCGGACCGCGGCTCCGCTACGCGCACCTCGATCGCGACAGCACCGATCATGCGCCGCTCGACGCGCTGCTGAAAGTTCTTGACAGCTAGCAACGCCCGGCGATAGACGTAGCTCGACATATCCGCAGTCGGGTCGTGGGAAGGGGGTGCAAATCCCCCGCTGCCCCGCAGCTGTGAGGGGGGACGACTCCGGTCGCAATCCACTGCCTCGGTGACGAGGTGGGAAGGAAACCGGAAAAGGACGATCCCCGAGCCAGAAGACCCGGTCCGACTGACGCCAGCACGAAGTCCCTCCGCGGGGAGGGAGCTGGGAAGCGAGACGCGCGCGTCGTCGGTCGCCCGCGACGCGACTTCCTTCCGGCTCCACCGCACGTGGGGACCGGGAGGACATCACGGCTCGTTCGAATCGATGGCTCGAAATCGCGGCGATCGCCCTCGCCGCCGCGCGCATCGCCCGCGCCGATCCGTTCCTCGACCGCGTCGTGGACGTTTCGCTCGGCCCGCTCGGCGGCGGCGGCCACGAGGCGGCGGTGCTCGGGCCGCCCTCGGGCGGCGGCGCCTTCCAGGGCTCCTCGGACACGCTGTCGCTCGGGCTCGGCGGCTCGATCCTGGTGGAGTTCGCCGACAACACGGTGGTGAACGGGCCCGGGGCGGACCTGATCGTCTTCGAGAACGCGTTTCTCCCCCGCGGCCTCACCACGCTCGCCCCCTTCGCCGAGCCGGCCGTCGTCTCGGTCAGCGCCGACGGCCACACGTGGCGGACGTTTCCCTGCGCGCTCGACGCCGCGCCCTACTACCCCGGCTGCGCCGGGGTCTATCCCGTGTTTGCGGTCGACGCGGTGAGCGCGCTCGTCCCGTCGACGACGCCGATCGAGCAGCTGGTCGGCGTGCCGCTGGCGAAATTCGTCCCGCCGGCGGGCGCCGGCGGCGACGCCTTCGATCTGGCCGACGTCGGGCTTGCGGCGGCGCGCTTCGTGCGCCTCGAGGCCGGCGAGCGCGTCCCGGGCCTCGACGGACTCGGCGGCTTTGATCTTGACGCCGCGGCGGCCGTCCACTCGGTGGAGAGCGCCGGCGTCTTCGACGCCGATGCCGACGGCATCGGCGATGCGGCCGACGCCTGTCCGCTCATCGCCGACCCCGCGCAGCTCGATGCGGACGGCGACGGGATCGGCGACGCCTGCGAGGGCGAGCCGCCGCCCGCCGACACCGACGGCGACGGCACGCCGGACGCGCTCGATCCGTGCCCCCACGACGCGGGCTGCACCGCCTATATGTCCGGTTCCTTCTCGGGCGGGGCCTCGTCCCGCTCGAGCGACCGGCTGCTCACGTACGTCACGCCGGGCTCCTCCCGGGTGCCGCTGCCGGCAGGGTCGTCCGCGGCGACCCTGCTGGTGGCCATCGCACCCGCGGTCGAGGCCGGCAGCGTGCGTGTGCGCGTTGGACGGCAGGACGCGACCGCGGCACTCGGTCCGTTCGTACCCGGATCCATTCGCAGGATCGACGTGCCGGTCGATCGGCGGGTGGTCCGGGTCCGTCTGCGCGCGCGGGGCGCCCGCACGACGGCCCCGCGGTCCCGCGACCGGGACACCATTCGATTCGTCGTGCACAAAACGAAAGGACCCAAGCCATGAAGCGTCTTTCCATTGCAGTCGCACTCGCGTGGTGCGCGGCGGCGGCGCCGGCCACCCGCGCCGCCGTCACCGCGTCGCCCGGATTCGCCACCACGAGCATTCCCACGCCGGACACGGTTCAGGGCGACGTGGTGCGCGCCGGCGAGAGCGTGCTGGTCGGCCAGGGGGCGTTTGGACCGGGGCTCCAGTCCGTGGTCCGTCTCGACGGCGGCGGTGCCACCGTGATCGCCGAGGGCTTCGGCGGGCTGAGCGGCTTCTCGCTGGCACCCGACGGCACGCTCTACGTGAGCGACAACTGCTACACCGGCGACGTCGGGTGCGCCGGCGCCACCACCGGCGACACCGTCTACGCCATCCCGGACGCGCTCACGCGCACCACCGCCATCGCCGCCGCCGCCGCCGAGATGCTGCCGGCGGGTAGCATCCCGTTCGCGCAGGACGTGCTCGCGCTCGAGGACCGGCTGCTCGTCTCCGACGCCGTCGGGCCGGGCGCGGGCCGCGTCCTCGAGATCGCCGGCGGCGTGGCGACGCCGCTCGTGTCCGGGCTCGGCTTCACGGCCGGGCTGGCGCTCGACGGCAACACGCTGCTCGTGGGCGACGTCGACGCGTCGTTCACCGGCCGCGTCGACCGCTACACGACCGCCGGTGCGCCGCTCGGCACGCTCGCCGGCGGCCTCTCGGGCGCCTTCGGCGTGGACGTCGACCCGCTGCGTGCCGGCGTGCTAGTGACGGGAGGCTTCACACCCGATTTCTCGAGCAGCACGCTCGCGGTGATCCATGCCGACGGCTCCGTGGGCGAGCGCGCCCGGGGCTTCGGCTTCTCCGGCGGGACGTTCCACGACCTCGTGCGCGACGAGACGCTCGTGCTCGACTTCGGTGTCGACGCCGTGACGGTCGTGTGCGCCGACCCGGACGCCGACGGCGACTGCGACCTTCCCTGCCCCGCGCCCGTGGCGGCCCTCGCTGCGAAGATCGTGGTGAAAGGTTTCGCCACGCCCATCGGCGACGAGTCGATCACCGTGAAGGGCCGTGCGGCACTGCCCGATCCGTCCGCGCTCGATCCGTCCGCGACCGGGCTTCGCGTGGTGATCCGCAGCGCCGCCGGCGTGCCGGTTGGTTACGTGCTCGTGCCGGCGGGCGGTTTCGACGCGGCGACGGGCGTCGGCTGGACCGTGAACGCGACCGCGACGCAATGGAAATACCGGAATCCCGACGGTCCGGCGGGCGTGACCACCGCGAAGGTGACCCGGGTCGCCGGCGGCGACGTGAAGTTCGTGGTGCGCGGCAAGCGCGGCGCCCGCGTGCGGGGCGACGGCACGCTGCCGCTCAGCGCGCAGGTCGTGTTCGACGGCTCGGGACAGTGCGCCGAGACGGTCGTCGCCGGCTGCACGACGTCGCGGAGCGGCAACGCCGTGAAGTGCAGGTGAAGAGACCCGGGGGCGGGGGCCCCTGCGGGCTCCCGCCCCAGGTCGTCAGCGGCCGGTCGCGGACAGCGCGTCCTGCACGGCGCGCGCGCGGCGCTCGTCCGGCACGAGATCGCTGTGGCAGGCGTGCTTGCCGTCGACCACCGGCAGGGCCGCCGCCCGGCGCGCCAGCAGCGCGCGGCCAGCGGCGCTCACTCCGGGGCTGCGGAGCGCCGTCCGCTCGGGCTGGAACTCCGGATCCTTGCCGCTGGCGAACGCCTGGATCTCCTTCGAAATACGCATGCTGCACCAGTCGTGGCCGCACATGGCGCAGAACTCCGTGTCGACCTCGAGGTCTTCGTCGTGGAGCGCGCGGGCGGTTTCGCCGTCGAAGGCGAGCTCGAACTGCTTCGGCCAGTTGAGGGCCGCGCGCGCACGCGACAGATCGTCGTCCCACTGCCGCGCCCCGGCGATGCCGCGCGCCACGTCGCCCGCGTGCGCGGCGATCTTGTACGCGATGCATCCCTGCCGCACGTCCTCCGCCTTCGGCAGCCCGACGTGCTCCTTCGGCGTCACGTAGCAGAGCATGGCGGCGCCGTGCCGGGCGCCCTCGGCCGCGCCGATGGCGCTGGTGATGTGGTCGTAGCCGGGAAACGCGTCGGTCACGAGCGGACCCAGGATGTAGAACGGCGCGTCGTCGCAGAGCTCCTGCTGGAGACGCATGTTCCACCCGATCTGGTCGAGCGGCACGTGTCCCGGACCCTCCACCATGACTTGCACGCCCTTCTCGCGGGCACGATGCACGAGCTCGCCGAGCGTGCGCAGCTCGGCGAGCTGCGCCGCGTCGCTGGCGTCGGCGAGGCAGCCGGGTCGCAGCCCGTCGCCCAGCGAATAGGTCACGTCGTACTCGCGCATGATGGCGCTGATCTCGTCGAACAGCTCGTACATGGGGTTCTGCCGCCCGTGGTACATCATCCACTTGGCGAGCAGCGAGCCGCCACGCGAGACGATGCCCGTGGTGCGCGGGCCCACCAGCGCCAGGTGCTCGCGGAGCACGCCGGCGTGGATGGTGAAGTAGTCGACGCCTTGGCGGGCCTGGCGCTCGATCTCGCGCAGGATGACGTCGTACGTGAGATCCTCGATGCGCCGCCCGACGATCATGCTGTAGATGGGTACCGTCCCGATCGGGATGGTCGCGTGATCGATAATCGCCTGCCGGCAGGCGCCCAGGTCGCCGCCGGTGGAGAGGTCCATCAGCGTGTCGGCGCCGTACTTCTGCGCCCAGCGGAGCTTCTCGACCTCCTCGGCCGTCGAGCTCGAGACCGGCGACGCGCCGATGTTGGCATTGATCTTGGTGGTGATGCGCCGTCCGATGCCGGTCGGATCGAGCCGCTTGGGGGCACGCTCGCCGCGCAGCCACTCGGGGGCGTCGAGCACGGCAGCGCGCTGCGCCGTAGTTTGGTTCACCCAAAGGCGGCCGCCATCGCGAGCGCCGGGATGACCGACAACGTCCGTCGGATACGACAGCGGGCGGCCCGACGGCGCTTCGCCGCCGCTGCCCGCGAGATGCCGGACGTTGGCGGGAATCACCAGCGCCCCGCGCGCCACCTCGGCGCGGATGAACTCGGGGCTCGTCCCCTCGCGCAGCGCCACGCGCCGCATCTCATCGGTCACGATGCCGCGCCGCGCCCGTTCGAGCTGCGTCATGTCCGAACCATGGACCCCGCCCGGAGCGAGGTCAAGGCAGCGATCGCGGGTGGTCGCTCACTGGATGTCGAGCCGCCGGCAGACCGGCGGCTCCGGCCCGTCGGGACAGACGATCACCTGCTTGTTGATCTGGCTGGTGGTCTGGATCGGCAGCGTGGCTCCCGCCGGCAGCACCTCACAGACCTGCTCGGTGATCTGGTAGCACTCGAGCGCGCCCGGCCGATAGCGCAGGTTCTGACGGCAGTACGGGAAGTTGCCGTTGCGCAGCGTGCGGAAGATACGCACGTCGGACCAGCAGGCGAGCGGCTGCGCGTAGCCGAAGGGCAGCGCCGGGAGCACGGGCTGGCCGTCGGGGAGGACGATGATGGTCGGGCCGCGGGTCTGTGCCGCCGCCACAAGCGGCTGCGACAGCAACGTGGCCGCCACGGCGACCAACCGGGCCGGCCACGCCGTCCTCATGAACACGTCGTTACGCGTCCCTCGCGGCATGCGCAACCGCGAACACGCGGTGCGGCAGACGGGTACGCCGGAAACACGAACGCCGCCGGGGGACCCCGGCGGCGTTCGCGTCGGCGAGGGAACGTTCTCGGCCGCCTAGAAGTCTTCGCCGCCGCCCGGCATGCCGCCGGCCGGCGCCTTCTCCTCCTTCGGCTTCTCGGCGACGATCGCCTCAGTGGTGAGCAGCAGGCCTGCCACCGACGCTGCGTTCTGGAGCGCGGTGCGGACCACCTTGGTGGGATCCATGATGCCCGCCTTCAGCAGGTCCTCGTACTCCTCGGTGGCCGCGTTGAAGCCCATCGGGCCCTTGAGGTTGCGCACCTTGTCGACCACCACGGCGCCGTCCTGGCCCGCATTCTTGGCGATCCAGCGCAGCGGCTCTTCGATGGCCCGGCGCACGATGCCGACCCCGAACTGCTGCTCGTCGGGAAGCTTGAGCGAGTCGAGCGCGCTCTGGGCCCGGAGCAGCGCCACGCCGCCGCCGGGCACCACGCCCTCCTCGACGGCCGCGCGCGTGGCGTGCATGGCGTCCTCCACGCGCGCCTTCTTCTCCTTCATCTCGACCTCGGTGGCCGCCCCGACCTTGATGACCGCCACGCCGCCCACCAGCTTGGCGAGCCGCTCCTGCAGTTTCTCGCGGTCGTAGTCAGAGGTGGTCTCCTCGATCTGGGCGCGGATCTGCTTGATGCGGCCCTCGATGTCGGCCTTCTTGCCGGCGCCGTCGATCAGCGTGGTGTTGTCCTTGTCGATCACCACCCGCTTTACGCGGCCGAGGTCCTTCAGCGTCACGTTCTCGAGCTTGAGGCCCAGCTCCTCCGCGATCATGCGGCCGCCGGAGAGGATCGCGATGTCCTCCAGCATGGCCTTGCGGCGGTCACCGAAGCCCGGCGCCTTCACGGCCGCGCCGGAGAGCGTCCCCCGGATCTTGTTCACGACCAGCGTGGCCAGCGCCTCACCCTCGACCTCCTCGGCGATGATGAGCAGCGGCTTGCCGGCGCGCGCCACCTGCTCCAGAACGGGCAGCAGGTCCTTCATCGACGAGATCTTCTTCTCGTGGATCAGCACGTAGGCGTCTTCGAGCACGGCCTCCATGCGATCCGGATCGGTGACGAAGTAGGGCGACAGGTAGCCCCGGTCGAACTGCATGCCTTCGACCACGTCGAGCTCAGTCTGGAGGCCCTTGGCCTCCTCCACCGTGATGACGCCCTCCTTCCCCACCTTCTCCATGGCCTCGGCGATCATGTCGCCGATCGTGCGATCGCCGTTGGCCGACACGGTCCCGACCTGGGCGATCTCGTCCTTGCCCTTCGTCGATTTCGACTGCTTGCGCAGCTCCGCCACCACGGCCTCCACGGCCTTGTCGATGCCGCGCTTGAGGCTCATCGGGTCGTGGCCGGCGGTGACCAGCTTGGATCCTTCGGTGAAAATGGCACGCGCCAGCACGGTGGCGGTGGTGGTACCGTCGCCGGCGACGTCCGAGGTCTTGCTGGCGACCTCCTTCACCATCTGCGCGCCCATGTTCTCGAACTTGTCCGGCAGCTCGATCTCTTTGGCGACCGTCACGCCGTCCTTGGTGACGTTGGGCGCGCCCCACGACTTCTCGAGCACCACGTTGCGGCCCTTCGGGCCCAAGGTGACCGTGACGGCGTCCGCCAGGATGTTCACGCCGCGCAGCACCTTGCCGCGGGCCTCCTCGCTGAACTTGACCAGCTTCGCAGCCATGTTTCGGTGTCCCCCTTATTCCAGAACGGCGAGCACGTCGTCTTCCCTGAGGATGAGGTGCTCTTCCCCGTCGATCTTGATGTCACTGCCGGAGTACTTGCCGAACAGGATGCGATCTCCCGCCTTCACGTCGAGCGGCGTTCGCTTCCCGTCCTCGTTCTTCTTCCCCTCACCCACGGCGAGCACCCTGCCCTCCTGGGGCTTCTCCTTCGCCGTGTCGGGGATGATGATGCCCCCGGCGCTCCGCTGCTCCTGCTCTTCGAGTCGCTTCACGATCAGCCGGTCGTGCAGCGGTCGAATCTTCGTTGCCATGAACCAATCCCTCCTTGAGAGTCTCCCTAGGCGTAGAACCGTCCTCGCTGTGCGAGCGCGCCGGAAGGTATGTCGCAGCGACGCGCAGTCAAGAGGGTGACGCGAAAAGTTTCTTCGGCGCCGCCGCCGCGACGCAGACGAACGGCGCTGTCGGTTCGTTGACCCGCGCCCGCCGTTAAGTACCCTTGCTACAAGCCTTTTTGGCTGCTCCATCGGGTCCGCCGGTGGCATCCGCCTTGCTCGGTCGTGTCCTCGCGCGATGTCGGGCGAGGCCTCGAGGCTGGTGCGCTGGGCGCCCTCGGTCGTGGTGGCGGCGACGGCGCTCCATTTCTGGGTGCGCAACCTGGCCGATCCCGACCTCTGGGGCCATCTCACGTGGGGCCGCCTCATGATCCGCAACCGGGCCCTGCCACGCACCGACACCTTCTCGTACACCGCGGCTGGGCAGCCCTTCTTCGACCACGAATGGCTGTCCGACGTGCTGACGGCGGCGACCTTCGACCTCGCGGGCGCCGCGGGCCTGATCGCGCTAAAGCTCGCGCTCCTCACCCTCATGCTGGTGTGCATGCTGGACGCGGTGCGGACGCTGGCGGGCGAGTGCGAGTTCCGCGCCGGCGTCCACGACGCGACCACGGCCGCGGGCCTGGTGCTGGCGCTGGCCGTGATCGCCCCGGGCGCGACCTTCCGGCCGCAGCTCTTCACCATGGCGTTCCTGGCGCTCTTCGTGGCGCTCCTGGCACGCGCCGACCGCCGGCTCCGCACCCGTGGGGCCCGCGCTGCCGTCGGCTGGGAGCTCCTCTGCCTGCCGCCGCTGGTCGCCGCCTGGGCCAACCTGCACGGCGGCTTCCTGGTCGGCGTGGCCCTGGTGGGGCTGCACGCCGCCTCGACGCTGCTGCGGGTGCTCTCGCGCGTCCCATACGCACCGAGCACCCGCGACGCCGCGCTCGTGCTCGCGCTCGCGGGCGCCTGCGCGCTGGCCCCGCTCGCCAACCCGTACGGGATCGAGCTCTATCGGTACCTGTTCGCCACCCTGAACGACCATGCGGGCGTGGGGGAATGGGACCCCGTGCCGCTCGGCGGGCTCGCCTTCGTGCGCTTCAAGGTGCTCGCCGCCGCCACCGCCATCGTCGGCGTCTATCTCTGGGAGACCGAGCGGGCCGTCGAGCGTCGCCACACGCTCGGCTGGCTCGCGGTGTTCGCGCTGCTCGCCTGCGGCTATGCGTTCAAGCACCAGCGGCACACGGTGCTGTTCGCGGTGGTGGCGGCGCCGGTCGTCATCCTGGGGGCCGAGCGCCTGCGCGTCCGTCTCGTGCAGAAGTGGCCCGCCCTGGCGCCGCGGCCGGCGGTGGCGACTGCCGCGGCGGCGGGGGCGCTCGTCGTCGCGGCCGTGCAGATCGGCGGGGTGGCCTGGGATCTCGGCCGGCACGGCACGCGCATCCGCTATGCCCGCCATGCGTATCCCGCCGACGCGCTGGCGTTCCTCGAGCGGCACGACTTCCGCGGCAACGTGCTGCTGCCGCTGCAGTGGGGATCCTACACGGTGCACCATGCGGCCGATCGGTTGCGCGTGTTCATCGACGGGCGCTTCGAGGCGGTCTACCCGCGCCAGGTGCTGGACGACTACTTCGCCTTCGTGCGCGGCGGCGAGGGCTCCGAGCGCGCGCTGGACGCCTATCCGACCGACATCGTGCTGCTGCAGCGCGCGCACGGCATCCACCCCCGGCTCTTCGCGCGCGACGACTTCGTGTACGTGTACTCCGATCCGGGGGCGCTCGTGTTCGTTCGGCGGAACTCGACCAACCGCGCTGCGCTCGCGCGGCTGACCCGCGTCGCCCGGCGGCCGGTGCTGCCGGCCGCCGACACGTTCTTCCCCTGAGGGGCCACCTGCGCGATCGTCTTCGCGACGTTTCTCTACGCCTCCGCAAAAGCCATCCCACGCGGGCTCGAACAGCCAGTCGTCATCCGCGCTCCCGCCGCGCCGCGATTCGCCCCTCCGCCGACTTCCAGCCCGCGTCGAACGTGCGCCCCGGCGCATCCAGGTCGATCACCAGCGGCGCATGGTCGGACGGCGTCGGCTTCCCCTTGCGCGCTTCGCGGTCGATCTCGGCCCACAGGATGCGTGGGGCCACCGGCTCGGTCACCAGCAGGTGGTCGATGCGCATCCCGAAGTTCTTGTGGAAGTTGCCGGCGCGATAGTCCCACCACGTGTACCGGCCCCCTTCGGGGTGATGGAGTCGATACGCGTCGCGCAACCCCCATGCACAGAGCCGGGCGAACGCGGCGCGCTCGGCGGGCGAGACGTGCGTGCCGCCATGACAGGCGCGGGCGTCCCAGACGTCGAGGTCGTCGGGCGCGACGTTCAGGTCGCCGCCGAGCACCAGGGCGTCGGACGGGCTCGCCGCCTCCGCGAGCCAGCGCGCGAGCCGGTCGAACCAGGCGAGCTTGGCCCGGTAGAAGGGCGAGTCGACCATGCGCCCGTTCGGCGCGTAGACGCAGACGACGCGCACGCCGCCGCAGGTGGCGGCGATCATGCGCGCCTCGGCGAACGGCTCGTCGTCGCCCACGTCCTCGGTGGAGGCCGGACGCAGCGGCTCGCCGAAATTCGTGACCACGTCTTCGATGCCGCAGCGGCTGGCGATCGCCACGCCGTTCCAGCGGCCTTCGCCGTGGTGCGCGAGCTGGTAGCCCGCCTCGGCGAATGTGTCGACCGGCGCGTCGGCGTCGGCGAGCTTGGTCTCCTGCATGAGGAGCACGTCCGGCTGCGCCCGCTCGAGCCACCAGCCGACCTTCTCCAGCCGGGCCTTCAGCGAGTTCACGTTCCAAGTGGCGATGCGCACGCTCCCTCCTTACTACTGCATCGCGGGCGGGCGTCGAAGGACCGCCGGCGAGAACGCCTCCCTTGCAACCTGGAGGCAGACGCGCGAGAAGTGCGTCCAATGCGACCCGTCATCCGGGCCCTGTGGGCGGCGGGTGTGGCGATGGCGCTGGCGGCCCCGGGCGCGCTGGCGAGCGACGAAAGGGCGTCCGATTCCGACGCTCGGAGGTCGCAAGCCTCGACGCTCCCCCCAGGCTGGCGCATCGACTTCGTGCCGTATCTCTGGCTGTCGACCGTGCGGGGCACGTCGAGCATGGGTGGCCGCTCGACGAGCGTCGACGTCGGCTACGACGAGCTGTTCGATCTGATCGGCGACCATCTGTCTCTCCTCGCCGGCTTCGCCCACCTCGAGGTGGGACACGACCGCGTCTTTGGGTTTCTCGACGTGGCCGGCACGCGCATCGACACCAACGAATCCGCGCGCTTGAAGGGCATCACGGTCCCGGATTTTCCGAATCTCTCGACCACGGCGATCGACGCCTCGGTGGATCTCCGGCTCGATTCCGTGATCTTCGAGTTTGGCGCTGGCTACCGCGTACTCGAGCTGGCACTGCCGAACCGGGCGCGCCCGTTCTACCTGGAGGCCCTCGCCGGCGGACGCTACATCTATTTCTGGACGCGCGTGCATGCCACGGCATCGACCCGTATCGTGGGGCTGCCGGGCGGGCCCCGGGCGATCGCGCGCGCGGTGGCCGGCGGCGGCGACATCGACTGGGTCGACCCGTTCATGGGCGGCCGCTTCGGCGTGCCGCTCACCGACGACATCCTGCTCTCCGTGCGGGCCGACATCGGAGGCTTCGGCGCCGGGTCCGATCTCGCCTGGAGCATGGTCGGCGGGCTGCAGTATGCAATCCCGTGGACGCCCGTCGCCGGCGTACGCCCGTGGTTCGCGCTCGGCTACAAGCTCTTGAGCTTCGACTACCAGAGCGGATCGCTCGCGCTCGATCTCACGTACCAGGGTCCCGCCACCGCCATTGGCTTGAGCTTCTGACCGACCCGGCCCTGCCCGCTCACGACGAGAAGATCTCGCGCAGCACGTCCCGCACGGGCGCGTCGACTCCGACGGCCGCCGCGAGCGCCAGCACGATGCCGAGCGCCGCGGCGGCGAGCGCCACGCGCGCCATCGGGACGAACATCACGAACCCCAGGATGAGCAGCAGCCCGACGCGCTCGAGGGCCGCGTAGGCGCGGCGCAACGCGCCGCGGAGAAAAAACTGCGCCACCCGCGAGCCGTCGAGCGGCGGAATCGGAATCAGGTTGAAGAGCGCGAGCATGACGTTGGCCAGCGCGCCCACGATGACGATCTCCGTCACGAGCGACGATTGGTGGAGCCACCCGCCGTGCAGGCCGATCGCCAGGGCGGCCATCAGTCCAGCGGCGATGGCGAGGTTCGAGAGCGGGCCGGCGGCGCCCACCAGCGCCCAGTCGCGCCTGGGGTTGCCGAGCCGCCGTACGTCGACCGGCACCGGCTTGGCGCCGCCGATGATGAACGGCGACCCCGAGACCAGCAGCACCAGCGGCAGCAGGATCGTGAAGAACGGATCGATGTGCCGGAGCGGGTTGAGCGTCAGCCGGCCCTCCTTGCGGGCCGTCGGATCGCCCAGCCGGTCGGCGACGAAGCCGTGCGACGCTTCGTGCGTGGTGATGGACAGGATCACGAGACCGATGACACTGCTCGTGACCAGCGCGTCGGGGCTCATGAGGGCTCGCGCATCGCTTGGAGCAAGGCCTTGGCAAGCGCACGCCACTGTGCGCGCGGCGCCGCCACCATCGCCACGGCGTCACGCGCCCAGACGTTGGCGATACCCCTCGCGACGACGAGACGCGTCGTCGCTGCGAGCAAAAGCGCGAAGTGCGTGAACGCCTTGCGGCCGAGCGCCTCGGGGATCCAGAGCGCGCCGAACCCGAGGTCGTCGATCTCCCTCGCCGCCGCCTCGGCCTCGCGGGCGGGCAGTACGTCGAGAAAGGCCCAGACGCCGACCCGCCCGATGCCCATCAAGGCAGCGATAACCGGGACGGGGCGATATGTCGATTGTCCGGGGGGCTGGCGGAGTCTGAACATTTGCTTAGACTAGATGTTTAATGCCTCGAGGAGACCGTTCGACCGCCACCCGGGAAGCGCTGATCCGGGCCGCCGCCAGCGTCTTCGTCAGCCGTGGACCCCATGGCGCCCGGGTGCGCGACATCGCCGCGCGGGCCGGCGTCACGGTCCCCGCACTCTACTACCATTTCGAGGGCACGGACGCCCTCTACGAGCGCGTCATCACGGAGGGCCGGGCGCGCTTCCTGGCGCTGTTCGACGCTGCGATCGCCCGGCGGGGCCAGGCGCGCGACCGCCTGCAGGCAGTCGCCGACGCCTACGTGGAGTTCGGCCGCGAGGATCCGGTTCGGCTCCGCCTGCTCTGTCTCGAGCTCTTCCGGCCGCGCGGCGATGGCGAGTTCGACCGGGGCGTCGAGGAGCTCAACGCGCACATCCGAGGCGCTCTGGAAGACGTGCTGGCGCGCGGCATGGACGCGGGCGAGCTGCCCGCCGCGGACGTGGAACAGACGCGGCGACTCTTCATGGCGCTCCTAAACGGGCTCCTGCTCGAGCAGGCGCGTGACCCCGATGCCCCGCTGCTCGACCCCGGCATCGCGGCGCGCGCGGTTTGCGCCTTCCTCGACGGCATGGGAGCGGTGCGATGACGGCGCGCCTGGTGGCATTGCTCGCGGCCCTCTCGCTTGCCGCGGGCTGCGGCGACGAGGCGGGCAGCACGCCGGAGCGCTCGGCGGGTCCTCCACCCGCCGTCGTCGAGACCGTCACGGTGCAGCCGACGACCATCGTCGATCGGGTCGCGCTCGTCGGACAGCTCGAGGCGGAGGACTCGGTGCTCCTCAAGCCCGAGATCGATGGCGTGGTCGAAGAGATCCTGTTCCAGGACGGACAGGAGGTCGAGGGCGGCGCACTACTCGTCAGGCTGCGCGACGACTGGCAGCGGGCGGTGCTCGCGGAGGCGGAGGCGGATTTTGCGCTCGCCCGGCGGGCGTTCGAGCGCGGCCGCCAGCTCCACGCAACTGGCGTGCTGGCGGAAGCCGAGGAGGACCGGCTGCGGGCCGAGTACGACGCCGCCCGGGCCCGGGTCGACCGCGCTCGCGTGGACCTCGCTCGCACCGTCGTGCGCGCGCCGTTTGCCGGCGTGCTCGGACGCCGCCTGGTGTCGCCGGGCGACCGCGTCTCCCGTGACACGGCGCTCGTGCAGCTCGACGCCGTGGCGCGGCTGAAGCTCGTGTTCACGGTGCCGGAGATGGCGATTCGTGCCGTCCGGGTCGGCGCTCCGGTCGAGTTGCACGTCGGCGCATGGCCCGGGGAGACGTTCGCCGGCGAGGTGTTCTTCGTGGCACCCATGGTCGATCCGCAGACGCGGCGGGCCGTGGTGCAGGCGATGGTGCCGAATCCGGAGCGAAAGCTCCGTCCCGGGTTCTTCGCCAACCTCGACGCCGAGCTCGACCGGCGTGAGACCGCGCTGGTAGTGCCCGAATCCGCACTCGTGCATGACGCGGCCGGCGCCTTCGTCTGGCGCATCGAGCCGGATGGGACGGCCGCGCGGGCGCCCGTGACGCCCGGTATCCGGCGCGAGGGACAGGTCGAGATCACCAGTGGCCTGCGGGCGGGTGACCGCGTCGTGTCGGTCGGCACGCACAAGCTCGCGCCCGGCACCCCGGTCCGCGTGCTCGACGGTGACGACGCGGGCAGCGACGGCGACGCGCCGGCGGAGCGGACGTCGTGAGACTTTGGCACGTCTGCATCGAGCGGCCGGTGCTCGCGACCGTGCTCTCGCTTGTGATCCTCCTTGTCGGGCTGGTGTCGCTCGGGCGGCTGCAGAACCGCGAGTTTCCTGACATCGATCCGCCGGTCGTCTCGGTCACCACGGTCCTGCCGGGCGCCGCCCCGGAGGTGGTCGAAACGTCCGTCACGCAACCGCTCGAGGACGAGCTCATCGGCATCGCCGGCATCCGGCATCTGACGTCGTCGAGCAGCGAGCAGGTCTCGCAGATCAGCGTGGAGTTCGAGCTCGGCCGGAACGTGGATCTCGCCGCCAACGACGTGCGCGATCGCGTCGCCCGCGCGCTCCCGCGGCTACCCGAGGAGGCCGAGCAGCCGGTGGTGGCCAAGCGCGATGCCGACGCGTTCCCCGTGCTCTGGCTGGCGCTCTACGGCGGCGGCTACGACCAGATCGCACTCTCCACCATCGCCGAGACGCAGCTCCAAGACCGGCTAAGCAAGCTGCCCGGCGTCTCCGAGATCATCATCGCCGGCGAGCAGCGCTTCTCCATGCGCGTGTGGATCGACAACGAGCGGCTGACGGCCCACCGCCTGACGATCGCCGACGTGGCAACGACGCTCGAGCGCGAGAACGTCGACCTGCCGTCCGGGCGCGTGGAGAGCCGCGACGCCGAGTTCACGGTCCGCACGCTCGGCGAGCTTTCTACGCCCGAGGCCTTCGGCGCGCTCATCGTCGCGCGGCCCGAGGGCGCGCCGGTGCGGCTTCGCGACGTGGCTCGCGTGGAGGTCGGACCTGAAGACGAGCGCAAGCTCGTGCGCTTCAACCGCCAGCCCGCGGTGGCGCTCGGCATCGTGAAGCAGTCGAAGGCCAACACGCTCGACGTGGTGCGCGCCGTCAAGGCCGAGATCGAGGAGCTGCGGCCCGTGGTGCCCGAGGGCGTACGCTTCGACTCGGCCTTCGACTCGTCGATCTTCATCGAGCGGTCGCTGGCCGACGTGCGCGCGAGCCTGATCGAAGCGATCGTCCTGGTCGTGATCGTGATCTATCTCTTCCTGCGCTCGTTCCGGGCCACCATCGTGCCGGCGATCGCGATCCCCGTGTCCCTCGTCGGCACCTTCGCGGTGCTCTACTTCCTCGGGTTCAGTATCAACACGCTGACGCTCATGGGGCTCGTGCTGGCGATCGGGCTGGTGGTCGACGACGCCATCGTGGTCCTGGAGAACGTGACCCGCTGGGTGGAGAACGGCACGCCCGCGCGCGAGGCCGCCCACCGCGGCATGGACGAGATCGCCTTCGCCGTGGTCGCGGCCACCGTGTCGACGGTGGCCGTCTTCCTGCCGCTGGCGTTCCTCACCGACCAGACCGGCCGGCTCTTCCGCGAGTTCGGGATCACAGTCGCGGCGGCCGTCGCCATCTCGGGCTGGGTGGCGCTCACGCTGTCCCCGATGCTGTGCGCCCGCGTCGTGCGGGCGCACACGACCGAGCATGGCGTGAAGGCCTGGCTCGCGCGCGCCTTCGACGCGCTCGAGCGCTCGTACGGCCGGCTGCTCGCGCCGGTGCTGCACCACCGGCGCGCCACCTTGCTCGCCGGCGCCGCGTGGGTGGGCCTCGGGCTCGTGCTGCTCGGCGTGGTGCCCCGGGAGTTCGTGCCGGCCGAGGACCGCGGCGCGGTCCGGACCTTCACGCGCGCGCCCGAGGGCAGCACGCTCGAGTTCACCGACCGCTACCAGGCGCAGGCCGAGGACATCATCCTCGCCGTGCCGGAGGTGGAGAAGACCTTCTCGGTGGTGGCGCTCGGCATCGGCGCGCCCGGAGCCGTCAACGAGGGCGCCATGTTCACCACGCTCCATCCGTGGGAGGAGCGCGAGCGCGGACAAGAGGAAGTGCTGGCGGACCTCCGCCGCGATCTCGCCGCCGTGCCCGGGCTTCAAGCCTTTCCCGCCGGGCTGCCGTCGCTCGGCCAGGACAACATCGGGGGGCCGATCTCGCTCGTGATCCAGGGGCCCGACGTTGCGAAGCTCGCGGAGTACGCCGACGAGGTCGTCCGGCGGGGCAGGGCGCTCCCCGGCGTGGTGAACCTCCGCACCGATCTGTTGCTCAACAAGCCGCAGCTGGACGTCGAGATCGACCGCGAGCGCGCCAACGACCTCGGCGTCTCCGTGCGCGAGATCGCGCGCACGCTGCAGATCCTGCTGGGCGGTGTCGATCTCTCGACGTTCAAGCTCCGCGGCGAGACGTACGACGTGATCGCCCAGCTCGACCGCCAGGAACGCGCCGAGCCGCGCGATCTGTACTCGATCTACGTCCGCGGGCGCGAGGGCGTCCTCGTCCCGCTCGCCTCGGTGACGCGCGTCTCGGAGACCGTCGTGCCGCGCAGCCTCCCGCACTTCGACCGCATGCGCGCGGCCACGATCACCGGCAGCCTCGCGGCCGGCGCGCCGCTCGGCGCTGCGCTCGATTCGCTGCGCGCCATCGCGGAGGACGTGCTGCCGGACCGCCAGGGCTATCGGGTGGACTTCTCGGGCGAGTCGGAGGACTTCTACGAATCCAGCCAGGCGCTGCTGTTCGCCTACTTCCTGGCGGTCGCGATCATCTATCTCGTGCTCGCGGCGCAGTTCGAGAGCTTCCTCGACCCGATCACCATTCTCATCGCCGTCGCCCTCTCCTTCTCGGGCGCCCTCGTGACGCTGATCGCCACCGGCCAGTCGCTCAACCTCTTCAGTCAGATCGGGCTCGTCATGCTGGTCGGGCTCGTCACCAAGAACTCGATCCTGATCGTCGAGTTCGCCAATCAGCTCCATGCGGGCGGCCGGACCCTGGTCTCGGCGACGCTCGAGGCGTCGCGCACGCGGTTCCGGCCGATCCTGATGACGGCGCTCTCGACGATCGTCGGCATCCTGCCGATCGCGCTCGGGCTCGGGGCGGGCGGCGAGTCGCGCGCGCCGCTCGGCATCGCGGTCGCGGGCGGGATGCTGTTCTCCACGATACTCACGTTCTTCGTGGTGCCGGCCGCCCACGTGAGCCTGCAGGGGCTTCGCGAGCTGTGGCGGCGACGCGCCCGGGCGCACGCCGACGCCAGCCGCCGCGCCGCGGCCTGACGGGCGCGCCACGCAGCGCGGACGCAGCGACGCCGATCCGAGCATCGCTGCGCCTGCGTCTCGATCGCGGTCCCTTACGACGCGCGACGCCCGACCCGCTCGATCACCACGGGCACCGGGCGGCACACCGTGTTGCAGACGGGCGAGTGCGCCTGGGCGAAGGCCAGCAGGTCGTCCAGCTCCTCGTCGGAGCAGTCTGCCTCGATGTGCATGCGCATGCGGATCTGCTCGTAGCCGACGGGCACCGTCGCATCGAGGTTGAGCAGCCCTCGGACGTCGAGCGTGCCGCTGAGCTCGGTGGCGAGCGAACGGATCCGGATGCCGTGCGCGGCGGCGTGGAGCACGGTGGTCGTGGTCACGCATCCGGCCAGCGCGTGCAGGAGGAACTCGACCGGGTTGGCGCCCTCGTTCGCGCCGAGCAGCACCGGCGGCTCGCCGTTCGTGAACACGAACGGCTCGCTGCGCGAGTCGTCCTCCCGGCCCGCGCCGTAGAAGTCCTTGATCGTGGAGCGGTTCTCGCCGCCGTTGATCCACTGGTTGCGCGCCCGGAACTCGAAGCGCCCGAGCGACGGCGTCTGGCGGATGGCCTCGATCGTGGCGCTCATCTGCGCCGTGTCGAGGCCGTTGAGGATGGTGCTCACCTTCCGCGCCTGATTGGTTTGCATGATCGTCTCTCCTTCCTTGCCTCGAGCAGCGTCCCTCGCTGCCGTGTCGTCGGGCGATCCACATCCCAAAGAGCGTGCCAGCGACTCGATGCCCGCACCGAAAGCGAAATTCGACACTTGGCGGGCCGAGCCGCCCCGGTCGGCTCACGAGATCTCGCGACTCGCGAGAACTCGCGTCGCGGCGCTCCTCCCGGGGGGTGCGCCGTCCACTGGCCCCTCGCCGGCACGTCGAGCGGCTTGAGCCCTCGCCCGTAGGACAGTAGGCTTGCCGCATCGCGTCCTCCTCGTCCAAGAGTCCCGACGGTCCGTCGGAGAACGCCGCGCTGCTCGCGGTGTTCGAGGGCACGGCGCAAGAGACGGGCCGGCGGTTCTTCGCAGCGCTCGCCGAGCACCTAGCGCGTGCGCTCGGCGTGTACGCCGCCATGGTGACCGAGTACGACGCCCGGACCGGGCGCGCCCGCACGCTCGGCTTCTTCGCGGGCGACCAGCGCATCGACCACCACGAGTACGACGTCGCCGGCACGCCCTGCGGCGTGGTCCTGCGCGGCGCGCAGTACGTCCACCATCCCGCCGACGCGCAGCAGGCCTTTCCGGACGACGAGGATCTGCGCCGCCTCGACGTGGTGAGCTACATGGGGGTTCCCCTGCACGACGCCAGGGGCGCCGTGCTGGGTCATCTCGCGGTCATGGATCGGGCCCCCATGACCGACGAGCCTCGCCACCTGGCGCTCTTCCACCTCTTCGCCCGCCGGGCGGCGGCCGAGCTGCAGCGGCTGCGGGACGAGGCGGCCCGCGGCGGGGCCGCGCGGGCGGACGCCACGGCTGCCCCGGCCGGCAACGGGAACGGCGAGCAGGCACTGGCCGCGCTCGCCGCGGACTTCCTGGCGGCCGAGCCCTATGCGATCGGGAACGCCGAGATCCTCGGCCGCAGCGCGGCGCTCGCCACCTTGCTCCGCGACGTGCGCGAGGTCGCGCCGACCGACGCCACCGTCCTCCTCCTCGGCGAGACCGGCACCGGCAAGGAGCTGATCGCCCGCGCCGTCCACGAGTGGAGCGCGCGCCGCGCGCGGCCGTTCGTCCGGGTGAACTGCGCCGCCATCGCGCCGTCGCTGATCGAGAGCGAGCTCTTCGGGCACGAGCAGGGTGCGTTCACCGGGGCGACGCGCCGGCGGGACGGGCGCTTCGCGCTCGCCCACCGCGGCACGCTGCTGCTCGACGAGGTCGGCGAGCTTCCGCTCGAGCTGCAGGCGAAGCTGCTGCGCGTGCTGCAGGAGGGCGAGTTCGAGCGGGTCGGCAGCTCCGCCACGCAGCGGGTCGACGTCCGGATCGTCGCGGCCACCAACCGCGACCTCGAGCGCGCCGTGGAACGCGGCGAGTTCCGCGAGGATCTGTTCTATCGGTTGAACGTGTTTCCGGTGCGGCTGCCGCCGCTGCGCGAGCGCGGCGACGACGTCGTGCTGCTCGCCGACGCATTCGCCGCGCGGGTCGCCGCGAGGCTCGGGCGGCGGGTCGCACCGCTCGACGCCGAGGGGGCGCGGCTGCTGCAGGCCCACCACTGGCCCGGCAACGTGCGCGAGCTGCAGAACGTCATCGAGCGGGCCGTGATCACGGCGCGCGACGGCAGGCTCGACGTGGCGCACGCGCTCGGCGGCACGCCGGCGAGTCGGGCCGCCGGGACGCCGGGGCTGGCGGAGGCCGCCGACGACCGCATCCGTACCGTGCGGGAGCTGCGCGAGCTCGAGCGGAACAACGTGCTGCGCGCCCTCGACGCGACCGGGTGGCGGATCGCCGGCCCCAGCGGCGCCGCCGAGTTGCTCGGGATGCCGGCCTCCACGCTGGCGTCGCGCATGAAGTCGCTCGGCATCCGACGGACGCCGGCGCCGCCGGCCTGAGCCGCCTGATGGAGCGCCGCCCCTTCGGGCCGCTCAAGCGCCGGGTAGCGGTCGTCGGCCAGGGGAGCTGGAACCTCGGCTCGCGCGACCGGCGAGCCGCGATCGCCGCTCTGCGGGCGGGTCTCGACCACGGCATGACGCACATCGACACCGCCGAGATGTACGGCGAGGCGGAGAGCATCATCGGCGAGGCAATCCGCGGCCGACACGACGAGGTGTTCCTGGTGTCGAAGGTGCTGCCGGAGAACGCATCCCGACGCGGCACCAAGCTCGCGTGCGAACGCTCGCTCGCGAGGCTCCGTACCGACCACCTCGATTGCTACTTGCTGCACTGGCCGGGGGACCATCCGCTCGCGGAAACGATCGCCGCCTTCGAGGAGCTCAGGCGCGAGGGCAAGATCCGCGCCTGGGGCGTCAGCAACTTCGACGTGGCGGATCTCGAACAGGCGCTTGCGCTGTCGGGCGAGGGTCGCATCGCCTGCAACCAGGTCCTCTACAATTTGGAGGAACGCGCCATCGAGCATGCGGTGCTGCCGTGGTGCGAGCGGCACGGCGTGGCCGTCGTCGGCTACACGCCGTTCGGCCGGAAGTTCCCGGGCCCGCGCTCGCCGGGCGGCCGGGTGCTGCAGCAGGTGGCGGCGGCGCACGGCGCCACGCCCCGCCAGGTGGCGCTTCGCTTTCTCGTCCGTCGGCCGTCGCTGTTCGCGATCCCGAAGGCGGCGCAGGTGGCGCACGCGACGGAGAACGCCGGCGCCGGGACGCTGCGTCTCACGGATGCGGAGATCGCCCGCATCGACGCCGCGTTTCCGCGCGGCCGGCGCCGCGCCCTGCCGACCTTGTAGGTAGCCCGGCGCGATCAGCTCGCGACGGCGGCCGACGGCGAGGCGGACCGGAAAGAGAGCCCCTCGAACTTCCCGCTGCGTCGCCAGCGGTCGATGTACTCGAAGTAGGCGACCGGTCCCATGGGATAGCCGCTCACGTTCAATCGCTCGCGCCGGCCGATGGGGCCGCCCTCGTTGTTGTAGTAGCCGGGCGTGCACTCCGGGTTGCCGAGGAACCCCTGCGGGCTGCTCTCGATGAGCGTCACCCAGTCGTTCTCCGCGGCTTCGGTGACCTCCACCTCGGTGGCGCCGATGTCCTGCGCGTGACGCAGGATCGCCGCCATCGTCTTGCCGATGTCGTCCAGGTTCTGGGTGATGTTCGAGATGAGGTTGCCGTTCTGCCCCAGCCCGACGACGAAGAGGTTCGGGAAGCCGTGCACGTGCATGCCGTGCAGCGTGCGCATGCCGTCCGCCCAATGCGCGGACAGCCTCCGCCCCCCGCGGCCGATCGGGTCGAAGCCCGCACGGCGCGCGTAGTCGGTGGCGAACTCGAAGCCCGACGCGAAGATCAGGCAATCGACCTCGTAGTGGACGCCGGCCACCCAGACGCCCGTCGCATCGATCCGCTCGACGCCCTTGCCGTCCGTGTCGATCAGATGGACGTTCGGCCGATTGAAGGTCTGCAGGTACTCGTCGTGGAAGCACGGCCGCTTGCAGAGCTGGCGGTACCACGGCTTCAGCGCCGCCGCCGTCTTCGGATCCTTCACGAGGGCGTCGACCCGCGCGCGGATCTCGGTCATCTTCTCGTCGTCGCTGTCCTCGAAGGCCTTCTGGATCAGCGCCATGTCGAGGATGCTGCCGGGCATCCCCAGGTCCTTCACGACGCGGTCGCGCACCCGGATGGCGATGTCGGTCCAGCCGTCCTTCACGAGATCCTCGTCGGCGAAGCCGCCGGTCTGCAGCGTGGCGAAGTTGGTGAGCCACCGCTGCTGCCACCCGGGCTCCAGGGTGTTGAACCACTCGGGATCGATCGGGTGGTTGTTGCGCACGTCGATCGAAGACGGCGTGCGCTGGAAGACGAAGAGCTCCTTGGCGTCGCGGCCGAGCGGGGGGATGCACTGCACCGCCGTGGCCCCGGTGCCGATGATGCCGACGCGCTTGTCCGCGAGCTTCGTCATGGGCGCGCCGGACGGATCGCCGCCGGTGTAGGCGTAGTCCCAGCGCGAGGTGTGGAAGCAGTGTCCGGCGTACGTCTCGATGCCGGGGATGCCCGGCAGCTTCGGGCGGTGGAGCGGGCCGGTGCCCATGCCCACGAAGCGCGCGCGGATGCGATCGCCGCGGTCGGTCTGGATGATCCAGCGCGAGGACGCCTCGTCCCACTCGAGCCCCGTCACGGCGGTCGAGAAGAGCGCCTTTTCGTAGAGCCTGAACTTCGTCGCGATCCGCTGCGCGTGCGCGAAGATCTCGGGCGCGAAGACGTACTTCATCGTGGGCACGTGCCCGGTCTCTTCGAGCAGCGGCAGGTAGACCATCGCCGCCGTGTCGCACATGGCCCCCGGGTAGCGGTTCCAGTACCACACACCACCGACGTCCCCGGCGCCGTCGATCAGGCGAACGTCCGCGATCCCCGCCTGCTTGAGCCGCGCCCCGACGCAGAGACCCGAGAAACCGGCGCCGATGAACGCCACCGTCACCTCGTCGAAGCAGGGCTCGCGCTCCACGCGGGGGGTGAACGGGTCCTCGAGCAGGCGGGCGAAGCGGCCCGTCGGTTCGATGTACTGGGCGTTGCCGTCGGGCCGAAGCCGCTTGTCGCGTTCCTGACGGTACTTGATTCGAAGGGCTTCCCGCTCGCTCGGGTCGAGAGTCATGGGGGATGACAAGCAGCCGCGGTGCCAAAGCACAAGCCCCGTGATTTCACGTCGTCTTCGCAAAATCACGAACGTCGCCGGGGCCCCGCTTCTCAACGGCGGGCCCCGCGCGGCTTCAGTCGGCCCTAGCGAATCGCCGTTGGCAGGTTCGCTTGCCCTGGGGCATAGTCGCCGACTCATGACACGCACCGCCCTCCCACTCCTGGTCGCCGCGCTCTCGGGCGCGCTCTGCGCCACCGACGCTCGCGCGCTGGCGCTTCTCACGCACCAGAAGATGCTCGCCCTGGACGGCGGCGGCGATCCCGTCCGTTGGCGGGGCGTTGTCCGCGCCGGCGCCGACGGGGCGTTGGCCAACGCCCCGTCGCCGGCGTGTCCGGCCGTCTCGACGTTCGAGCTGGGTCTCTTCACCGTCGCGACCAACGCCGTCGAACGCAACCCCAGAGTCACCCTGGCGTGCGAGCGCTGGCGGCAGGCCAAGCGCCGCTGGATCTACGACGATCCCGCGCTGCCGGGCGGCGTGCGCAAGATCGTCTACGGTCCGCGCGGGCTCGTCGTGAAGCTCGCCGGCCCCAAGGTGCTCCCCGCGCCCGGACCCGTGGGCTACGTGCAGGCCTGGTTCGAGGTGGGCGCCGCCCGCTTCCACTTGCGCTTCCACGAGTTCAAGCGCAACGAGGGCGCCCGGATCGTCAGCCGAAAGCCGAGCCGGCGCGCGGCCGCCGCCGAGGCCGGGTTCTGGGCATACCTCTGGGGTGACGAGCCGGGCGAAGCCGCCGCCGCCACGACACGCGAGGCGCTCGAGAAGGCCGTCAAGCGGTCGCGCCGCGATGGCCGTTCCTGGTTCCTCCTCGGCATGCTGCACCTCTATCGCTTCGGTCAGCTCACCACCCAGATCGTCGACGCCAGCCCCGCGGCGCGCGCGGAGCTGGCGGGCGCGGTGGCGGCCCTGGATGAGGCCGACCGGCTGCTCTGGGATCGCGCTACGGGAATCGGCGATTCGCGCATCCCAGGCTTCGCCGCGGCGGCGCGCTACGCTCTCGCCGTCGTCGACAGCGACACCGCACTCCTCGAGCAAGCGCGCAACGACCTCGCCTACGCGATGCAGATCAATGCCTTCTTCAACGTCTTCGACCTGATGACGGTCGTCCAGGCCGAACCCCCGGACAGTCCCGCCTTCGTCGAAGCCTTCAACGCCATGGACGCGTACCTCTCCAACCCCGACACGCTGCTCTGCGCGGGCACGCAGCCCGAGGTGTGCGGCAACCTCGGGCTGGCCCCGACCGCTCTGCAGGGCACCTTCGTGCTGTTCGGCGACTTCTACGCGAAGGCCGGGGACGCCGCTGCAGCGCGCCAGTGGTACGCGTTCGGCGCGGCTTTCGAGGCGGGCTGGCGCTTCGCCGGGATGTACGCCGAACGCCTCGCCACGGTGGATGCCCGCATCGCGGCCTATCAAGATGACGATCCCGACAACGATCCCCCCATCGTCGGTTCCGGGGCCGAAGCTTGCGCGTCGTGCCACAATCGCGCGGTCCCGCCGTCGTGAGGGTTTGTCGGGCGTGCCCCCTCCCCTCCGCGCGTGACCATCGGTTGGGCCGTGGTGAGCGAGGAGTTCCCGCTCGGTACGCAGCGCTTGCTTCAGGCCAGCCTCGGCGCAGATCGAGATTTCCGGCGAGGGCCAGCTGTTGCGCCACGAGCTGACGCCGGCGCCCGATGCCGTGATCGTCGAGCTTCGCCTGGGCGAACGGCGCTACTGCTTCCGATTCGGCGGGACGGTGACCGACGAGCAGGACCGTAGCTTCACGGCCGTCGCGGCGCCCTCCGAGGAGCTGGGCTGCCCCGAGTAGTCTCTGCTCGCGGCGGGCCAAGCGGCGCGCCCCGAGAGCCCCCAGGGCCTGGCGCGGCTGCGGCTGGACGTGCTCATGCGACGCTTCTCCGCTCAATCCTCGCCAGTACCTGCATCACCGCGACGCGGGGGGGGGGTGACACCCCGATCCCGGTGGGCGTTGCGATCGCAGCCGAGCAGCTGCTCGCGCAATCTGGCGTCGATCGGGTTCTCGCCGAGCCAAATCTGAAAGTAGGCGTTCGCGAAGTCCGCGCCGTCGATGACGCCGATCTCGCTTCCGTTCAGTGCGAGCTGGGTCCCGACGCCGGGAAGGTACGTGAGCGAGTAGCGATCGCCCGGTTTGACGTCGCGGTACCATGCGTTGATCCGTTCGAGCCGCGGACGCAACCTCGCAAGACTCCCGGCGTCGACGTTGCGCTCGAGGATCTCGTCACCAGCCTTGCCGAAATCGACCCCGGCGATGTTCCAGAAGTAATTGAGCTCGAGTCGCTTCGGAACGTCTGCGAGGACGTCGTCGGTTGCCGCACCATCGCCCAAATACAAGGCCGCGACGTAGGCTTTGATGAACTGCTTGTAGCGCAGGAGCCCGACGCAGCGGAGCTGCAGCGTGACATCGCGGAACCGAACTCGATCCGCGAAGCGCACGCCCTCGATCTCTGCCGCGCCAGCGGGCGAAGCGATTACCAGGCCGATGACGAGGGCACGGACGGTGCGCCCCATCTTGCGCGAAGGCCGAACGCGGTCGTGCATCATCCCATCAACTCCTCGATCCGCCGTCTGCGGAAGTCGAACACCGCTTTCAGGTCCCGGTTCACCAGCCAAGCGGCCGCCAGCTCCCCAAGCGCCCCGAGCGGGAGGCGATAGCGGACTCGGTCACGAATTATGGTCCCCCCGTCGTCGGACTCGAACTCGTGCGTATGGTGCCAGGACGCGTACGGCCCACGGGTTTGCACGTCCACGAACTGGCGATTCGGCACCCAGGACTCGATGCGGCTCTGCCAGCGGAGTGGAATCCCATGCAGGCGGAGCGCGTAGTCGATGAGAGTCCCCTCGGTAACCTCGCGGGTCGTCATGCCGAGGATGCGGAAGCGAAGAAAATCCGGCGTGATCTTCTCGAGGTTCCATGGATCGGAGAAGAACGAGAAGACCTCCTCCCGGGGACGGGTGAGCCGCTGCTCTACAGAGATCTCGTGGTCGGGATCTGCACACAGCTCGTCGAGGGCGTCGCGCAGTGTGGAATGGCGAAACGTGAAGCCGAGCCGCTCGGCGCGCCGCGGCAGCACGCGCTGGCTGTCCAGCAGGACAGCCGACATCTCGCCGAGGGCCATGCGCAGGAGCAAGGCGGGAACCGGCACCAGCGCCGGTCTGTGCACGGCGCGGCCGAGCTCCCAGGCGAAGGTCGCATTCGTGACCGGCTCCGGCGCCACGCCGTTCATCACCCCGCTCACGTCGGAATTCTCGATCGCAAAGCGCAGCAGACCAACGAGATCGCGCAGGTGGATCCAGCTGAACCACTGCCGGCCCGAACCGATGCGGCCGCCGAGCCCGAGGCGGAAGAGCGGGAGGAGCGGTCGGAGTGCGCCCCCGTCACGGCCGAGCACGACCCCGATGCGCACCGCGACCGCGCGGGCGCCATGTTCCCGCACCGCGAAGACAGCCGTTTCCCAGTCACGGCACAGGTCGGCCAGAAAGCCGTTGCCCGGAGCGCTATCCTCGTCGAGCACAGAGTCACCGCGGTCACCATACCAGCCGATCGCCGACGCGGAGACCAACACACCCGGGCGATCCGCGGGCGGGAGCTGTCCGATCGCGTTCACCAGGGCGGTCGCGGTCCGGATGCGCGAATCGCGCAGCGTGCGCTTGCGGGCTGCGGTCCAGCGTGCGTCGAAGACGCCGGCGCCGGCCAGGTGCACGACCGCGTGGGCGCCGCGCAGGACATGCGGGTCGACCGCGCTCTCCGCGTCCCAGACGAGCGTGCGGCAGCGTGCTGGCAGCTCCCGCGCGGCACGCTCCGCGTCGCGGCTGAGCGCCGTGACGGAGTGACCTGCGCCCAGCAACTCGCGCACGACCGCGCGACCGACGAACCCGGTGGCTCCGGTGACTACGACGCGCATGTGTCTGTGCCCAGAAGGCGCTTCGGCGGCCGACCGAACGCTGCCCTCGTACCCACGTCGAGCAGCGCCTCACGAATCCAGAGCAGCGCCGGCATCACCAACGCCCAGACGAGCGCGATGCCGAACAGGCTCACGACCCGATCGGAGGACAACGCGATCGCGCCGAGACGCTCGCCGGCCAAGTAGCTCAGCGGTCCGACGACCGTTCCGAGCAGGGACGCGAGGCGCTGGCGGCCCGCGAGCCAATCCATCGACCCGTTCAGGGTGGTCGCAAAGAGCATCCAGAGCGCCGCCATCCAGGGCGGGCAGAGGTACGGGGGCATACTGGTGTTCGAGAATGCGTAGAGGCCCGTCGACGCTTGCAGCGTATCGACGGCAAAACCGAAGAGCCCGACTACGAGAATTAGCACGCCTTCACGAATCCGATTGGACGTGAGAGCGAGATGCGCCAGCAGCAGCACGGTGACCGTCGCCGGACCCGCCCAGAGCGCGCCCCGCCCGGCCCCGGCAACGCACGCGAACCAGCCGAGGTAGAACATCACAAAATTGGCGAATCGATTCATGGGTTCCTCCGGACGACGCAGGGTCTTCGTGACCAGCGCCTGACGTGCGCTCTTCTCACGCGCCCGCAGTTGCGTCAAGTAGTGTCCGGACAACACTTGACAGCCGCCCATCGCCCCTGTACACGGTCAGCGTGCAGAGGGCTCGAGCGTTCGAAACGTCGCACTGGCCATCAAACGGCGCTGTCGCGCTCGTGAGATGGGGCGGAGTGCCGCGCGACGACCCGCGCGACCGGCGGCTGAGACTGTGCGCGCTCGATGCCGTCGAACGCCACCGCCCCTTCGACCTCACACAGCGGAAATCTGGATGTTCGACCTGAACGCCTTCCTTCTCGGCCTCGGCATCATCCTCGGAATGGCCTTCGCTACATGGGCTGTCAGCCTTCTCAAGCGGGACGTCAGCATCGTCGATAGCCTGTGGTCGCTGTTCTTCTTCGCCGCCGCGCTCGCCTACGCCGGGGCAGTTCCACAGCCCGGACCCCGGACCCCGATCGTCCTCGTGCTGGTCGGCCTCTGGGCCTCACGGCTCGCAAGTTATCTCACCTGGCGCAATTGGGGGACGCCAGAAGACCGGCGATACCGGCAGATGCGTCGGCGCAACGAGCCACACTTCGCCCTGAAGAGTCTGTATCTCGTCTTCGGGCTGCAGGGGATGCTCGCGTGGATCGTGTCGCTGCCGCTGCTGGCCGCGATTGCCGCTCCCGCACCCCTAAGCCCGCTCGACTGCACGGCCCTCGCCCTCTGGACCGTCGGCTTCGGCTTCGAGGCCGTCGCGGATCTCCAGCTCGCCCGTTTCAAGGCGGATTCCGCCAACCGTGATCGCGTGATGGACCGAGGCCTATGGCGCTACACGCGGCATCCGAACTACTTCGGCGACTGGTGTGTCTGGTGGGCCTTCTACCTCTTCGCGGTGGCGGCCGGGGGGTGGTGGTCGTTCTTCGGACCGCTCCTCATGTCGTTCCTGCTGCTGCGGGTCTCCGGCGTCGCGTTGCTCGAGAGCGACATCGCCGGGCGGCGGCCGGCCTATCGCGACTACGTGCTCCGGACCAACGCCTTCTTTCCCGGTCCGCCGAAGCGGATCACGCGGGCGCCCGGAGGGGCAAAGGTATGACGGGACGACTCAAGCCGTGGGTGCTGATCGGTTCCGACCTTCGTCGAGAAGGACGCCTACAATGCCGTCGAGTCGTACCGGTTGGACGCCGACGGCACGATCGACACGACCTTCACGTTTCGCCAGGGGGGCTTCGACGGCGAGCTGAAGCGGTATCGGCCGCGCGGCTTCGTGGTCGACGAACGGAGCAATGCCATCTGGGGCATGCAGTTCGTCTGGCCCTTCAAGGGCGATTTCCGCATCGCGTATCTCGACGCGGAATACACCCAGACAGTGATCGGGCGCGAGAAGCGCGACTACGCCTGGATCATGCACGCCAGCCGACGATGCCGGAGGCGGACTTCCAGCGCCTGGTCGACCTGCTGGCTCGCGAGGGCTACGACACGTCGAAGATCCGGAAGGTGCCGCAGCGGTGGGAATCGACTGCCAGCTTGGGCGTCGTCCATCCCTGATGCTTCGCTCCCGCATGATCGTCCAAAACCGACCACTGACCGTTGAGGAGACGTCCGGGGCGCGATGGGGTCGTCGCGCCCTCACCATCCCGCTGTACCTGAGCCTGGGGCTCCTCAGCGTCGGGCTGCTGCCGCTGACGGTGCTGGCGGCACTGGTCATCGACGGTATTCGCCGCACGGGTCGGCTGGTCGCCGTTCGTTGTGCGCTCGGGATCACGCTCTACTTCGTCTGTGAAGCGATGGGGCTGCTCGCGAGCTTCGCGCTGTGGGTCGGGAATGTTCTTTGGCCCTCTGCCGACGGCGATCGCTGGCTCACGTGGAACCTGATGCTCCAGCGCGTCTGGGCCCGCACGTTGTTTGCCGGGACCCTCCGTCTGTTCAGCATGCGTGCGGAGGTGACGGGCCTCGAAGCCGTCCGCCGCGGGCCCCTATTCCTCTTCGCCCGTCATGCGAGCACGCTCGACACGCTCTTGCCCGCCGTCTTCGTCTCGCAGCCGCGTACGCTGCGTCTGGGGCACGTGATGAAGCGCGAACTGCTCTGGGATCCGTGTCTCGACATCGTCGGTCAGCGCACTCGAAATGCGTTCATCCGCCGTGGATCCAGGGAGCGCACGAAGGAGATCGCCCTGCTTCGTGGTCTCGCCGCCGCCCTCGGCGAACGAGACGGGGTGCTGCTGTTCCCGGAAGGGACGCGCTTCACACCCGCAAAGCGGGAGCGCGCCCTGGCCCGGTTGAGGGCTACGGGGCAGTCCGAACGCGTCGTCCGCGCTCAACGCCTGCGACTGGTGCTCCCTCCCCGGCTCGGTGGTGCGCTGGCCCTGCTCGAGACCCGCCCGGACGTCGACGTCGCATTTCTCGCGCACGTCGGATTCGAAGGCACCGTCAGTCTGAATGACATCTGGCGAGGAAGGCTGATCGGGCGAGCCGTGCGACTGATGTTCTGGCGGGTGCCGAGCGCGGAAATCCCGCGAACCACCCAGGAGCGGATCGCCTGGCTGGATGGCCAATGGGAGCGCGTCGACGCGTGGATCGCGGCGCACGAGGAAGCGCCGCCCGTCCCTGCCTCGGAGCGGCCGCATGCATCGAAGAAAGGACTGCACGCGTCCCGATGAGGCCCGCGACGCGACGACGCAAGGTCCCCGCGCACGATGCGTTCCCACTCCGCACGGTCGCCGCGCGCACCGGGCTCACCCCCGACCTCATCCGCGCGTGGGAGAAGCGCTACGGCGTCGTGGCGCCGATCCGGGGCGCCCGCGGGGCACGGCTCTACTCGTCGGCCGACATCGCCCACCTGCGGTTGCTCGCGCGGGTTGTGGGGGCGGGCCGGGCGATCGGCGACGTCGCGGGCTTGAGCCGGGCGGAGTTGGAGCAACTGGCCGCGCAGCGGCCTCCCGATGACCGGCTGCCGCGGAGTGCGGAGACCGCTTCGCCGCGCGAGGAGCTCGTCACCCGGGTGATGGAGCGACTGACTGCCTTCGACGAGGCGAGCCTGACGCATCTGCTCGGGGATGCCGTGGTCGGCCTCGGAATCCGCGCCTTCGTGCACGAGGTCGTCGTACCGCTCGTGTACCGCATCGGGGCGTGTTGGGCGGAGGGCAAGCAGTCGATCGGCGAGGAGCATCTGCTCACCGCAACCCTGCGGAATCTGCTCGGCGGTCTGCTGCACAGCCGGACGACGAAGGGTCGCCCGATCGTCCTGGCCACGCCTGCCGGCGAGCGCCATGAGATCGGCCTGCTGTCGGTCGCGCTGCTCGCGCGGGAGGCGGCGATCAACGTTGTCTATCTCGGCGTGGATCTCCCGGCGTCGGAGATTGTCCTGGCGGCCGAGCGCGCCCGCGCGCTTGTCGTCGGCTTGAGCACCGTCGGCACCGGAAACCGGTCTCGCGCGACGCGCGAGTTAGAAACGCTTCAGGTTGCCCTGCCGCGGGAATGCGAACTCTGGCTGGGGGGGGCCGACGCGGGCGCGGTGGCATCGGAAATCGGATCCTTTCATGGGCTGGTGCTCGATACCCTGTCTGCGACTGAAGCCCAGCTTGCCCGGCTCGTCGCGGTCGGGATCGCGTGAGCAAGGCGGGACCCGCCGCCGGGCCATGGACGTTCGTAAAGATTCGGTGGTTGCCAATCGTCTCGTTTGTCCATCGCTGCCGTGGCGCTGGCGGCGTTCGCGTGCTGTCTCGAGCCCCCTCCGGCGGCGGCCGGCGGGGAACCCATTCCGCCGGGCATCACGATGGTCGAGATCCAGGGGTGGGCGTCCGCGCGTGCGCTGTTCGACCTCGACGGCGACGGCACGGTCGAACTGTCCGAGGTCGTCGAGGATCCCTACGAATACGGTGCCGATGACATGACAAAGGTCGCTCAGGTGGGGCCGGCCAAGGCAGCCGCCGAGCATCGCCTGACCCTGTCGCTCGCACCAGACGCGAGCAGGCTCACGTGGGCGAGCGCTCCGTCGAGGTGGGCGGACAGGCGTCGCTCCTCCTCGATCGGGGCGGCGTCGTCTGCCGGCATGCGGCGATCGGCACCGGCGGCACCGGCGAGGTCGCCGTCGAGGGCACCGGCGGCTACTTCGAGGCGACTGGGAGGCTCGGCGTCGGTACGGAGGCGCAGGGATCGGCCGTCGTCGAGGGGACCGGAGCCTCGTGGACCACCGGCAACATCGCCGTCGGGCTCGAGGACGACGGGGCACTGCTCGTCGAGGTGGGCGCGCAGGTGACCAGCGACACGGGCGTGCTCGGCTTCAACCTGGACGGGGAGGACCGCGGCCGGGCCGCGGTGCGCGGCGCCGATGGCGCGGGCACCCCCTCGCGGTGGCAGCTCACGTCGCTGGCCGTGCGCGCGCGGGGCGGGCTCGTGGTGTCGGACGGAGGGGAAGTCGTCGCGGAGTCGCTGCGGATCGGCGCCGAGGGCGGAGAGGAGACCGCATATGCTACCGACGCAGAAGACCCCGCCGAAGCCGAACCCCAACGACCTGACCGTGCTCGTCTACGGGCCGAGCAAGATCGGCAAGAGCACCTGGTGCTCGCAGGCCGACGGCGCGCTGTTCCTGGCGACCGAGGCCGGCCTCAACAACCTCGATGTCTTCCAGGTGCCGATCGGCACGTGGGACGAGTTGCTCGCCTCGTGCAAGGAGATCGCCGAAGGCAAGCACGCCTTCGAGACAGTCATCATCGACACCGTCGACAACGCCTACCGGATGTGCGCCGAGCCGCGCGGGAGGCCAAGGTCCGATACCGGAGCTAATGTCGACTTCCCAGGGTTATCGCGCCTACAGCCAGTGCGAATGCGACGCCCACTGCCGCCTCGATGCCGCCGTGATAGTGCCAGACCGGGAAGGTGCAGCGCAGGGGCGCGCGGTCGGGGTTACCTCGGTCGCAGTCAACTGCGGGAGCCTAGCGGGCGAAGAAGAGTTCGTCAGCCGCCGGGCCCAGGACGAAAGCGAACGGGTGAGTGCCCCGGAGTCCGACAACGCCAGCTTCCAGCGTGCCTGGGAGAAGGATCGGAAGCAGCGCGTCGCGGGCATGCGGGCCGCGACGGCGCAGACGGAGCGCGGGACCGACGTCACCGGCGACGACCTCACGCGGCTGCTCGCCGGCAGGGCGCACGCGTCGGTGTTCGTGCAGACGCCGTCAACCGAGCGCACGTCGAGCGGAGCTACTTCGGCCCCGACGGACGCGCCCCCCTGAGGGCAGCCGGCACACCATGGAGGTCCCGGTCACCGGCCGGTACCTCTCGTCACGTTTCCCAATATCCTAGCTATAAAGCGTCGAGGATACCGATGCAGAGGCCTCGATCGGTTGCGCGCTCGATGGTGTCCGGGGTAGTGGCTGCCATGTCGCAGCGCGCGGGCGAGCGTGCATCACCGCTGAGACGCCTCGCGGCGGCTTGATGCTGTTCGAGACGAAGCAGATGTTCGCAGCGATCGCAGTGTTCCTGGCCGTCGTGGCGGCGGCGACCTTGGCGGAGCAGCTCGGCCTCGTTCCCTATGCCCCGCTGTTCGCGGCGAGCCTCGTGCAAGGCGGGCATCTCTCGACGGCGTGGCTGGCCACCTTCGGACTCCTCGCCATGACGGCCGCGATGATCGGCATCTTCCTCACGGCCTTCGTCATCGCCCGCTGGCGGACGCGCGAAGCCGAGCTGGCCGAAACCACCGATCAGCTCGCCCGGGCGAACGACCTCGTGAGCCGCTACATCGCCCAGCAGGTGGCGGAGCAGATCCGCCTCGGCAACTACGAGGCGATCGACCGCCAGTCCCGCCGCCGGCTCACGCTGTTCTTCTCGGACATCGAGGGGTTCACCGCCGTCGCCGACCGGGTGGAGCCGGAGGAGCTCTCCGAGCTGCTGAACGAGTACTTCGCCGAGATGACGCCCGTAGCCGAGCGCTTCGGGGGCACCATCGACAAGTTCATGGGCGACGCCATCATGATCTTCTTCGGTGCGCCCACTGCCACCGACGATCAGGATCACGCGCTCCGGGCCGTGCGGATGGCGATGGCGATGCAGGGACGGATGGACGAGCTGCGGCGTCGATATCAGGAGCGGGGGAGCGTGGAGCCGTTCAAGATCCGGATGGGCATCAACACGGGCGTGGCGAGCGTCGGGACCTTCGGCGCGCCCGGGCGGATGGACTACACGGCCATCGGCCGGCAGGTGAATCTCGCGGCGCGGCTGCAGGTGAACTGCGAGCCGGACAGGATCCTCATCAGCCATTCAACGTGGTTGCTCGTCCGCGACGAGATCGAGTGCATCCCGAAGGGGGAGATCCACGTGAAGGGCATCCGGGACCCGGTGCTCGTGTACGAGGTGTCGACCCCGTACCCGATGTCCCATCCCGGCGACGTGCCGGACGCCGGCACGGCGGCCTGACGACGGCGCGCGTCGACCTACCTGACCAGATCCGGAAGCAAGGGCGCTTCGAATTCGACGAAGCGCACCGTCGTGGGATGCCTGAGCGCGAGTCGATGTTCTACATGTCCGTCCCCTTCCAGTCGTCGCTCCCCCGGTAGCGCGGGCGTCTGCACCCAAGCATTGACACCCCACCGAGCCACCAGTAACAACGCGTCGATGTCCGGCCGGCCGCCGCGCTTGATGCGCCGCGTGGCGCAGTTGCTGCTCGCGGTGGTGCTCCTGGCGCCCGTCGTCGCGGCGGCGCACGTTCACGGCTTCGGCACCGCGGCTTCGGCGGCGTGCAGTGCGTGTACTGTCGCCAAGCACGCGCCGGCGGTCGTGTGCGAGATCTCCGAGGCCGTCGCTGCGGCCCCGCGGGCCGCGACACTGGCTCCGGTCCTCGCGGCACCCTCGTGCCCCGGCTGCTGCTGGCGGCCTGCCGGGCGGGCGCCGCCCGCCGTCTCCTCCCGGCTACCCACCTAGTCCGCGGCCGCGCCCTTCCTGCTCCCTGGCGAGCCGGGCCCGCGTGGCCGCCTTGCCAACCCGGAGGAGGAATCCCATGCAGGCCGTCCGTTGGACGTTCGTCGCCATGCTCGCGATCCCGGGGATCGCGCTGGCCCAGACCGTGGAGGAACTGCGTCGCGAGCTCGACGCCATGAAGCAGAAGGTCCAGGCGCTCGAGGAGAAGCTCGAGCGCATCGAATCGCCGCCCGCCCCCGCTCCGGCGGCCACCCCGGCGCCGGCCGCCCCGAGTGCGCTCGACCGGGCGCTCGAGGCGGCGCGCCGCGAGACCGTGGCGCCACCGGCCGATCCCGGCGTCCCCGCGGCGGCCGCAAAGCCCGGGCTTCCGCAAGGGACCCTGCTGAGCGGCCGGGTCGGCGGGGCCACGCTGCGCCTCGTGGACGTCTCGTTCGACATCCTGACCGCCGCCGGCTGGTCGACCGCCGACGACGAGCAGATCGAGATCCTCGAAGGCGGGGCGCACGACCCCAAACGGCGCGGCTTCACCCTCCAGCAGGGGGAGCTGTCGCTCGCGGGCGCCGTTGATCCGTACTTCACGGCCGAGGCGCACGCGATCTTCACGGCCGACGAGGTCGAGCTCGAGGAGGCTTTCGCCCGCACGACGGCGTTGCCCTACGGGCTCCAGGCGACGGCCGGATACTTCTTCACGCGCTTCGGACGGCTCAACTGGCAGCACCCGCATGCCTGGGACTGGATGGACCAACCGGTCATCCTGACGCGGTTGTTCGGGGGCGAGGGGCTCCGCAACTCCGGAGTGGAGGCGAGCTGGCTCGTGCCGCTTCCCTGGTACACCGAACTCAAGCTGAGCGCGCAGAACGCCGCCGGGGGCACGGCAGCGAGCTTTCTCGGCGAGGGGGAGGAGGATGAAGACGAGCATGGGCACGGGGGCGAGCAGGGGCCGATCGGCGGACGCCCCGTGGTGGAGCGCAGCGTCAACCACCTCGACGACCTGCTCTACATGGCGCGTCTGCAGACCGGCTGGACGCTCACGGACAGCCTCTCGGCCGCCTTCGGCTGGTCGGCGCTGTTCGGCCCCAACGCGACGGGCGGCGACGAGCGGACCACCATCTACGGCACCGACCTGGTGGTGAAGTGGCGGCCCGCCACGAACTTCCGGGGCTGGCCGTTCCTCACGTGGCAGACGGAGGTCATGCAGCGCGACTTCGAGGCTGCGGCGGTGCCGGACATGAATCTGCCCGCCACGACGCTCTACGACTGGGGGCTCTACTCGCAGCTCCTCTGGGGCTTCCACTACCGGTGGGCGGCGGGCGTACGCTACGAATACGCCGACGGTACGGGCCAGAGCGTGGGCGGCCTGAACGAGGATCCCTACCGCAGCGCGAGGACCCGGGTGGCGCCGCTGCTCGTCTGGCAGACCTCGGAGTTCTCGCGGCTGCGGCTCCAGTACAACTTCGACGATGCGCGCTTCCTGCCCGAACGGGAGGCCAACTCCGTCTGGGTGGGGCTCGAGGTCGGTTTCGGCGCCCACCCGGCGCACCAGTACTAGAGGAGGTTGCCATCATGACGACCATTGCTCGCTTCGCGCTCGCGGCCGTCGCCGTGTGCGGCCTCGTCACTTCCGCCCCCGGGGCACCGCTGCGTGTCTGTGCGACCACGCCCGATCTCGGCAGTCTGGTCCGGGCGGTCGGCGGCGCCGACGTCGACGTCACGGTCTTCGCCAAGGGGACGGAAGATCCGCACTTCGTCGAGCCCCGGCCGAGCTTCATCGCGGCGCTCAGCCGCGCGCAACTGCTGGTGGTGAACGGACTCGATCTCGAGGTCGGCTGGCTGCCGCCGCTGCTCACGGGTTCGCGCAATGCGGCGGTGCAACCCGGCGGGCGCGGATACCTCGACGCTTCGCGCGTCGTGGCGCCGCTCGGCGTGCCGGACGGCAGCGTCGATCGCGCCGCCGGCGACGTGCATCCGTTCGGCAACCCGCACTACCTGCTCGATCCGGTGAACGGGCTCGCCGTGGCGGATGCCATCCGGGGGAAGCTGGAGGCGCTCCGTCCCGACGGCCGGGTGGCGTTCGCGGAGCGCTTCGACCGCTTCCGGAGCCGTCTCGGCGCGGCGATGCTCGGCGACCGCCTGGGGAACAAGTATCCGCTCGACAAGATCGCCGAGCTGTTCACGCTGGGGAAGCTCGACGCATTCCTGGACGCGCAACGGGAGCGGGAGCTCCTCGGTGGGTGGCTCGCGCTCATGGGGCCGCTGCGCGGCACGAAAGCCGTGGCCGACCACGACGTCTGGCCGTACTTCGCCCGCCGTTTCGGCATCGACGTCGTCGGCTTCCTCGAGCCGCGCCCGGGATATCCGCCCACCACAAGGCATCTGGAGGCGCTGATCGCGACGATGCGGGACCAGCAGGTTGGGCTGCTCCTCGCCGCGACTTACTACGATCCGCGCCACGCGCGCTTCGTCGCTGAGCGAACCGAGGCTGTCGTGGTCGAGATGGCCACCCAGCCCGGGGCGCGGCCGGATACCGACGACTATCTCGCCATGATCGACTACGACGTGCGGGCGGTCGCGGCGGCGCACGCGCGCAAGGCGCGCCGACCATGAGTTCCGCTGTGGCGGTGGTGGAGGCGCGGGCCCTGACGCTGGCGTACGGCGGGCGCGCGGTGCTGCGCGACGTCTCGTTCACAGTCCGGCGGGGGGAGTTTTGGTGCGTGCTCGGACCCAATGGCTCCGGCAAGTCGACGTTGCTGCGCGCCATCCTCGGCCTGGAAGCTCCGTCGGCCGGCACGCTCTGGCGGCATCCCGAATATGCACGCCGCGATCGCGTGGGCTTCGTCCCGCAGCGTTGCGATCTGAATCCGGCCCTGCCCACGACGGTGCGGGAGTTCGTATCGCTCGGCATGGTGGGCCAGACGGTGCCACCGTCCGAGCTGGCGGCACGGCTGGCCTGGGCGCTCGAACGCGTCGATCTCGGTGGCGGCGCCCGCCGTGACTACTGGACGTTGTCGGGCGGCGAACGGCAGCGTGCGCTGCTGGCGCGCGGCCTGGTGCGCCGTCCATCGCTGCTGTTGCTCGACGAGCCGACGACGCACCTCGACCGGGAGAGCGAGCAGCGGCTGCTCGCCTCGCTGGCGACGCTGGCGCACGAGGATGGGTGCACGCCGGTGCTGGTGACCCACGACGAGCGGATCGCCGCGCGGCACGCGACCCACATCGCGATCCTGCGCGACGGGACGCTCACGGCCGGGCCGTCGGAGGGCGCATGCTGAGCGACTTCGCGGCGGCCTGGCCGCTCTTCCACGACGCGTTCCTCACCGGCTGGCTCCTGGCGGCGCTGCTCGGGCTGGCGGGCGTGCTGGTGGTGGCGCGCGATCAGATCTTCATCGGCGCGGCGGTGGCGCAGGCGTCGACGCTCGGCGTGGCGGTGGCGATGTGTCTCGCCGCGGCCGTCGGAGGTCACCCCTGGCTCGAAGCGGACGCGACCCTGACGGCGCTGGCCGTCGCAGCCGCCGTGGCGGCGGCGGTGGTGACGACGCGCCACCCGCACGACCCCGGGGCCCCCACCCCCGAGGCGCTCACGGGCTGGGTCTATCTCTTCGCTGCCAGCGCGGCCATCCTGGTGGTGGCGCGCAGTCCGCACGGCCTCGAGGAGGTCCATCGGCTGCTGTCATCCAGCATCATCGGCGCCTCGCCGGCCGACGTGCTGCTGTTCGCGGCGCTGCTGGCGGCGGTGGCGACGGTGGTCGCGGGGGCTCATCGCCCGCTGCTGCTCCTGGCCGTCGATCCCTTGATGGCCGCCGCCGTTGGCGTCCCCGTCGGTCGCTGGAACGTGCTGCTCTCCTGTAGCCTCGGGCTCCTGATCGGGCTTGCGATTCCGACTGCGGGCGTCCTCTATGCCTTCGGGTGCCTCGTGTTGCCGCCGCTCGTGGCACGGAACCTCTGCCGCGAGATGCGCCCCATGTTCGTCGTGGCGCCGCTGGTGGCGCTCGGCGCCTCGGTGGCCGCTTTCGTGGTTGCCCACCACTACGACCTCCCCCCCGCCCAGGCCACGGTGGCGCTCCTCTGCGTGTTGGTCGGCGCGAGCAGCTCGCTCCGCCGGGCCGGCTGAGGGGGGACCGACGGCCATTCCCCGAGGGCAAAGGGAGCGCGACTCGCCTCGGTTGGCAGGCCGGGGCACGGGGAACGCGGCATTTTATGCCGCCGAAGCGACGGTGCTTGATGGGACGGGCGTGCTGCGGAATAGATTCTCCGTGGCGCCGGCCCTCACAGAGCAGCCGTGGCCTCGCAGTCGCGCGGCCGTAGGATTGCCCTGGCTGGTGCGGCTCCGCTGGGGCGTCGTGACGTTCGAGGCGCTGGTCGTGGTGCTCGCGATGCGCGTCTTCGACGTGGCGCTACCCGCCCCGGCGGTGGCCGTCTGCATCGCGGTCGCCGCGGCGAGCAACGTTGCGCTGTCGCGCTGGCTCCGCACGGGCGGCCGGGGCTCGGAGCAGCTCTGCGGCGCCGTGCTCGGATTCGACATCGTGCTCTTCACGGTCATCCTGTATCTGGCAGGCGGACCGTGGAACCCGTTCACGATTCTCTATCTCGTATACATCACGTTGGCGGCGGTCGTGCTCGGTCCGCGCTGGACGTGGACGCTGGCGATGCTCGCCGTGCTCGGTTACGCGGCGCTCTTTCTGTTGCAGGATGGACACACGGCGGCGGGGCACGACCATGATCCCGATCCCGGCGTGTCCGCGCACCTCCAGGGCATGTGGATCGCGTTCGTATCGGCTGCGGGGCTGGTCACATACTTCGTCGTCCGGCTCACCGCGGCGATCGAGCGGCGAGACGCCGAGATCGCGAGCGTGCGCGAACAGGCCGCGCGCAGCGAGCGTCTGGCGTCGCTCACCACGCTCGCCGCGGGCGCGGCCCACGAACTGGGCTCGCCGCTCGCGACTATCGCCGTGGTGGCGGGCGAGCTGGAACGCGCTCTCCGGCAGGTGCCCGGCGCGGCGGCCGAGCCGCTCCTTGCCGACGCGCGGTTGATCCGCGCCGAGCTGGAACGCTGTCGGCGCATCCTGGACGCGATGGCCGCGGAGGCCGGGCAGGCGGCGGGCGAGGCCCCGGCGCCCGTCACGGCGCACGCGCTGGTGGACGAGGTGATCGCCACGCTCCCCGACGTCGACGCGCGGCGGGTGACGGTCGGCGAGGTGGCCGCGACGACCGTGGTTGTGCCAACGCGGGCGCTCGTGCAGTCGATCGCGGGGCTCGTACGCAACGCGCTCGACGCCACGCGCGTCGGCGAACGGGTGGAGCTGTCGGTGGTGGCGGACAAGGCCGGGGTGCGGGTCCGGGTGCGCGACGAGGGAGCGGGCATGGCGGGCGACGTGCTCGCCCGCGCGGGTGAACCCTTCTTCACGACCAAGCCGGCCGGTCGCGGGTTCGGGCTCGGGCTCTTCCTCACGCGCACGCTCGCCGAACAGCTCGGGGGCCAACTCGTGCTCACCTCGACGCCCGGCGCAGGCTCGACGGCGGAGATCGCGCTGCCGGCCGGCGTGATGGCGGAGGCACCAGCGCATGTCTAGACCCGAGCCGGTGCTGCTGCTTGTGGACGACGACGAGGTGCTGCGCTCGCGGCTGGCACGCGCGCTGCGCGAGCGGGGCCATACTGTGCGCGAGGCAGCCGACGCGGCGGGCGCCGCGGCCGCGGCGGAGGCCGGCGACGTCGGCTGGGCGGTCGTCGACCTCCGGCTACCCGACGGCTCCGGCCTCGACGTCGTGCGTGCGGTGCACGCGGCGGCCCCCGCCGCGCCGATCGTGGTACTCACCGGATATGGCAGCATCGCGACGGCACTCGAGGCGGTGAAGCTGGGCGCGACGCACTACCTCACCAAGCCGGCCAGCGTGGACGAAGTCCTGGCCGCCTTCGCCCGGGGCGCGGCGGCGCCCGCGCCCCGGCTCGAAGCGGCCGACGACGTCCCGTCGCTCGAGCGCGTCGAGTGGGAACACATCAACCGCGTGCTCGCCGACTCCGGCGGCAACATCTCCGAAGCGGCGCGGCGGCTCGGCCTGCACCGCCGCTCGCTCCAGCGGAAACTCGCGAAGCGTCCGTCTCGGCGCTGAGCAGCCCGGTCGGAGCAGGGGCGCCAACGAGGGAATCCGGGAACCGCCGGGGGCGATCAGCTGCGACGATATGTCGCATTCCCTTGTCCGGCGCCGGTGGCATTATGGACCCCCATGGATGGATTCGCCGTCGGCCCTGCCGCCATCGAGGCCAAGTGAGGGCAGGAAGGAAACCCATGCGCCACGTCATGTTCGCCGCCGCTACCGCTGCGCTCGTCGCGGGCGCACTGGCCGCGGCTCCGCGCGCACACGCACATGCCACCTACAACCTGGCGGGGTACGGGTCGGGGCTCGCCGGCAGCACGAACGGCGTCGACGGCGCACCTACCAACGACCCAGCCACTTTCACCAACGGTCCCCTCGACGGCTGGACCGGCAGCCTGCCGGTCAACTGGTACGCCGGGATGCACTCCCCGACCCAGGTGCGCACGATCCAGACGGGCGTCGATCCCACACCGGCGCCCGGGAGCCTGCTCGCGCAGGTGAACGCGTACAACGCGATCAACGATCCCGACTTCCCGACGGATCGCGTGATCGCGGTAGGTGGAAAGTCGTGGGCCGATCCCGAAAACGACGGGCAGGGGTGGGGCCACGGGCTCGACTACGGCCTCATCCAGTACTCGCCGCTCGAGACGATCCTCGCCGGTGGTCCGGTCACCGTCACCGTCACGCTCGCCGACGACCCTAACGATGGAGCGAACGTGCAGCTCGCGTTTGCACTGTATGGCGGGTGGGACGTCGGTGGCACGTCGGTACGCCACCAGACGTTCACCACCAGTCCGGCGCCAGTGGACAACCCGCTCGGATCGACGGGGCTGACGTTGCTCGCGTACGAGGTCGCTGCGGCGCCCGGCGAGACGGTTCAGTACACGTTCCCGCTCGATGGCACCTACGGCGGCTACTACACTGTATTCGTCGGGGCGCTCGGTGGTGTCGCGGGGCAGTACCAGCTCACCGTCACCACCACGCCGGTTCCGGTCGACAGCGACGGCGACGGCGTGTTCGATGGCGAGGACAACTGCCCGAACGATGCGAACGCCGATCAGCTCGACACCGACGGCGACACCATCGGCGACGTCTGCGACCCCTTCCCAAACGATCCGGACCACGATCTGGCACAGTGCCTCGCGGACCTCGCCGACGTCACGGCCGATCACGACGCGTGCCACGCCGAGATGCACGAGATCGAAGAGGAGCTGATGGCGACGACCCAGGCGCTCGCGGAAGCCAATGCCGACACCGACGGGGACGGCCGGCGCGATCTCGACGACGCGTGTGCGAGCACGGCCGCGGGCGACAGCGTGGACCAGGGTGGCTGCTCGCTCGGGCAGTTTTGCGAAAGCATCGACGCGACCACCAAGACGGGCGCGAAGACGTGCAAGAAGGCTGACTGGCGCAACGACGAGCCTCTCATGAAGAAGAGCGACGCCGACTGCCGCGTGGACAAGGGTGGCAAGGGCAGCGACGACGACCGGTGCGTCGCCGCCTCCTAGCCTCGATCACGGGCAAGGTGTCCCTCACCGTGCTCGATTCCACCGCCCTCGACCTGCCGCGCACCGCACGCTGCGCGGCGACGATCGGGATCGGCCGGTCACGGTGGCGCTCGTAAACACCACGCTGGGCCTGACGCAGGGCGCGACCTTCGATGCCCCCGGAGCTCACGTGCTAGGCGAACGACCGGAGCGACGTTTTTCCCAACGGTGCGGCTGCGGACCTCAGGCAGCTCAAGCATGCCCGGCTCAATCACACCTACGCGACCGGTCACGCAAGTGCGCGATCGAAAAACAGAAAAGAGAGCGGGCGACCGGGGTCGAACCGGCGACGTCCAGCTTGGGAAGCTGGCATTCTACCACTGAATTACGCCCGCGACGGCCCTGGTCTTAGCGCAGTGGCGCTCGGCTGGCAACGTGTGTTGACCGCCCGCGGGCCCTCCAGTAGAGCGTCCGCCAATCCTCGTGAGTCGCGACGTCGTCAGAGCGCACTTCGACGAGAGTCTCCGCGTGAAGCGAGTCTTCCTCGACGAGTACGCCGACGCGACGGCCAGGGCCGGCGAGATGCTCGTCGCGGCGCTCCGCGCCGGCGGCAAGGTGCTGCTCTTCGGCAACGGCGGCAGCGCCGCCGACGCGCAGCACATCGCGGCCGAGCTGGTGGGACGCTTCTCACGAAGCCGCGACGGCCTCGCGGCCGTAGCACTCACCACCGACACCTCCGCGCTCACCGCCATCGCGAACGACTTCGGCTACGACGAGATCTTCGCCCGGCAGGTGCGCGCGCTCGGACGCCCGGGTGACGTCGCGATCGCGATCTCCACCAGCGGGCGCTCGCCGTCCGTCCTGCGGGCGGTGGAGGCGTGCAAGTCGCTCGGCATCGCCACCATCGGCCTCACCGGCGGCGCGGGCGGGCTGCTCACGGCGGCGGTCGATCTGGCGCTGGTCGTGACGGCCAGCACCGACGCCGCACGCATCCAGGAGACGCACATCACGATCGGACACGTCCTCTGCGAGCTGGTCGACACGGCGTTTGCCGGGAGCCGGCCGTGAAGCGCGTGGCGCCGCGGCGCACGAAGCATCCGCTCGCCCCGCTCGACCTGCGTCGCGTCCGCACGGTGGCGCTGAAGAAGCGTCCGAGCAAGGTGGCCACCCGCGCGCTCGGACGGCCCGTCCGCGGGGGCCAGTCGATGCGCGCCTTTCTGCGCGGGCTTCCCGACATCCTCGCCGCCGCCGACCTGCGCGACGCCGCGGCGCGCATCGCCCGCGCGATCCGCCGCCGCCGCCCCGTGGTGCTGGGCATGGGCGCGCACCCCATCAAGGTGGGCCTCGGCCCCGTGATCGTCGATCTCCTCGAGCGCGGGCGGCTCGCTGGCGTCGCCATGAACGGCGCCTGTCTCGTCCACGACTTCGAGCTGGCGGCGAGCGGGCACACTTCGGAGGACGTCGGCCCCGGCCTCGAGCGGGGGCTCTTCGGCATGGCGCGCGAGACGGGCGAATTCCTGAACCACGCCACGCGCGACGGTGTGGCGGACGGCCTCGGGCTCGGCGCGGCCGTCGGCCGGGCGATCGAGCGCGCCCGCCTGCCCGGCCGGCGCATCAGCATCCTTGCCGCCGCGGCCCGTCTCGACGTGCCGGCGACGGTGCACGTGGCGCTCGGCACGGACATCATCCACATGCACCCGAGCGCCGACGGGGCGGCGATCGGCGAAGGGAGCCTGCGGGACTTCCGGCTGCTCGCAGCGCTCGTCGCGCGGCTCGACGGCGGGGTCTACATCAACCTGGGCTCCGCCGTGCTGATGCCCGAGGTGTTCGTGAAGGCCCTCAACCTCGCGCGCAACCTGGGCCACCGGGTCCGCGCGCTCACCACCATCGACATGGACTTCAACCGCCACTACCGGCCCGCGGTGAACGTCGTCGCGCGCCCGACCACGCTCGGCGGGCGCGGTATCCAGCTGACGGGCCACCACGAGATCATGTTCCCGCTGCTCTGGGCCGCGGTGGAGGAGTCGCTCCGCTGATCACGCTCACGACCGACTTCGGGCTCTCCGATCCGTTCGTCGGCATCATGAAAGGCGTGATCGCCACCCGGGCGCCGGGGGTGCCGGTGATCGACGTGAGCCACGGCATCCCGCCCCAGGCGGTGATCGTGGGCGCGTTCGTGCTCCGGCAGGCGGCGCCCTACTTCCCTGCCGGCACGGTGCACGTCGCGGTGGTGGATCCCGGCGTGGGAAGCGACCGCCGCGGCCTCTGCGTCGAGACCGCGACCGGTTGCTTCGTCGGCCCCGACAACGGCGTGCTGGCGCTCGCCGCCGAGGCCGCCGGGATCCGCCGCATCGTGGAGCTCACCGAGGAGCGCTTCTTCCTCTCGCCGCGCAGCGCCACGTTCCACGGGCGCGACGTGTTCGCGCCCGTGGCGGCCGCGCTCGCCACCGGCACGCAGCCCGCCGCGCTCGGGCCCGAGCGCAGCGGGCTCGTCCGCGTCGCCCTGCCCGCGCCGGTGCGGGCGGGTGCCGAGGTCCACGGCGAGGTCGTGTACGTCGATCACTTCGGGAACCTCGTCTCGAATCTGTCGGCCGACTGGTTTCCCGAGGGTTTTTTCGTGGTTAGTGTGGCGGGCGTGCGCATCGGGCCCGTGCAGCAGACGTACGCCGCCGTGGCACCCGGTGCGCCCGTGGCGTTGCTCGACTCCTTCGGCCTGCTGGAGATCGCCGTCCGCGACGGGCGCGCCCACGACGCGCTCGCGTGCGGCGCCGGGGCCCGGGTGACACTCATTCCGTCGTAGGAGCGGTTCATGGCCGAGCGTCCAAGCTGGCATCAATACTTCATGACGATCACCCGGCAGGTGGCCGAGCGGTCGACGTGTCTCCGCGCCAAGGTGGGCGCGGTGATCGTCCGCGACCGGAACATCGTGGCCACCGGCTACAACGGCGCGCCGGCGGGGCTGCCGCACTGCACGGACGTCGGCTGCCTCGTCTACGCGTCGCGCACGCCGTCGGGCGAGCTCGAGGAGAACTGCTTTCGCACCATCCACGCCGAGATCAACGCCATCGCGCAGGCCGCCAAGAACGGCGTCTCCATCCGCGACGCGGACATCTACATCACGCACACGCCGTGCATCCATTGCATGAAGGTGCTGCTGAACACCGGCATCCGCGCCATCTACTACGAGCGCGAGTACAAGCTGCACACGCTGGAAGAGCTGTTGAAGCACACCGAGGTCGTGCTCCATCGCGTCGACCTCTGAGATCGCCATGCTGACGCACCAACCGTGGGACGCCCTACCGGGTCTGCGGCATGGCTTTCTCGACGCCGCCGAGTGCGCGGCGCCGTCCGATTGGGCGCGCGTGCTCGCCGCGCGCGGCGTCGGCGTGCCGCTCGCCCGGCCGCGGCAGGTGCACGGAGCGACCGTGCTGCTCGCGGACGACGTGACCGCCTCGTCCGAAGCCGATGCGGTCGTGGCCATCCGGCGGGGGATCGCGGTCGGCATCATCACCG
>DATMAZ010000138.1:0-7722 GCA_035559675.1 Candidatus Limnocylindria bacterium
GCACGGCGGTCAGCAGAAAGCCCGTGGCGAACGCGAGGAGAAAGCCCGCGATCTGTACGAGGCCGTGGCCCTGGCAGGAGTACGTCGAGATGAAACCCATGGCGTACGCCAGCCAGTGTCCGACGCCCGCCCAGGCGAGCACGACCCCCAAGGGAAAGAAGAACCGGAACGGCTCGCGGCGCAGGACGTCCATGCGCCGCCCTGTCTAGCCGGTCGGCGGCGTCGCGGCCATGAGGGCTTCGAGCTCCGCGTGCAGCCCCTCGCTCACCACGTGGGGATCGGGCAGCAGGTCGGGGCAGCTCAGCACGCCGACACAGAGGCGGTCGGCATAGCTCCACGCCGTCACGTTGAGCGCGGCGCCCTCGATGATCGGCCCGACCGAGTAGAGCGCTTCCAGCGTGCCGCCCGACCAGCCGAGCCGCACGCGCGGTCCGGGTACGCACGACACGATCACGTTGATCGGCGGCCGGTGCCGGTCGGCGAGCCGCCAGCGCGAGTACGTGCGCACGGCCCAGCTAAATGGGCGCGGCGGCACGAACTCGGTCCAGGCCTCGTAGAGATCGGGGCCGAGCGTCTCGTGAAGGCGCTTCGCCGTCGCCATGGCGTCGTGCACGGCGCGCAGCCGCGCCACCGGGTCGGCCACGTCGGTGCAGAGCGAAGTGAAGATGTTCGAGAGCCGGTTGCCGGCGATGCGCCGCGCCCCCGGCGGGTCGGTGGCCACCGGGACCTCGGCCACCAGCGGGCGGTCGGGGTGCTCGCCGCGCGCCGCGAGATACCGGCAGACCGCGCCGCCGACGAGCGAAAGCAGCACGTCGTTGATCGTCGCCCCGTGCGCCGCCTTCATGGCGCGCACGTCGGCGAGCGGCAGCGCGGTGCTCGCGAATGCGCGGCGTGCCGTGAGCGCGCCGTTGAGCGACGTGCGGGGCGCATCCAGCACGGGCCGCGGCGGCGGCACGGCGGTCGTCCGGCGAAGCTGCGTCACGCCGCGGAGGTTGCGCACGGTGCGTGCCACCAGCGGCGGGAGCCGCGCCGTCTGTCGCATGCGGTCGACGACAGCGTCGCGCACCAGCGCCGCCGGCGACGGCACGAGCTCGGGCCGCCAGCCGTCGTCGCGCACGCACGGTGCTAGCGCCTCGGCGCCCGGCTGCAGCACGTTGGCGAGCAGCGCCGCCACCGCCACGCCGTCGGCCACCGCATGATGGATCTTGGCGACGGCCGCGAGGCGGTCGTCCACGAGGCCGCGCACCATCCACAGCTCCCAGAGCGGACGGCGCCGATCGAGCGGCTCGCTGGCGATCGCGGAGACCACCGCGTCCAGCTCGCGCGGCCCGCCGGGCGCGGGCGCGATCGTCTCGCGCACGTGGTGCGAGAGGTCGAACGTCGGGTCTTCGATCCACAGCGGGTGGTGGAGGCCCCACGGCACCTCGACGAGCCGGCGGCGAAACGGCGGCAGGAGATGCAACCGGGCAGCGAGGTCGTTTCGTACGCGCTCGAGCGAGTACGGCGCGTCCGTCGCGGGCTCCACGACCGCGACCTTGATGGTGTGGGTGTGGGCCGCCGGCGTCTCCATGTAGAGGAAGCTCGCGTCGATGCCGGGCAGCCGCTCCATCGCGTCAGCCCCCGACCAGCGCGCGCAGCCGCGCCAGCACCGGATACGGGTGCTCGGCGACGAGCGCATCGAGCGCCGCCTGCATGCGCCCCGTGATCTCCTGGTAGCAGCGGCGGACGACGGCCGGATCGTCGGCGGCGTGCCGTCCGAGGTCATTCCACGGCATCGGCGAGAGCACCTCGATGGTGATCTTGGCGGGCAGCGGAACGCCGGGCAGCGTCATCGGCGAGATGCCCCACGGCACCTGCAGCGCGATCGGGAACTGGGGGGTGCGGATGCGCTCCGTGCCGAACAGACGGCCGAGCCACGTGCCCCGCGAGAGGATGATGGTCGAGCTGTGGCCGCCGTGGCTCACCACCGGCACCACCGGCACGCCGAGCCGCAGCGCCAGCTCGATGAATCCCGTGCGCCCGGCGAAGTCGATGCGATTGCGGTCGACCCACGGGCGAAACGCCTCGTGATCGCCGCCCGGGTAAACGAGGACCGCATGGCCCGCTTCGAGCGCGCGCTGCGCGTTGGCGCGGCTCGCCGGCACCTCGCCGATCTTTCGCATGAGCGTCTCGAAGCCGGGGATGCCGAAGGCGGCGTCGAACGCGAGCCCGATCAGCGCGTCGTCGAGCCCGCGCGCGCGGTACCAGGCGTGGAAGAACACGGAGGTATCGGGCGTGAGCGAGCCGCCCGAGTGGTTCCCGACGAGGAGCATGGGCCCGCGTGCCGGCAGGCGCTCGAGCCCGCGCACCTCGCCGGCGAAGTATCGCGAGAACACACCCATGAGACAGAGGAGACGTCTCAAGAAGACGATGTCCCGCTGGAACGGATCGGCGGCGAGCGCGCGCTCGGTCGACGCCGCCCAGGCGCCGACGACGTCGAGCGCACCGAGCCGCTCGCGGAGCGCGCCGCGCACCTGCGGCCAGCTAGACATGCTCGGCCTCCGCGAGCGCCGCCGCGGCCGGCACGCCGGCCGCGGCGACACAGGGCCGCACGGAGAGCGCTCCGGCGCGCACGCGGAGACGCCGCACCGCGGGCGGGAGCAGCAGCGCCGGCACGAGGTCGGCGATGGTTTCCGCGAGGCAGCGGTGATGCGGCCCGTTCAACCAGTGGCCGACGCAGGGGAGCAGGATCTGCTCGACGGGCGAGCAGGCGCGGGCGACGGCCTTGGCGAAGCGCAGCGAGACCAGCTGATCGCGCTCGCCCCACACGAAGGCCGCCGGCATGCGCAACCCGGCGAGCCGCGCCCAGAGGGCGTCGGGCCCCTCGGCTGGATCGAGCGCCAGCTCGCGCGCCGCGGAGAGAAACGCGACGCGCGTCGCGGGACAGGAGAGGTAGTACACGAACCGCGCCGCGGCTTGCGCGAGCGCATCGTCCCGCACGTACGGCACGCGCTCGAGAGCGTACGCCAGCCAGCGAAGACCCGGCCAGACGCGCTCGAGCGGCAGCCACGCCGCGGCGGCGGGATCGAGCGCCCGCGCCCATGCGAGCAGACAGCGTCCCCGCCGCCAGGGCAGATACGGCGCGATCGGGACGACCGCGCGCACCGCATCCGGCGCGGCGAGCGCGACCTCCAGCGCGATCCGCCCGCCGAGCGAGATGCCGAGCACGACCGGCGGCACGTCGAGCGAGCGGACGAGCGCGATCACCGGCGCCGCCAGCACGGCGGGTGTCAGCGGTTCGGCCGGCGCGGGCGTGCGTCCGAAGCCGGGCAGGTCGACGGCGAGCGTGTGCATGCCGCGTGCCGCCAGCAGCTCGCCCAACGCGGCGAACGCCGACGAGTCGAGGCCGAGCGGCGCCATGGCGACGACCGGCTGTCCCCTCCCCCATTCGCGCACGAAGGGCTCCGTCATGCGAAACCTCCGTGGGCGCGATAGAGCGCGGACACCAAATTGCGGGTCCGCGGGTCGCCCGTCGCGTCGAAGCGCATGCGGGTGCTCACGTATCCGAACGCCAGACCCGCGTCCGGATCGGCGAAGCCGAGCGAGCCGCCCGCCCCGGGATGTCCGAAGCTGCGCGGGCCGGCGCCAGGCGCGAGCATGGGCTGGAGCGCGAAGCCGAGGCCGTAGCGGGTCTCGACGAAGATCACGCGATCGGGGCCAGCGGCCTGCGTCTCGGCGGCCGCGGCGATGGTCGCCGGCGCGAGCAGGCGCACGCCGTCCACGTCCCCGATCAATGCGGCGTAGAAGCGCGCCAGCGCGCGCGCATTGCCGACGCCGTTCGACGACGGAATCTCGGCGGCGAGCACGTCGGGGCGGTTCCAGGTGTCGTCGTACGCGAACAGCCCCGAGGGGCCCGACATGACGCGCGTCGTGAGCGCCGTCTCGCCGAGCAGCGTCGCCAGCGGCAGCGGATCCTCCGGAGGCAGGATGCGCGCGCAGCGCGCGAGCTCGGCGGCGGGGAGCCCGATCCAGAAGTCGAGCCCGAGCGGGCGAGCGAGCTCGTCGGCGAAGAACCGGCCGAGCGAGCGACCCGTCACGCGCCGCACGATCTCGCCGAGGATCCAGCCAAACGAGCGCGCGTGGTAGCCATGCGCGCTGCCGGGACGCCAGTTCGGCGCCTGCGCGGCGATGGCGCCAACGACGGGATCCCAGGCGAGGACCTCCGGCAGCGTGAGGTCGCCGTCGATCGCCGCCAGCCCCGCCCGGTGGCAGAGCACGAAGCGCACGGGGATGTCGGCCTTGCCGTTCTGGGCGAACTCCGGCCAGTACGCCGCCACCGGCGCGTCGAGCGCCAGGAGACCGCGCTCGACCAGCGCCAGCACGCAGACCGCCGTGACGCCCTTGGTGGCCGAGAAGACGATCTGGATGGTGTCCTCGCTCCACGGGCGGCCGCCGTCGAGGTCGGCGAACCCGGCCCACAGGTCCAGCACCGGCTCGCCGCCGGCGTAGACGCAGCAGGCCGCCCCCACGTCGCCGTGCTCTTCCAGATTGACGGCGAAGGCGTCGCGAACCGCCTCGTATCCCGGCTGAACGTGCCCGTGGATCGGCAACATTCTTGACTCGTCCCCTGCGGACCCGAGCAACCATCATGCCGGCACCCGCTGCGGGCCGTGACGGCCCTTCTCCCAGGATTGCGACGCCGGGCGTGCTCGCGTCCCAGGCGTCGGAAGCGATGCCGCCGGGGCGCGCCGCGGAGGCCGCGACGAGGCGCTAGACCAGCGCCTGCCCCTCGGCCTGGATCCCGAGCTCGGCCAGCAGCCGGTCGCGCACCGCGACGGCGATCTGCTGACGATGCCGCGGGTCGGTGCCGATGGGCACGCGCCCGCCGGCGATCATGTCGTGCCCGCCGGCCGATTTGCCGCCCAGCACGCGCTGCAGGATCTCGCCGGCGTTGGCGTCGCGATCGGTGGTGCGGACGGAGCAGTAGAGCTGCCGCTGGTAGACGCCGAGCGCGGCCGCCCACTCCACCTGATCGAGCCGCAGGAGAAAGTCGGCCACCTCGGCCACCACGTCGGGGTATTGCACGTCGCCCAACAGCGAGATGACCGCGCGATCGTACAGCACCGCGCGCTCGATCGCCTTGCGAAAGATGCGGAAGTACTCGCGCGGCACGCGTGCGTTCTCGATCTTGGCGAGCCGTCGCTTGTTGGTGTGCGGGTAGAGAAAGTGGCTCGCCTCGACGTCGGCCGCGGTCGCCTCGCGGCCGAGGTCCTGCGTCTCGGCGTTGATCCCGTAGAAGAGCGCGGTCGCGATCTTCGACTCGACTTCCACGTTGGCCTCTTCGATGTACTCGGTGAGGATGGTCGACGTCGCGCCGTAGGCGTCGCGAAGATCGAGGTACGGCACGCCGGGATACGCCCCGTAGGCCGGATGATGGTCGATCACCACCGACGGCACGACGTCGTCCGGGAGCGAGTTGTTCGGACGGCGCGGCTGGGTGTCGACCAGCGCCACCTGGGCGCCGCCGTCGAGCGGCACCTCGGCCACGGGCACGAGCTGGATGTTGAGGTACGTGAGCATGGCGCGATTCTCGGCCCGGCCCACGATGCCGCCGAGCGCGATTACCGCCTCGCGGTCGAGCAGCTGGCGCACGAGGTAGCGCAGCGCCGCCGCCGAGGCGAGCGCATCCGGATCGGGATTGTCGTGCGGCAGGATGACCAGCGGGCCGGGGCGGTCGAGAACCTGCAGCAGGCTCTGCAGCCGCCCGCGCGTTGGCGTAGAACCCATACGGCGAGCCGTCGAGTATTGCGTGGAGGGTGCCGCATGTCCAACGGTGCCATGGCCTGGCCGGCGTGCCTTTGCTACGCTTGGCGGGATGCAGCTGGTCCCGCGCGAGTTCTTCCTCGAGCGCTACGGGCTCGCGGCCGACCGGATCGCACGCGTGCTCGGCGCCGCCGTCGGCCGCGGCGCCGACCACGCCGACTGCTTCGTCGAGTTCCGCACCGCGCAGAGCGCCTCGCTCGAGGACGGCATCGTGAAGAAGGCGGCGCGCAGCGTCCGCCAGGGCGTCGGCGTGCGCGTCGTGGTGGGCCCGCGCGCCGGCTACGCCTACTCCGACGAGGTGTCGCCGCACGACCTCGAGCTCGCGGCGCGCACGGCGGGCTACATCGGCACGCGCGGCGGCGCCGACGCGCCGGCCGTCGTCACACCGGCCGGGCGGGCGCCGCACGACCTCTACCCCGTCGATCCGTCGCCCACCGACGTGCCGCTCGCCGAGCACGTGGCGCTGCTCGAGCGCATCGATCGCGTGGCGCGCGCGGCCGATCCCGCCATCGTGCGCGTGCACGCCAACTTGAGCGTCGAGCAACGCGTGGTGCTGATCGCGACGCCGGACGGCCAGCTGACCGGCGACGTGCGCCCGCTCGTCCACCTCGCCGTCACCTGCATCGCGGAGCGGGGCACGGTGCGCCAGCAGGGCTCGTCCGGCGGCGGCGGCCGCTGCACGTTCGCCGAGCTGGCGGCGCGGGCGGACACGTTTGCCCGCGAGGCCGCGCGCCAGGCCGTCGTCAACCTCGACGCCCGTCCGGCGCCCGCGGGCACGATGACGGTGGTGCTCGGGCCGGGGTGGCCGGGCATCCTGCTGCACGAGGCGGTGGGCCATGGCCTCGAGGCCGACTTCAACCGCAAGGGGACCTCCGCCTTCAGCAACCGCCTCGGCACGCGCGTGGCCTCCGAGCTGTGCACGGTGGTCGACGACGGCACGCTGCCCGGCCGGCGCGGCTCGCTCAACGTCGACGACGAGGGCACGCCCACCAGCCGCACGGTGCTGATCGAGCGCGGCATTCTCCGCGGGTATCTGCAGGACCGGCTGAACGCGGCGCTGCTCCGCATGCCCCTCACCGGCAACGGCCGGCGCGAGAGCTACGCGCACCTGCCCATGCCGCGCATGACCAACACCTTCATGCTGGCCGGCGAGGACGATCCGGCGGACGTCATCCGCTCCGTGTCGCGCGGGCTCTACGCGGTGTCGTTCGGCGGGGGCAGCGTCGACATCACCAGCGGGCGCTTCGTGTTCTCGGCCAGCGAAGCCTATCTCATCGAGGACGGACACATCGGCGCACCGGTGCGCGGCGCCACGCTGATCGGGAACGGCCCGGAGGTGCTGACGCGGATCACGCGCGTCGGACACGATCTCGCGCTCGACCTCGGCATCGGCACGTGCGGCAAGGACGGCCAGTCCGTGCCGGTGGGCGTCGGGCTGCCCACCGTGCGCGTCGACGGCCTCACGGTGGGCGGGACGCAAGCGTGAGCACGCCCGACGAGGCGGCCGCGGTCGCGCGCGCGCTGGTCACCGCGGCGCTCGACGCAGGCGCGGACGCGGCGGACGCGGTGGTGGCCGACGGCACCGGGCTCGAGGTGGGCATCCGGCTCGGCGAGCCCGAGAAGCTCGTCCGCTCGCGCGAGCGGCGCGCCGGTCTGCGCGTGCTCCTCGGCGGCGCCACGGCGATCGTGTCGAGCGCGGACCTCACCGCCGCGACGCTCACCGACCTCGCGCGCCAGGCCTGCGAGCTGGCGCGCGCCACCGCGCCGGACCCGCACGCCGGGCTGCCCGATCCCGCCGATCTGGCCGGCGCGACGCCCGACCTCGATCTCTGGGACGATGCCGCCACGACGCTCGAGCCGGACGCGGGCTTCGCGCTGGCAACGCGGGCGGAGCGGGCGGCGCTCGAGGCGGCGCCGGCG
>DATMAZ010000139.1:0-8506 GCA_035559675.1 Candidatus Limnocylindria bacterium
GGGCGCGCGCAACCCCGACGCCCAGGTGCGCGCCGTCACCACGCCGGAGGCGCTGCAGCGCACGCCGTGGGCGGCCGAGCCGCTGCGCCGCGGCTATCTGCCGCCGATCGGCGAAAGCGCCGCCTGCCTCGTGCTCGCAGCCGAGGGCAAGGCGGAGCGGCTCTGCGACCGGCCGGTATGGATCCGCGGTGTCGACCACCGCGCCGAGCTGCAGACGCTCGGGGCGCGTGACCTCACGCGCTCGGCCGGCGCCGCGCTCGCCGCGGAACAGGCCTACGCGATGGCCGGACTGGCGCGGGCCCGCGACGTCCAGGTGGTCGAGCTGATGGCCACCAACCCGGTCGAGGAGCTGATCCTTTGCGAGGCGCTGGGGCTCGACCCGGATGCGCTGACACCGGTGCTCAACCCGTCGGGCGGAGCGCTGTGCGCCCATCCCATCATGAGCACGGGGCTCATTCGACTCGGCGAAGTCTTCCGCCAGCTCGCCGGGCGCGCCGGCGAGCGCGGCGTCCCGGGCGCCACCCGCGCCATCGCGCACGCCGCGCAGGGCCACTGCCTGCAGCAGAACGTGGTCTGGGTGCTCGGCACGGAACGGCGGTGGACATGAAGCGCCGGGTCGCCGTCCTGGGCGTGGGCCAGACCCATCACGCCGCCCGCCGCGCCGACGTCAGCATCCCCGGGCTCGTGCGCGAGGCCGTCGACCGCGCGCTGGCCGACGCCGGCCTCGAGCATCGCGACATCGACGCGGTGGTGATCGGCAAGGCACCCGACATGCTCGAAGGCGTCGCCATGCCGGAGCAGTTCCTGGTGGGGGCCGTCGGCGCGCACATGAAGCGCATGCTGCGCGTGCACACCGCCGGCTCGGTCGGCGCCTCTACCGCCGTCGCCGCCATGACGCACGTGGCCTCCGGCCTCTACGAGCGCGTGCTCTGCATCGCCTTCGAGAAGCAATCGGAAGGCAATACCATGTGGGCGCTGTCGCCCACCCTGCCGTTTACTCCCCCGCTGGTGGCCGGCGCGGGCGGCTTCTTCGCGCCGTACTGCCGCGCCTACATCGCCAAGACCGGCGCCCCGCCGCACATCGGGCCGATGATCGCCGTCAACGCGCGCGAGAACGCCGCACGCAACGAGTACGCGCATCTCCGCGAGCCGATGACGATCGAGGACGTCATGAGCTCCCTCATGCTCTGGGAGCCGATCCGCTATCTCGAGACGTGCCCGTCGTCCGACGGCGCCATCGCGATGGTGCTCGGCAGCGAGGCCGCCGCCCGCCGCGCGCCGAAGCCGGTGGCCTGGATCAAGGGCGCGGCCTCGTATGCAGAGGCCATGTGGGTGCCGGGCCGCGATCAGGTGAACCCGGAGGCCGGCAAGCGTTGCGCCAAGCACGTCTACGATCAGGCCGGCATCACCGACCCGTGGAACGAGATCCAAACCGCGGAGATCTACGTCCCGTTTTCGTGGTTCGAGGCGATGTGGCTCGAGAACCTGGGCTTCCGCCCGGTCGGCGAGGGCTGGAAGGCCATCGACCGCGGCGAGCAGAAGTTCGGCGCGCACCTGCCCATCAACCCGTCGGGCGGCGTGCTGTGCACCAACCCGATCGGCGCCTCCGGCATGCTGCGTCTCGGCGAAGCGGCGCTGCAGGTGATGGGCCGCGCCGGCGCGCACCAGGTCGACGGCGTGCGCAACGCGCTCGGCCACGCCTACGGCGGCGGCGCGCAATACTTCGCCATCTGGATCGTCGGCACCGAGCCCTAGGCCGCCGGCGCCGGCGGCTGCCCGCGGGCCCGCCGGGCAGCTAGCGGCGACCGCCCGTCAGCCTCCGGCCGGCGTGTACCAGATCGGCGACGTCCAGGCGCGCTCCTGGATGGTCTTCGGGTAGTGCGCGTCGCAGCACTCCTGCCAGCCGTCCGGTACGTCGCCGGGATGCCGGCAGTCGATGCCGCGCTGCAGGCACGCCCGCGTGCTCCACCGGCAGCTCGGCACCTCCAGCACGCGCGCGTAGTAGAAGGCAGGCGCTTCGGGATCGAACTCCGGATCGGCCCACACGGCGCACAGCGCGTCGCTGCCGGCGCCGCGGGGCGTGCAGGTGGCGAGGTCGACGTCGGCCGGGCCGGGGGCGACGGCCACGTCGAAGACGCGTTCGTGGGTGCCGGCGTCGTCGAGCCACCCTTTGACGATCTGCACGCGCTCGAGGGGCGCGCCCGGCGAGCGCGCCGTGCCGGAATCGCGCAGCGCCGAGACGACGAAGCGCGGTGCGCCCGCGGCGCCCTCGCGGCCGAGCAACTCACCGCCCATGGGCACGCCGCCGGCGTAACCCCGCTCGGCGAGCCGCGCGTCGCCGCAGAGGTCGTCGGCCAGCTCCCAGCCGCCGAAGAAGCGCACCGTGATGCGGGGCCCGCTCGTGCCGTACGCCTCCCGCCGCCGCATCGCGGCGAACAGCGAGGCGCGCGTGTTCTGCTCCGCCCACAGCACGGCGAGGCCGCCGGGATTGAACTCGATGTCGTCGGGCAGCCGCGCGAGCCGTTCCCCACGAGGGATGGCACCGGCGCCGCCGTGGCCCACGTACCCGCCCTCGTCGGTGGCCCCCGCCGCGCCGAGGTGCGTGTCGGTGCCGGCGATCATCCCGAAGCGGAACGGGTTCACGCCGAGCGACCGCCCATCGGCGAGCCCCGCGAGGAGCGCGTCGCGCACGAAGTTCGACGGGGGCGGCGGCCGGCGCGCCCACCAGGCGTATTTTCCCGGAAAGTTGGCGTAGGGCAGCTTCTCGAAGCGGCAGAGCTCGTCCGGCGATCCCGGCCCGCACTCCGAGTCGCCCTTGTGCTGCATCACCTCCACCAGCGGCTCGAGCGCCCGCCACGCCGCGGCCTGATCCACCGTGAGCGGCTGGCCGCTCAGGTCCGGCGCGGTGAACATGCGGCCGCCGCTCAGGTTCGAGTTGTGCGGGATGGCGAGCGCCTCGCACGTGCCGAGCCGGCGCATGCAGCGGCGCTCGAGCTGCTCCCAGAGATCCGCCGGCGTCGGCGCCTCGAAGTAGCTGATCGGCAGGTCGGGCACCACGTCGTTGGCGAACAGCACGTTGCGGTGCAGGTTGTCGCCGCCCGGCGCGCCCGTCCATTCGTAGCCGACGAAGGTGGTGAAGCGGCAGGCGGACGTCCGGTCGTACGCTTCCTCGGCGGCCGCGATGATCTCCTGCCAGGGGCCCTGCGCCGCCTCGAGGCAGTAGACGTCGTTCGAGCCGCAGAAGGAGAAGCGCGCCGGGGGCCGTCCGTCGGTGGCGCGCCCGCTCATGAGATAGAAGGCGAGCCGCGGCCAGCGCCGGTAGACGGCGCACACCAGGGAGCGGCCGCCCGGCAGCGACGGGTCGCCGCAGATGCGCGCCTCGCCCAGTAGCTCGGCGTGGTCGGTCACCGCCGCGAAGTCGAGCGGGCGCTCGAGCCGGATCGTACGCGGCGAGCCGCCCTCGTCGTCGGCCGGCCCGACGACCAGCGGCTCGCCGCGGGCGAAGGCGTAGGCTTCGCGCGGCCCGGCCCGCGTGCCCTGAGTGGCCGCGTCGAGCGAGAGCCGGGTGTGCACGTGGATGTCGCCGAAGTACGGATTGCGCAGCGCCGACGCATGGTCGCACGGCGGATGGCGCTCGGGTCGATCGTCGGCACCGGCGCCCGCCGCGGCCAGGACGATCGCCAGCGCCGCCGCGGCGATCGCTCTCAGCGCCACAGCCCAGCCAGCGTTGTCCACCCGGGCGTGTGCGCGATGGGCGAGCGGTAGACCGGGAAGAGCGCCAGCGCCACGAGCATGCCGAGCAGGCTCCGCGCCGCGAGCCGCGCACGCGTCGGGCCGAAGACGCGCTGCGCCGCGGCCACGGCGCCCGCGCTCGCGAGCCAGAGGACCGTGGACGCGAGCACCGCCTGCACCCCGAACACCGCGGCGATCTGCGCGGGCGTCTTGCCACCCTCGACGACCACCACGGAGCCGGAGAGCAGCGCCATCGCGAGCAGCCAGACCGGGGGCACCCAGCCGTGCTCGATGCCGCCGTACGGCACGGGACAGACGAGCAGCGCGGCGATCCACACGCGCCACCGCATTCGTCGCGCCGACCACATGGCGGCCGACCCTAGCATCGCGGCGGACGAAAACGAACCGCGCTCGGCGGGTGCACGAGCGCGGTTCGAAGAAAGCCTTCGGGCGATTCGACGCGCCCGGGCGGGTCCGCGACGCGTCGAATCGTCAACCGGTCGGAACCGGGCCGTCTACGGACAGCCGGCCGTCCCGGAGGGTACTTGCGCGCAGTTGATGAGGCCGAGGACGTTGAGCGGCGCCGGCGCCGCGCCCGTCGTGATCACGGAGTTGGCGTAGGCCAGCGCCTGGGTGCTGTACTTGACGACGGCGCTGCCGCCGACCGTCAAGTTCAGGTTCGACGTCCAGAGCGAGCCGTAGAGCGTGGCGTTGCCCTGGATGCCGAGGTCGGAGTCGGCCGTGATCGTGGTGCCACCGCGCACCAGGATGAGCCCGAGGAACGTGATGTTGCCCTTGATGTCGACGTCGCCGTCGATGATCATGATGCCGCAGCCCGAGATGTTGCCGTTGAAGTTGAGCTGCAGCGACTGGGCAGTGAAGTGCGAGATCACGGGGTTGTTCTGGCCGCCGGTGCAGCAGCCGATGCCGCACGTGTTGTTGATGGTCGTCTTTAGGCTGTTGTTCAGCTGGGTCTGGTGGAACGTGTTGTGCGGCTGCTCGAGCAGCGTCTCGATCAAGGCGTCGAGCTGCGACTGGTTGGCGCCCGTCGGCACGGTCTTCACGCTCGGCACGATGGGCGGTCCGGCCTGGTAGCCGAGGCCCTGCACGTTGTCGGCCTGGGTCGCCCCGCCCTTCAGCAGCTCGGCGATCGCCTCGTTGGTGTTCGCCTCGGTGCGCGTGCCGATGCCCGGGACGGCGACGCCGCCCGGCTTCAGCGTGCCGTTGATGTTGTAGTCGTTGCCATCGACCAGCATGTTGTTGTTGCCGTTGAACGCGGTGTTCGTCTGGCCGGTGTTCGCCAGGTAGATCGCCCCCGGCGCCGTACCCGGGATGTTCGACTGCTGCACCCGGGCGACCGCCACGTTGCGGACGTTCTCGGGGCCGGTGGCCGTGGCCCGGATCCAGCCGAGCTGCGCCGGGTCGGTCGGGTCCGCGATCGCCGCCAGGGTGTAAGTGTACCCGGGAAGCGGGAACGGCTGCGGCGTCGCGCCGAACCAGTTGGCGTCCCACAGGTCCACGATCTCGTTCTCGAAGTTAATGACGCCGACCGCGTTGATGGTCTGCAGCGCGTGGGTCAGGCCGGACTCGGCGGCGAAGTGCGCCTGGGCGGCCGCGCGATAGTTGCGGCTGCCCTGGATGTCGTCGCTGCCCATGAACAGCGCGCTCGCGGCGCCGACCATCATGGCCGCCATGGCGAACAGCGCCAGCGCCATGGCCACCCCCCGCTCCCCGCGGCGGATGGCCCGAATCTTCGAAGTCTTCATACGCATCGCCTCGTCGGTTGCGGGCATCGTGCCGGCTCAGAAGCTCGTCTGGATCCAGCGGTTGCGGATGGTCACACCGGCCCGGACGTGCGAATGGAGGTTGGGCTTGTCGGGATAGGGATCGGGAATGACCGATTCGATCTCGATCGCGATCTTCTGCACGCAGGCCCGCTGGGTCGCGGTGAGCGCGGCCGGCGTCCCAGTGGGCACGATCTCCACCGGATTCGCCTGGTTGTCGTAGTAGCGGATGGTGAAGCCGTTGGCCGGCACGTGCTCCACCAGCGTGACGGTCGTGTTGGCGACGTGATCGGTACGCTGGATGGTCCGGCCGACCTGCATGTACGTGATGTTCTCGTTCGGCGCGTCGATCGCGCCGCTGCCGTTGAGATCCTGCTGGAACTGGATGCGCTGCGGCATGGCGACGATCAGCCCCTGCTCGACGCTGGCGCACGTCGGCCCCGGCGAGAGGGTGAGCGCCCCGGCGGAGGGGGGCCGCGTCGGATCGTAGCTCGACATGCGGATCTCGCGCGTCATGAGGTCGACCACCGTGCGCGTCACGTTCTGGCTCGCCGCGTACGTGCTGAGCGAGGCGTAGGCGCGCTCCTGCGCGTCGAAGAAGGCCATGATGGCCAGCGCGATGACGATCGTCATCAGCGAGGCGACCAGCGCCTCCATCGTGCCGACGCCGCGCTGGCGCCGGCGCCGTCGGCGGGCCGCGGGCGTCAGCATGGCAGGTTCTGGCAGCGCACGTAGCCGACGAGATCCAGGCTGTGCGGCTCGTGGTCGGTCCAGGACACCGTCACCGTGACGGTGCGGATCCCGTTGGCCGGAACATCGTTGGCCGACACCCTCCACGTGCGCGTGTACTTCCCGCCGGGCAGGCCGTCGGCCGTAAGCGGATTGCCGGGCGACGCATAGTTGCCCGGCGCGTGCGCCGCCGAGCCGACCGGCATGGCGCGGATGATCTCGAGCTGCTCGGTGGCGAGCGCGGTGGCCGCCGCGAACGAATCGGCGGTCTTCGTGCCGCGCGCGAGCGAGATCGACGTGATGCTGAGGGCCATCATGGTCGTGGCGAGCAGCGTCGCGCTGGCGAGCGCCTCCACGAGCGAGAAGCCGCGCTGGGCGCGGCGCCGCTCAGACCGCTTCGTCGGTTTACGCGTCATTGGCGTTGGTGATCGAGCCAGTCTCGATCTGGATGTTGCCGAGGATGTTGGCCTTGACGGTCTTCGTCTGCTCGGCGCTGTAGACCGGGATGTCGAAGTTCTGCGCGAGCATGCCGCGAGTATCGAAGGTCGGCGGGCCTGCGATCGTGCCGAAGTTGCAGCCGCTCGGCAGCTCCTGCAGGCCCGCGGCTGGCGCCCACACGTTCGGGGCCGTCTCGACCTCCATCTGATAGGTGCCGGCCGCCTGGTTGAAGTTCAGCCGGTGCCGCCGGTTCTGCGCGATCGACTTCATGCGCGCCGCCGACAGCTGCGAGGCCACCACCCGCGCCGCGAACGACAGGCGGTAGGGGTCCATGAGCGCCGGGATGGTCGGGACGGCGATGCCGAAGAGCACCGCCGTGATGGCGAGGCCCACCAGCACGTCGATGAGCGACGCGCCGCGCGTGCGCCGGGTTCGGCGAAACCGCATGCGACGATAAGCAACCGGGGTGCCGGCATGGCACACGCGAGACGGGGCGAGCGTGCACCCGCGCGGCGGGCGGGCGAGCGCGCGCAGCACGTCGAGAAGTCGTCGGAGCGTCACAAGCATGGATGCGCCTCGCTACTGCGGCTGCTCGACGCGCGGCACGGTGGGCATGCCGTCCGGCGTGATCGCCTGCTCGCGCGCGCTGCGCAGCTGCGCCATGCGCCGGCTCTGGCGGGCGATCTCCTCTTCGACCGCCCGCTGCTGCTCCGGCGTCACCGCCTTGCCATGGAGAACGGTGAAGCGCTTGTCCTGCAGCTGGAGCAGCCGTTCCGCTTCCCGAGCTTCGAGCGCCTCGAGCTCTTCCGGAGACAGCGTGGCGAGCGAGGGATCGGGTGGAACGCCCTCCGGCGCCGCCGCCTCGGCCGTCGCAGCCGCTCCGGCAGCCTCGGTCTCGCCGGCGGATTCGGCGACCTCGGCGCCCTCCTCGGGCGCGTTGCCGCCCCGGTAGACCTCCGGGTCGGGGACGTTCTCGTCGATCGACTTGATCTGCGAGCGCCGCACGATCATGTCGACGCCGCCGCGCACGAGATGCACCCGGTCGCCGTCATTCCAGTGGCTCTCCACCGTCACTTTGGTGCCGTCGGTGAGCTCGACCAGCACGCCCGCGGACGCCGCCGAGCCCGATGCGCACAAGAGAACCGCCGCCAGTAGCCTGCGCATGCCGGCGGAACGAGCAACCCGCATGCCAGGCGGGCGCTCGGGACGATGCGCTACGCCGAGCGAAACGCGGGAATGACTTCGCGTCCGAACAGCTCGATCGAGCGGGTGACGGCGGCGGGCGGAATCTTGTACGGGTTCATCAGGCAGAGGAGCTGATCGCAGCCTGCCTGCTGGTAGCGGCGCACCCGCTCGATGCAGCGCTCGGGCGTCCCGACGATGACCGCCCCCATGTCGTCGAGCACATCGAAGGTGAGCCCGGAGAGATCGAGCTCGTTCATCGCCTTGGCGTACTCGTAGCTGCCGAGCGCCCGGTTCTGCTCCTGCTGCCAGGCCGCCAGCGTGCCGATGAGCGCCACGCTCTTCTTCAGATACCAGACGACGGATTCGGCCGCGTTCTCACGTGCCTGCTCGTTGGTGTCCGCGCAGTGCACCATGGTGAAGGTGGCAGCGCGCGGGTTTATCACCTTGCCGATGGGACGCGCCTCGGCGAGGCCGTCGCGGTAGATCTGGATGCGGGTCGCCAGCTCCTCCGGCGGCACGCCGATGGTGAACGACAGGAGCCCGAGGCCGTTGCGTCCCGCCATGCCGTGGCTCTCGGGGTTGGTGGACGCCACCCAGAGCGGCGGGTGCGGCTGCTGCAGCGGCTTCGGATGCACCCG
>DATMAZ010000140.1:0-19953 GCA_035559675.1 Candidatus Limnocylindria bacterium
TGGCGGGCCGCTCCTCGGCCGGCAGCGCGCCGAGACCGCGGAGCACGAGGTTGAGCTCGCCCTTGCGGCCGAGATAGCGCAGCCGGATCGCCTCGAGCGCCTCCTCGGACGCCGCGTCCGCGATCTCCGCCGCGGCCGCCGCGCGCAGTCGCGACAGGTGCTCCTGCAAGGGAGGTCAGGCCGCGGCGACGGACGCGCGCGCCACCGCCACCAGCTCGCCGAACGCCTTCGGGTCGTCGACGGCCAGCGCCGCGAGCACCTTGCGATCCACCTCCACTCCGGCGGCCTTGAGCCCGGCGGTAAACCGGCTGTACGACAGCCCGTGCTCGCGGGCCGCGGCATTGATGCGGATGATCCACAGACCGCGGAGATCGCGCTTCTTCTGCTTGCGGTCGCGGTAGGCGTACGTCAGCCCGCGCTCGACCGTCTCGCGAGCCTGCCGGTAGGTCTTTCGCCGGCCACCGACGTAGCCTTTGGCGAGCTTCATGATCTTCTTGTGGCGGCGCCGGGTCTTCGGACCGCCTTTGGCGCGGGGCATCGGTCGTCTCCTCTCCCTTACATGTACGGCAGCAGCCGGCGAATGGCGCGCTCGTTCGGCTTCTCGACGAGCGCCGACTTGCCGAGCTGGCGCTTCTGCTTGCGCGTCTTGGTGGTCAGGATGTGGCGGGTGAACGCCTTGCGGCGCTTGATCTTGCCGCTGCCGGTTCGCTTGAACCGTTTGGCGGCGGCGCGGTTGCTCTTCAGCTTCGGCATGTCGTCGGTATCCTCGTGATCACTTGGCGACCAGCATGATCGACATGCTGCGTCCTTCCATGCGCGGCGGGTGCTCCACCACGGCGGCGTCGGCCAGCGCTTCGGAAACCCGCTTGAGCATCTCCTCGCCCAGCTCGGGGTGGGTAATGGAGCGGCCGCGGAAGAAGACGCTCACCTTCACCCGGTGGCCGTCGGCCAGGAACGAGCGCGCGTGGTCGACCTTGACGTTGACGTCGTGCGCGCCGGTGTACGCACCGACCTTCACTTCCTTCACCTGGCTCGCGCCGGACTTCTTGCGCGACTCCTGCGCCTTCTTCTTCTGGGCGTAGCGGTACTTGCCGTAGTCCATGATCCGGCAGACTGGCGGGTTCGCGGTGGGCGCGACCTCCACCAGGTCGAGGTCGCGCTGCTCGGCGATGCGCTGGGCTTCCTCCGGCGTCATCACGCCGAGCTGCCCGCCATCGCTGTCGATCACCCGGACCTGCCGGGCTCGGATCTGGCGGTTGATGCGTACTCTGTCTTCGACCTTGGCTATGGCTCACCTCCTGGGACCCGGGCCGCCGCCACGCAGCGGGCCACGAATTCCCCAACCTCCACCGCTTCTCCTGCCCCAGGCCCGGTACGTGGTGCAACCGTCCCCGCCTGGGCCTCGCGTTCGCCCACGACGGCAATTACCGGAATCTTCTCCATCTGCGCTTCGCGGATCTTGTACCCTAGCTTTTCGTTGCGGTGATCGGCCGTGATGCGCAAGCCCGCGGCCACACCCCGCTCCACCACCCGGGCGGCGAAGTCGGCCACCTTCTCGCTCACCGGCAGCACGCGCACCTGCTCCGGCGCCAGCCAGAGCGGCAGCTTGCCCGCCGTGTGCTCCAGCAGGATCGCGATGAACCGCTCGAGCGAGCCCAGCACCGCGCGGTGGATCATCACCGGGGTGGCCTCGGTGCCCTCGGCCGTGACGTAGGAGAGCCCGAAGCGCTCCGGCATGGCGCAGTCGACCTGCACCGTCGACAGCGTCCAGGCACGCTCGAGGACGTCGCGGAAGTCGAAGCCGAGCTTCGGCCCGTAGAAGGCGCCTTCCCCCGCGAGCTCCCGCACCGTGAAGCCGGCGCTCTCGGCCGCCCGCCGCAGCGTGCGCTCGGCCTGGTCCCAGAGCTCGACCCGGCCGAGGAACTTCTCGGGCCGCGTCTGCAGCGTGACGTCGACGCGATCGAAGCCGAACGCGTCGTACACCTCGCGCGTCATGGCGATGAACGACGCCAGCTCCGACTCGACCTGCTCCGGCGTGCAGTAGATGTGGGCGTCGTCCTGCGCGAGCGAGCGCACGCGCGTGAGGCCCTGCAGCGTGCCCGAGGGCTCGAAGCGGTGGAGGCGGCTGAAGTCGGCGTAGCGGATCGGGAGATCGCGATACGAGTGCTTGCGGGTCGCGAAGAGGTAGCAGTGGCCCGGGCAGTTCATGGGCTTCACGCCGTACTCCTCGTCCTCGCCCCGGATGAGGAACATGTCGTCCTGGAACAGCTCGTAGTGCCCCGAGGTCTTGTACAGGTCGGTCTTGTAGATGAGCGGCGTGATGATCTCGCTGTAGCCGTAGCGGCGGTAGAGCCCGCGAATGTAGTCGACGAGCGCGTTGTAGAGCGCCGCGCCCTTCGGGTGGAAGAAGGGCGAGCCGGGCGCCACGGGATGCAGCGAGAAGAGATCGAGCGCCTGGCCGAGCCGGCGGTGGTCGCGCTGCTTGGCCTCCTCGATCCGCGCGAGGTAGGCGTCGAGCTCCTTTTGCGTGGGCCAGGCCGTGCCGTAGATGCGCTGGAGCTGCTCGTTGCGGGCGTCGCCGCGCCAGTACGCCCCGGCGACGCTGGTGAGCTTGAAGGCGCCCATGCGACCGGTGGACGGGAGGTGCGGCCCGCGGCAGAGATCCACGAATTCGCCCTGCCGGTAGAGCGAGACCGTCGGATCGGGAATGCCCTCGATGATCTCGACCTTGTAGTGCTGGCCCTGCTCCCGGAACAGCGCGATCGCGTCGGCCTTCGATATCTCTTCGCGCCGCACCGGCAGATCTTCCGCCACGATCGCCCGCATCGTCTCCTCGATCCGCGCGAGGTCGTCGGTGGAGAAGCCCTCGGGACGCTTCACGTCGTAGTAGAAGCCGTTTTCCACCACGGGGCCGATCGTGATCTCGGTGCCCGGGAAGAGCCGCAGGATCGCCTGCGCCATCAAGTGCGCGCCGGAGTGCCGCAGGATCTCGATGCCGTCGGGCGACTCGGGCGACACCGCCGCGAGCCGGCAGTCTTCGCGCAGCGGATGCGACAGGTCGACGAGACGGGCATCGACGCGGGCGGCGATCGCCCGCTTGGCGTCGCGCGGGACGTGCTGGGCCAGCGCGTCGCCCGCCCGGATGCCCGCCTCGAAGCGCGCAGTGGCGCCGTCTTCGAAGGTGACGGAGATGGCCGGCATCAAGAACTTACTTCATCGGGTTCGGACGAGCGCCGCTCGCTGTCGGTCGCATGAATAGGCACGGGCGGGATTGAACCGCCGGCCTCTTCCGTGTCAAGGAAGCGCTCTCCCACTGAGCTACGTGCCTAAGTGACGATCAGAGAAGCGGAATCTGCTACCAATCCGCCTCTGCACTGTCAAGGCGAACTTGTGGAAGGCGGCCTCGATCCGCTAGCATCCGCGCGGTGTCCCGGGAGCTCCTGTTCACGGCGTTCTTCTTCGCCGTGTTCATGTTCCTGCTCTACCAGCTCCTGCAGCTGCTGGCGGCGTCCGCGGGACCGCTGCTCTGGGCCGCCATCCTGGCGCTCACCTTCTATCCGCTCACCACGTGGCTCACGACCCTCTTTCGCGGGCAGCGCGACCTCGCGGCCGCGGTGCTCGTGCTGCTGGTGACGGCGGGCGCCATCCTGCCGATGGTGTGGCTCGGCACGCTGCTCGTGCGGGAGGCCGGCCAGGCCTACGAGCGGGTGCAGGCGATGGTGTCCTCCGGAGAGCTGCAGCAGATCCTCGCCGATCTCCGCAACTCCTGGCCGGGGCGGCTCTGGACGCGGGCCACCGCCCCGTTCGCCGGCCGCATCGAGATCGACCCCGGGACCCTCGCCGTCGGCGCCACCCGATGGATATCGCAGCAGCTCGCCGGCCAGACGGCCGCGCTCGCCCGCAACGCGCTGCTGACGCTCGTCAACTTCATCCTCATGCTGGCCGCGCTGTTCTTCTTCTTTCGCGACGGGGAGCGCATGGCCGGCGCGGTGCGCGACTTGCTCCCGATGCCGGTGCAGCACAAGGAGCAGATCTTCCAGCGCATGTACGCCACGCTCACGGCCGTCGTGCAGAGCATGCTGCTCAACGCCGTGACCCAGGGAGTTCTCGCCGGCCTCGGCTTCTGGCTGATCGGCGGCCTCACGCTGAGCGTGCTGCTCGGCTTTCTTACCGCCGTCACCGCGCTCATCCCCCTGGCGGGCGCCACGGCCGTCTGGGGGCCGTGCGCGATCTACCTCTTCGCCATCGGCGAGACCGGCCGGGCCATCGGGCTCGTGCTGTGGGGCTTCCTCGTGGTGAGCATGGTCGACAACGTGATCCGCCCGCTCTTCATCGGCGGCCGGGCGCGGCTGCCGACCTTTCTTCTCCTTTTCGCCATCATCGGCGGTCTCCAGGTCTACGGCTTCATCGGCGTGTTCCTGGCGCCGGTGCTGGTGGCGCTGGTGTTGTCGTTCGTGCAGATCTACCGCGAGCTCTACGCGCTCGGCGGCCCCACCATCGTCACCGAGTCCGAGTGAGCCCCGCACGCGAGGCCGCCCGGCGCATCACCCGCCTGAGCGCGACGGGCATCCTGCTCGCGCTCGGCGTCGTCTACCTGGTGGCCGGCATCCATCGAAACCTCGTGCCGGTCGGCCCGGGGCTGGCGAACCGGGTGGGCACCCGGGTCGGCGACGACTTCAGCGCGTTCTACGCGGTCGCGCGCGAGGTGACCCGCGGCCGGGCGCGTGCCGTCTACGCGGAGGACGCGCTGCGGGAGGCGCACGCCCGGGCGATCGGCGCCGAGGCGCCGCGCTACCAGTGGGCGTATCCGCCGACCGCCGGCGTGCTGCTGGCGCCGCTCGCGCTGCTCGAGCCGCTGGCGGCGTACTGGACATGGACCGCCGCGGCGCTCGCCGTCGCGCTGATCGCGCTCTTCCGCGCCACCCGTGACGCGCCCGTGGCGGCGCTTGCGCTCGTCTTCCCGGGCGTGGCGCACGCCATGATCTGCAATCCGACCGGGCTCACCCACATGGCGCTGCTGGCGGTCGCCATGGCGGCGCTCGGCACGCGGCCGGCGCTCGCCGGCGTGGCGACGGCGCTGCTCACGTACAAGCCGCACCTGGCGTGGCTGCCGCCGCTCGCGTTTGCCAGCGCCGGCCGGCGCCGCGCGCTGGCGGCCTGGATGCTCGCGGCGCTCGCGCTCCCGCTCGTGAGCCTGCTCGCGTTCGGGCTTGGCGCCTGGGGCGATTTCCTCGCCGCCGCGCGGCTGAACGTCGCGCACGTCGACGCCGGACGCCTGCCGCTCGACCGCATGCCGACGCCGTACGCCGCGCTCCTCTCGAACGGCGCTGCGCCGCGTGTGGCCGCGGCCGGCCAGCTCCTGGTGACGGCCATGGCGGCGCTGGCCGTGGTGCACGTGTGGCGACGCAGCCCGCGTCTCGGCGTCTCGGCGCTCGCGCTTGCGGCCGCGACGCCGATCGCCACGCCGTACGCGTACGACTACGACATGGCGATGCTGGCCGTCCCGTTCGTCCTGCTGGCGGCCGAGCGGCGGGCGGGAGCGGCGGTTCCCGCCTGGGTGCTTGCCGCGCTCTGGGTGGGCCCGCTGCTGGTCCCGCTGGTTGCGCAGGCGAGCGGCTGGCATCTCGGGCTGCCGCTGCTGGGCGCGCTGCTCGCGTGGGCGGTCCACGAGACGGCGCCCAGCGGGTCCGGCGGCGCGGCTACCGAGCGTCTCCCGCAGCCGCGGCAAACACCCCGCCCTGGAGGATCCGTTCCGCCTGCACGACAATCTCGCGGAGCACCTCGCCTGCCGGCTTGATCTCGCGGAACGCGCCGACGCCCTGCCCGGCGGGAAAGCACGTGCGGCTCGGATCCGCATGCTCCTCGAAATAGCCCATCACGTTGCGCTGCGAAGACAGCACGAGCTGCTCGGGGAAGCGCTTGATGCGAGACGGATCGCGCTCCCAGTCGGCGATGTAGGGATTCTTCAACGCGCGCAGCGGCTTGCCGGAGTAGCAGCGGGTCCGCACCGTGTCTTCCTGGCGCGCGCGCACCAGCGCCTCGCGATACTCGACCGCCGCCGACGCCTCCGGCGTGGCGATGAAGCGCGTGCCGACGACCACGCCCTGGGCGCCGAGCGCCAGCGCCGCGATCAATCCCCGGCCGTCGACGATGCCGCCGGCCGCGAGCACCGGGATCTTCACGGCGTCGACCACCTGCGGGACCAGCGCCATGGTGCCGATCTCCCCGGTGTGGCCACCGGCCTCGGTGCCTTGCGCCGCGACCGCATCGGCGCCGGCACGCTCCGCGTGAACCGCGTGCTGCACCTTGCCGCACATGACGACGATCTTCATGCCGTGGCGCTTCATCTCGCCCACGTGCTGCTCGGGCACGGCGAGCCCGGCGACGAAGATCGGCACGCCTTCGTCGAACATGATCGGCAGGTACGGCTCGATCATCTCGGGCAGCGGCGCCAGCAGGTCGACGGCGAACGGCCGCGCGGTGAGCGCCTTCGTCTTGCGGATCTCGGCGCGCAGCCCGTCGGGCGACAGTGCCGCCGCCCCGATGACCCCGAGCCCGCCGGCGTTCGACACCGCCGCCACCAGCGGCGCCATCGACACGCCGCCCATGCCGGCGAGCAGCACGGGGTGCTCGATGCCGAAAAGATCGCAGATCGGGGTATGGAGTGCGCGTTTGCTTGACGCTCCGCTCGCGGACATGAGAGGCATTTCGACCCTTACCGACTCCGAGTCAACTCCACCATGCCGCCCGTCTTTCCCGTCATCGCCGGTGCCGGCCAGGTCGTCGATCGACCGGCTGACCTCGTGCAGGCGCGCGAGCCGCTGGCACTCATGGAGCAAGCCGTCCGCGGCGCCCTCGACGACGCCCGCGCCGCGCCCGCCGTGCTCGCACGCGCCGACACGCTGGCGGTGGTCGCCAACGTCTTCCACGACTACCGCGACACGGCGCGGCTGCTCGCCGAGCGGCTCGGCTGCCGTCCCGCCCGCGCACTGCTCAGCACCTGGGGTGGCAACACCCCCCAGTCTTTGCTGAACCACCTGTGCGACGAGATCGCCGCCGGGCGGAGCGAGCTGGCCATCCTGGTCGGCGCCGAAGCCGCACGCAGCGTGCGGGCCGCCGCCAAGGCCGGCGTGACGCTCCCGTGGACGCCGCCCGCAACCGCGGCTGTGCCGCGATGGGGCGACGCACGCGACGGCACGCACCCGGTCGAGCACGCCCACGGCGCGCGCCAGCCCACCGTGACGTTCGCTCTGGTCGAGAACGCCTGGCGCGCGGCGCGGGGGCAGACGATCGCCGCGCAACGCGACGAGATCGGCGCCTTCGCCGCTCGCTGCACGGCGGTGGCGGCCGGCAATTCCTACGCCTGGTTCCCCCAGGTACGCACCGCGCGCGATCTCATGACCATCGACGCCGACAACCGGATGATCGCGTTTCCGTATCCGAAGCGCGTGAACGCCATTCTCGACGTGAACCAGGGCGCCGCCCTGCTGCTGGCCAGCGACGACGCGGCACGGCGGCTTGGGCTGCGGCGCGATGGGCTGGTTTATCCGCAGGTCGGGGCCGACGTACACGAGACGTGGTTCCTGCTGAAGCGCCCCGACCTCCACGCGTTGCCCGGCCTCCGGCACGCCGCGCGGGCAGTGCTCGAGACGGCCGGTCTCGCCATCGACGACGTCAGGTACCTGGATCTCTACAGCTGCTTCCCGGTGGCACCACGGCTTGTGGCGGCGACCCTCGGCCTGCCGCCCGACACGGCGCGACCGCTTACCGTGACCGGAGGGCTCCCGTGGTTCGGCGGACCGGGCAACAACTACGCGACGCACGCGATCGCGGCGATGGTGGACCGACTTCGGTCCGATCCGGCCGCCACGGGTCTCGTTCACGCGCTCGGCTGGAACCTCACCAAGCACGCGCTCGCGGTCTACGCGTCGACGCCGCCGGCGCACGGCTGGCGGCGCGCCGGCGCGGCGGCGCAGTCGATGGTCGACGCGTCGCCGCAAAAGCGGCTCGCGACGGAGCCCGCCGGCGCCGCCACGGTCGAGACCTACACGGTGGTGCACGGACGCGACGGCCTGCCCGAAAGCGGCGTCGTCGTGGGACGTCTATCGGATGGCGCGCGCTTCATCGCCCGGCTGCCGCCCGACCACGAACTCCTGCGCTCGTTCGAGCAGGAGGAGGGCGTCGGTCGTCGCGGCCGCGTCGAGGCGCGCGACGACGGCAACGTGTTCGAGCCTGCGGGCTGAGCGCTAGGCCGCCAGCGCAGCGGGATCGTCCGCCCGACGCGCTGAGGCCAGAGCCTGCGCCATCAAGGCGGCGAACAGCACAGGACCGATCTGCTGGCCAAGCCAGGTCGATCCCAGCCACACCACCAGCGGCGCCAGCCACATGGCGACCAGGGCGAGGGTCTCGCCCCGTGACGACCCGGAGCTCCAGACCCGCCGGAGCAGGAGCACGAAAGGCGCCCCCAGCAGCGTCGAGTCGTAGTCGAACGCATACGGTGTGGCGAGAAACGTGCCGCTCGCAAGCGCCAGGACCCGGGCGAACGGGTCGTCGGTGCCGCGCCACACGCGGACGCAGAGCACGGCGACCGCGAGCGTGCTCGCGCCCTGCGCCACCGCGGCGATCGTCCAGTCGCCCGTGGCGTGCAGCATCGCGACGAACACCGTCGGCATGCGCATCCACGGGAAGTGTTGTCGGACGACGTGATCGAGGTGCCCCCCGCGTCGGTCAGAAAGCGCAGCCACGCAGAGGCACCGAACGCCAGCGCGCTCGCCGCCACGAGCGCGAGGCCGCCCGCCGCGAACCCGGCCAGTGCGCGCCGCTCGCCGCCGGCAAGCAGACAGACGGGCACGAGCACCACCAGCTGGGGCTTGTAGGCCAGCAGCCCGAGCAGCAGGCCGCCCGCCGCCGGCCGCCGTCGAAGACAGGCAACGGCCGCGACGAAGAGCGCGCCGCTCAGCGTGCCGGTCGGACCGGTGACGGCGGCCTGCGTAAGCGCCGGAAAGAACAGGACGGCCAGCGGTGCCAGCGGATACCGTTACAGACCAGTCGCCGCCGCGGCCATGCCGCCGGCCGTCAGCGCGAGCCAGCCCCAGAGCGCCGGCACGAACGGCAGCAGCGACAGCGGGGCGAGCGCCAGCAGGATGGGCGGCGGATAGGCCCACGGATAGTCGGCGGCGTGCCGGCCGACGAGGCGCGTGTGCGTGGCGCGGAGGCTCGTCCCGTCGTAGAGCGCGGCCGCCCGCCCTTCGCGCGCCAGCACGCCGGCGGCATAGAACGCCGCGAAGTCCGTGCCGGCGGTGTTGCCGATGCGGTTGGCGAATCCAGGTCCCACCACCACCAGGTTCGACTGGACGCCGGTCCACGCGTACACGATCGCCGCCGACACCAGCGCCCAGACGAGCGGCGCGCGAAGCGCGCCGCGGGGCGATCGGAGGTCGAACAAGCCGGCGCAAGGCGTGCGTGCGGAACCGGCTTCGCCTCCGCTCACGCCCTGCCCCACGCGAGCTGGGCCTGCGCGGGAATGCGCAGCACATCGCCGGCGCGGTAGCGCTCGACGCCCTCGCCCACGCGGCGGGCGACGCGGCCCGCCTGCGACGCGTCGAGCGCTTCGAGCGCGGAGCCGAGCGGGTCGCCGATGCCGGAGCGGACCATGGTCCAGAGCTCGGTCGCATCCTGCGCGAAGAACGACAGGCGGACGCGCTCCTGATCGACCGTCTGGAAGCCCGCACGCAGCAGCGCGCGCGCCAGCGCGCCGTCCTCCGAGCAGTGGAAGATCCCCGGGCGGGTCGGATCGGAGGGCACTGCCACGCCCGCCTCGGCGAGAGCGGCGAGCGGCACGGCAATCCACGGGTTGGCGTCGGGCGGCGCCCAGGCGGCCACCGCGATGCGGCCGCCGGGCACCAGCACGTCGCGCAGCCGCGCCAGCGTGCCGACCATGTCGTCCAGGTAAATCAGGCTCCAGCGACCGAGCACGACGTCGAACGGCGGCGCGGGCAGCGTCATGGTGGCAACGTCGCCGGCGATGAAGTCGACGTGCGAGAGGCCGAGCGCCGCCGCGCGCTCGCGGGCGATGGCCAGCATCGCCTCGGCGAGGTCGATGCCGACGACGCGCCCGTGCGGGCCGACGAGGACCGCGACCTGCAGCGTGGGATCGCCGATGCCGCAGCCGACGTCCAGCACGCGCTGCCCCGGGCCGATCTCCGTCACCGCCGCCATGCGCAGGGCCAACGGCCAGCTGAGCGAGGCGATGGCGGGCTCCCAGCGCCGCGCCCCGGCGGCGGCCGCCTGCCACTCGCGGGCCGCGCGCTCGTCGCTCATGGCACCAGCTTGCCGAGCCGGTCCCAGCGGAGCCAGTGCCGGTTGTGGTCCCACGACCAGTAGATGATCACCGCGAGACCCTTCACGTTCTCGAGCGGCACGGGACCCCAGAAGCGCGAATCGGAGCTCTCGTCGCGGTTGTCGCCCATGGCGAACACCGTGCCCGGGGGCACGACGTAGGGGCCGAAGTGCTGGCTCTTCTCGACGCCACCCAGCCGGTAGGTGGCGTGCGGGTCGTCGGCCGGCTCGCCGTTGATGTACAGCTGGCGGCGGCGCATCTCCACCGTGTCGCCCGCCACCGCGACCACCCGCTTGATGAAGTCCTGGCTCGGGTCGGTCGGGTTGACGAACACGATCACGTCGCCGCGCTGCGGCTCGCGCAGCCCGGGCAGGCGCCCGAGCGAGATCTGGGTGAACGGGATCTCGAGGCGCGGGCCGTAGACGAACTTGTTCACCAGCAGGTGGTCGCCGATCTGCAGGGTCGGCAGCATCGAGCCGGAGGGAATCTTGAACGCCTGCACCACGAAGGTGCGGATCAGCAGCGCCAGCAGCAGCGCGACCGCAATCGCCTCGAGGGTCTCGCGGACGCTCGACTTCGCGAGCGGGCGCGCGACCTTCGTCGCGGCGCGCGGTTTCACCTGCGGCTCAGCCATGCCGGTCCAGCATGCTAGCGGAGGGGATCAGGAGTCGCCACCCTTCAGCACGGCGAGGAACGCCTCCTGCGGGATCTCGACGCGGCCCACCTGCTTCATCCGCTTCTTGCCCTCCTTCTGCTTCTCGAGGAGCTTGCGCTTGCGGGTGATGTCGCCGCCGTAGCACTTGGCCGTGACGTTCTTGCGAAGCGCCTTCACCGTCTCGCGGGCGATCACCTTCGAGCCGATCGCGGCCTGGATGGCGATCTCGAACTGCTGGCGCGGGATGAGGCCCCGCAGCCGCTGGCAGAGATCGCGCCCGCGCACGTAGGCGGCGTCGCGATGGACGATCACGGAGAGCGCGTCCACGGGATCGCCGTTGATGAGGATGTCGAGCTTCTCGAGCTGCGAGGGCCTAAATTCGATGAAGTCGTAGTCCATCGAGGCGTAGCCCCGGGTGATCGACTTGAGACGATCGTAGAAGTCCATCACGATCTCGGCGAGCGGCAGCTCGTAGCAGACCATGACGCGCGACTCGCCGAAGTAGCGCAGCTCCTTCTGCACGCCGCGGCGCTCCTGGCAGAGGGCCAACACGTTGCCCAGGAACTCGGCCGGCGTGTGGATGCTCGCCCGGATGTAGGGCTCCTCGATGTGGTCGATGAACGTCGGGGTGGGCAGCTTGGCCGGGCTGTCGATCAGCTCGCTCGTGCCGTCCACGCGCACCACCCGATAGACCACGGTGGGGGCGGTCGTGATCAGGCTCAACCCGAACTCGCGCTCGAGCCGCTCCTGCACGATCTCCATGTGCAGCAGGCCGAGGAACCCGCAGCGGAAGCCAAAGCCGAGCGCGAGCGAGCTCTCCGGCTCGTAGGACAGCGACGCGTCGTTCAGCCGCAGCTTCTCGATGGCGTCGCGCAGCACGTCGTACTCGGACGACTCGGTCGGATAGAGGCCGGCGAACACCATGGGCTTGGTCGGCCGGAAGCCCGGCAGCGGCGCGGCGGCCGGGCGATCCGCCTCGGTGATCGTGTCGCCGATGCGGGTGTCGGCCACGGCCTTGATGCCCGCCATGAGCAGACCGACCTCGCCCACCCCGAGCTCCGGCACCTCCACGGGGCGCGGAGCCAGCACGCAGAGCCGCGTCACCTGGAACTCCTTGCCCACCGCCATGAGCCGGATGCGCATGCCCTTGCGCAGCGTGCCGTCCTTCACGCGGACGAGCGAGACGGCGCCGTGATAGGGGTCGAACCAGGAATCGAAGATGAGCGCCCGCGCCGGCGCGTCGGGCGAGCCCGTGGGCGGCGGGATCTCGCGCACCACCGCCTCGAGCACCTCCTCGATGCCGGTCCCGGCCTTGGCGCTCACCAGGATCGCCTGCGAGGCGTCGAGGCCGATCGCCTCCTCGATCTCGCGGCGCACGCGCTCCGGGTCGGCCGCCGGCAGGTCGATCTTGTTCAGCACGGGCACGATGGCGTGGTCGTGCTCGAGCGCCAGGTACACGTTGGCGACGGTCTGCGCCTGCACGCCCTGCGAGGCGTCGACCACCAGGATGGCGCCCTCGCAGGCGGCCAGCGACCGCGACACCTCGTACGAGAAGTCGACGTGCCCCGGGGTGTCGATCAGGTTCAGCACGTAGTCGACGCCGTCGCGTGCCCGGTAGGCGAGGCGGACGGCGCGCGCCTTGATCGTGATGCCGCGCTCGCGCTCGAGCTCCATGTCGTCCAGGAACTGCGCGCTCATCTCGCGCGCGGACACCGCGCCGGTGCGCTCGAGGAGTCGATCCGCCAACGTCGACTTGCCGTGGTCGATGTGGGCGATGATCGAGAAGTTGCGAATCCGCTCCGGGTTCAGGATGCCGCCCCCACCGCGCGCGACCGGAAGAACTCCACCGTCCGCCGCAGCCCGTCGGCGAGCGTGACCTCCGGCCGCCAGCCGTACATGGCGGCGGCACGGCCCGGATCGACCACGCTGCGGCGCTGCTCGCCCGCCTTGGCCGGCCCGTGCGTGATGGGCGCGGTGCTGCCCACAGTGTCGCGCAGCAGCGCCGCCAGCGTGTTGACGTCCGTCTCGATACCGGTGCCGACGTTCACCGGGCCGGTCGCGTCCTTCTCCAGCGCGAGCACGCTCATGCGCGCGACGTCGCCCACGTAGACGTAGTCGCGGGTCTGCTGGCCGTCGCCGTTCACCGTGACCGCCTCGCCGCGCAGCATCTTCAGCGTGAAGATGGCGACCACGCCGGCCTCCCCGTGCGGATCCTGGCGCGGGCCGTAAACGTTCGCGTAGCGCAGCGCCACGAACGGCAGGCCGTACTGCGCCTGGAAGAAGTGCGCGTAGAGCTCGCCGGAGCGCTTGCTCACGCCGTAGGGGCTCACGGGCCAGGTGGGATGCGTCTCGGGCGCGGGGAACGTCTCCTGCTCGCCGTACACGGCGCCCCCCGACGAGACGAAGATGAAGCGGCGCACGCCCGCCCGGCGGGCGGCCTCGAGCAGCGCGATCGTCCCGAGAATGTTCACCCGCGCGTCGAGCAGCGGATCGGCGACCGACCGGCGGACGTCGATCTGGGCGGCGTGGTGGTTCACCACGTCGAAGCGCTCGCGCGCGACGAGATCGGCCGTGCCTGCGTCGAGAATGCTGCCCTCCACGAAGCGGGCCTTCGCGTTCAGGTTCTCGCGCTTGCCGGTCGAGAGGTCGTCGAGCACCACGACCTCGTGGCCGGCGGCCAGATATGCGTCCACGACGTGCGAGCCGATGAAGCCCGCGCCGCCGGTCACCAAGATCTTCATACGCGTGTCCGGAAGTATTCGATCGTGCGCCTGAGCCCGTCGTCGAGCCCCACCTGCGGCTCCCAGCCGAGCAGCGTGCGGGCACGCGTGATGTCGGGCTGCCGCACCTTGGGATCGTCCTCCGGAAGCGGCTTGAACACAATGGGGGACGAGCTGCCGGTGAGCATCTTGATGCGCTCGGCGAACTGGAGGATCGTCACCTCCATCGGGTTGCCGCAATTCACCGGCCCGGGGTAGTCCGAGCGCAGCAGCCGGACGATGCCCTCGACCAGGTCGGACACGTAGCAGAAGCTCCGCGTCTGCGAGCCGTCGCCGTAGACGGTGATGGGCTCGCCGCGCAGCGCCTGGGCGATGAAGTTCGGCACGACCCGGCCGTCGTTGAGACGCATGCGGGGCCCGTGGGTGTTGAAGATCCGCACGATGCGCGTCTCGACGCCGTGGGTGCGGTGATAAGCCATGGTCAGCGCTTCGGCGAAGCGCTTGGCCTCGTCGTAGACGCCGCGCGGCCCGATCGGGTTCACGTTGCCCCAGTAGTCCTCGTTCTGCGGGTGCACGAGCGGGTCGCCGTAGACCTCCGACGTGGAGGCGAGCAGCAGCCGCGCCCCCTTCTCCTTGGCGAGCCCGAGGGCCTTGTGGGTGCCGAGCGAGCCCACCTTCAGCGTCTGGATTGGCAGCTCGAGGTAGTCGACCGGGCTCGCCGGCGAGGCGAAGTGCAGGATCGCGTCGAGCTCGCCCTTCACGTGGATGTAGTTGGTGACGTCCTGCTGGATGAAGGTGAAGCGCGGGTCGCTGAAGAGGTGCGCGACGTTGTCGGCGGACCCGGTCAGCAGGTTGTCCATGCAGATGACCTCGCACCCGTCGGCGAGGAAGCGCTCGCAGAGATGGGATCCGATGAAGCCGGCGCCGCCCGTGATGAGCACCCGTCGCACGCCGCGCCTCGGCTAGGCTGCCGCCCGCACCGGGCGGCGGCCGATCGAGAGATACGTGAAGCCGTGCTGCTCCATCACGTCGGGGTCGTAGACGTTGCGGCCGTCGATGATGATGGGCCGCTTCATCAGTGCCTTCATGCGCTCGAAGTCGGGGCGGCGGAACTCGTTCCACTCGGTGACGATGAGCAAGGCGTCGGCGCCGGCCAATGCGTCGTAGTTCACCCGATGATAGTCGACGCGCTCGCCGAAGATCTTGCGCGCCTCGCCGAGCGCCTCGGGATCGTGCACCGCCACCGTGGCGCCGCGCGCCAGCAGCCCCTCGGCGATCGTGATCGAGGGCGCCTCGCGCATGTCGTCGGTGCGCGGCTTGAAGGCCAGGCCCCAGATGGCGAAGCGGCAACCCCGGAGATCGTCGCCGAACTCGGCCACCACCTTCTCGACCAGCCGGCCCTTCTGCGCGTCGTTCACGGCCTCGACGGCGTTCAGCAGGGGGAAGCCCATGCCCTTGCTGACGGCCGTCTGAATGATGGCCTTCACGTCCTTCGGGAAGCACGAGCCGCCGTAGCCGACGCCCGGGAAAAGGAAGTGGTGGCCGATGCGCCGATCGTAGCCGATGCCGCGGCGCACCTCCTCGACGTCGGCGCCCATGCGCTCGCACAGGTTGGCGATCTCGTTCATGAACGAGATGCGCGTGGCGAGCAGCGCGTTGGCGGCGTACTTGGTCATCTCGGCGCTGCAGTTGTCCATCACCAGGATGGGATTGCCGGTGCGCACGAACGGCTCGTAGAGCTCCCGCATCGTCTCGACGGCGCGGGGGCTGTCGGAGCCGATCACGACGCGATCCGGCTTCATGAAGTCCTCGATCGCGGCCCCCTCCTTCAGGAACTCGGGGTTCGAGACCACGTCGAACGGATGGCTGGTGACGGCCGCGATCTCCGCGCGCAGCCGCTCGTAGGTGCCGACCGGGACCGTGCTCTTCGTCACGATGATGCGGTAGCCGGTCATGGCGCGGCCGATCTCGCGGCCGACGGCGAAGATCGCCGACAGGTCGGCCGAGCCGTCGGGCCCCGACGGCGTGCCGACGGCGACGAAGCACACGTGGCTCTTGCGCACGGCGTCCGCCAGGTCGGTGGTGAACGTGAGCCGGCCCTCGGCGACGTTGCGCCGGATCAACTCCTCGAGCCCGGGCTCGTAGATGGGGACCTCGCCTCGTCGCAGGGCCTCGATCTTGGCGGCGACGTTGTCGACGCACGCCACGTCGTTTCCGCTCTCCGCGAAGCAGGTCCCTGCGACGAGCCCCACGTAGCCGGTGCCGATCACGCAGAGCTTCATACAATCGCCCCGGCTCGGATACCGGGGGGGTTCCCGGATGTCAATTGAACTCGGTGAGCGCGACGAACTGCCGGTAGCGGCGCTCGACGTCGTCGCGCGTGAGCTTCCGCATGCGCCGGCCGCCGAAATCCTCGACCACGAAGGAGGCGAGCACGCTGCCATAGACGATCGCGCGGCGAAGCGCCCGCTCCGAGCGCTCGCCGTTCGCCGCCAGGTACCCGACGAGCCCCCCGGCGAAGGTGTCGCCGGCGCCCGTGGGGTCGAAGACCTGCTCGAGCGGGAACGCCGGCACGGCGAACACCGAGTCGGGGGAGAAGAGAATGGCCCCGTACTCCCCCCGCTTCACCAGCACCGCGCGCGCGCCGAGCGCCAGGATGCGCCGGGCCGCGCGCGAGACGTTGGTCTCGCCCGACAGCTCGGCCGCCTCCTGGTCGTTGATCACGAGCAGGTCCACCCGGGGCAGGATCGCCTCGAGCGCCGGCCGCGCCTCGGCGATCCAGTGGTTCATGGTGTCGAGCCCGACCAGCACCGGAGAGGCGAACTGCGCCAGCACCCGGGCCTGGAGCGTCGGATCGATGTTGCCGAGGAACACGTAGCGGGCCTCCCGCACCGCCGGCGACAGCGCCGGCACGAAGTCCGCAAACACGCCGAGATCGAGGTGCAGCGTGTCCCGCCGGTTCATGTCCTCGTGATAGCGGCCGTGCCAGCGAAACGTCTTGCCGGGCCGGGTCTCGAGGCCGGAGCAGTCGATCCCCCGCCCCGCCAGGTACGCGCGCGCCTCGGCGGGAAAGTCGTGGCCCACGGGCGCCACCAGGTGCACGGGCGCGAAGAAGCTCGCCGCCACGGCGAAGTGCACGGCGGAGCCGCCGAGCTCGTGGTCGGCGCGCCCGTGCGGCGTCTCGAGCGTGTCGAAGGCGACCGAGCCGATGACCGCGATGGAGTCCCTCATAGATACTTCCCCGCAATGAGCGCGAGCGTGCGCCGCGTGGCCTCCGGCATGGTCGTGCGATCGGTGACGATCGCATCGCGCAGCGCCTCGGCGCAGCGGCAGCCGCGGCGGTCCGGCAGCCGGCCCGCGAGCGTTGCGACCGTCCGGCGGGCGAGATCGGCGTTGGCCGCGATCACGCGCAGGATCTCGTCGATCTGCACGTCGGCGTGCCCGCTGCGCCAGCAGTCGTAATCGGTGGCCAGCGCCAGCGTGGCGAAGCACAGCTCGGCCTCGCGGGCGAGCTTGGCCTCCTGCAGGTTCGTCATGCCGATCACGGCCGCGCCCCAGGTGCGGTAGAGCTGCGACTCCGCGCGGGTCGAGAACTGCGGCCCCTCCATGCAGACGTACGTCCCGCCGGTGTGCACGGTGGCGCCGCTGGCGGCGGCCGCGCCGGCGAGCGCCGCGGAGAGCGCGGGACAGAACGGATCGGCGAACTGCACGTGGGCCACCACGCCCTCGCCGAAAAACGTGCTCTCGCGCGTGCGACCGCGCGTGCGGTCGATGAACTGGTCGGGCACGACCACGTGCCCCGGCGCGATCTCCTCGCGGAGACTCCCGACTGCGCTCACGGCCAGCACCCACTCGGCGCCGAGCGATTTGAGCCCCCAGAGATTGGCGCGAAACGGCAGCTCCGAGGGCAGCAGCCGGTGGCCGCGGCCGTGCCGCGGCAGAAACGCGAGGCGGACGCCGCCGAGATACCCGATCACGTACTCGTCGGACGGCGCGCCGAAGGGCGTCTCCAGGCGCACGCGCTCGACGCGCTCGAGCCCGGGGAGCTCGTAGAGGCCGCTGCCGCCGATCACGCCGAGCGTCGCTTCCATCGGCCGCCTTGAACGCCCCTACTCTTTCACGAATGTCAAACGCCGATACACGTCCACGTCGAGCCGGTCGGTCGGGCCGAGCACGTCGCCGTCGAGCATGTAGTGCGACGGGCGCGCGAAGCGGATGGTGAAGCGGCGGCAGAGGTTGTCGTAGAGCTGCGGGTCGTTGGTGGGAAAGCCGCGGTGCACCCGCACGGCGTAGCGCACCAGCCGCCGGGCGGCGATGGGGCCGCCGAGCACGTGGCAGAAGCCGCGCTTGCGATCCCCGAGATAGGTCGGCTGGAAGCCGAGAGCCACGTGGCGCACGGTGCCGGCGAAGAAGAAGGTGAACTGCCGAAACGGCAGTACCTCGTCGTCGCAGATGATGTCGGCCTCGACCGCCTGGAAGATCGAGCGGGCGAGGTGCGTCCCGAGCATGGCCGAGACGATGGCGCGGCCGAGCAGGCGGGCCGCCCACACCGGCCCCTGCGTCTCCCGCGCATAGTAGACCCGGAGAAAGTTCACCGCCGTGCCGAACGACAGCACGAATCCGAGCTGCTCGCCGTTGACGCGCAGCACGTCGCGCTCGGTGGTGACGTGGGGATGGCCCCGCTTGTGGGCGTGCACCACCCGTTGCAGCACCTGCTCGGGGGTGCCGCGGCGGCCGCCGATGTCGTCGGCGATGTAGTTGATCGTGCCGGCGCGCAGCGGCAGCAGCAGCGGCCAGGGCGCGCTGCCGTACACCTGGTCCACGGCGGTGAGCGTGCAGTGATCGCTGCCGTCCCCGCCGCAGATGCCGAGGATGTCGACGCCGCGTTCGCGGAACTCCCGCACCACGTCGGTGATGGCCTCGAGCGAGGGCGTGGCGCGCACGACCCCGTGGCCGTCGACGATGCGCTCCATGCGCGTCACGCGGGCCGCCGGGTCGCGGCGGTTCCCGCGGGCGTGCGGGTTGACGATGACGCCGATGCCCGGCACGTCAGGCGGCCGACCGGACGCCGGCGAGCTGGCCGCAGGCGGCTTGAATGTCCTCGCCGCGGCTGGCGCGCACCGTGGCGCTCACGCCGTGGCGGTGGAGGTGCGCGCGGAACCGCTCGATGCGCTGCGGCGGGCTCGAGGCGAAGCGCGTCCCCGGAAAGGGGTTGAACGGGATCAGGTTCACCTTGGCCCGGAGCCCGTGGAGCAAGCCGACGAGCCGCTCAGCATCGGCGTCGGTGTCGTTCTCCCCCGCCAGCATGACGTACTCGAAGGTGATGCGGCGGCGGCGGGCCAGCGGAACCGCCCGGCAGGCGGCGAGCAGGTCCGCGAGCGGCCAGCGGTCGGCGACCGGCACGAGCCGCGCGCGCTGCGCGTCGGTGGTGGCGTGCAGCGAGACGGCGAGGTTGACGCGCGTCTCCGCGACGAACGGGGCGATCTGCGGGGCCAGGCCGACCGTCGACACGGTGATCCGCCGCGGCGAGATGCCGAAGCCCCAGTCGGCGGTGAGGATGCGCAGCGCGGTCACCACGGCGTCGTAGTTGGCGAGCGGCTCGCCCATCCCCATGAAGACGATGTTGGTGACCGCCTCGGGCGCCGCCAACGCCATGGCAACCCGCACCTGGCCGACGATCTCGGCGGCGTCCAGATTCCGCACCAGGCCAAGCCGTGCCGTCGCGCAGAACGTGCAGCCCATGCCGCAGCCCGCCTGGCTCGAGACGCAGAGCGTGAGCCGCGGGCGCGAGCCGGGCGTGCGCGCGAGATCCGGGATCAGCACGCTCTCGGCCAGAGCCGGGGCGCCGCCGCGGCCGGGCGGAAGGCGGAAGAGAAGCTTCGTCGTGGTGTCACGCGACCGCACGACCTCCGGCTCGCCGAGCTCGGCGAAGGTGAACGCCTCCGCGAGACGGTCGCGAAGGGCTTGACTCAAGTTCGACATGCCGGAAAACGACCGCGCGCCAGCCGCATGCACCCAACGAAGCACCTGCGATGCCCGGTATCGCGGCTCGCCGATGCCCGAGAACCACGCGGCCAGGGTCTCCGCATTCACTCCGTCGATGTGCCGCGCGGGGCGCATTAGGCCGCACAGTGGCGGCACACTGGCACATCGTCAATTGCCGCACGCCGTGGAGACCGGCATGGCGGGCCATGAACGGGCGTGCATGGCAAGCTCAACCTGGCGAACGGGCGTTCCTA
>DATMAZ010000141.1:0-2273 GCA_035559675.1 Candidatus Limnocylindria bacterium
GGGACGGACGCGCACGGCCGCCCGCGCGCTCCCCCGGCGGCGCGAAGCGCCCGTCCGGCTCCTGCTCGACGACGTGGTCGATCCCGATCCGCCGCGCGAGGTCGTGGTGCCGCCCATCATCCGCGAGCCGGAGAAGCCCGAGAAGCGTGCGGCGCCGTCGCGCCGCGAGCGCGGCAAGCGCGTCGAAGGCCAGGAGGAGCTGTTCGCCACCGACCGCTATCGGCTCCCGACGGTGTCCCTGCTCGACGAGCCCAAGCGCCGCGAGGAGCCGCTCGACGAGGCGGCGCTGCTCGCGAGCTCGCGCATCCTCGAGACCAAGCTCGCCGATTTCGGCGTGGCGGGCCGTGTGGTCGCCGTACGGCCGGGGCCGGTCATCACGACCTTCGAGTTCGAGCCGGCGCCCGGGGTGAAGGTGAGCCGCATCGTCGGCCTGGCGGACGACCTCGCCATGGCGCTGCGCGCGGCGTCGGTCCGCATCCTCGCCCCCATTCCCGGCAAGCCCGTGGTCGGCATCGAGGTGTCCAACCCGCGCCGCGAGACGGTCTACATCCGCGAGCTGCTCGAGGCCGACGCCTACCGCAACGCCGAATCGCATCTCGCGCTGGCGCTCGGCAAGGACACGACCGGCAACGCCGTCACCTCCGACCTCGGCCGCATGCCGCATCTGCTGATCGCGGGCGCCACCGGCACCGGCAAGTCGGTGTCGATGAACGCCATGATCCTGTCGATCCTGTTCAAGAGCAGCCCGCGGGACGTGCGCATGATCATGATCGACCCGAAGATGCTGGAGCTCTCGACCTACGAGAACATCCCGCATCTCCTGGTGCCGGTCGTGACCGATCCGCGGAAGGCCGCTGCGGCGCTCAACAACATGCTGCGCGAGATGGACGAGCGCTACCAGCTGCTGCACGCCAAGGGCGTGCGCAACATCGACAGCTACAACCGCCTGATCGCGCAGATGCCGCCGCCCGAGCCGGCCGACGACGAGCCCGACGCCGACGGCGAGGAGGAGCTCGACGTGGCGCCCGCGCCGGCGCCGCAGGGCGGCCTCAACCACCGCCATCTGCCGCGCATCGTCGTCATCATCGACGAGCTCGCCGACCTCATGATGACGGTCGGCCGGGAGATCGAGGAATCGATCACCCGGCTCGCCCAGAAGGCGCGCGCGGCGGGCATCCACCTGATCCTCGCTACGCAGCGGCCCTCGGTGGACGTCATCACCGGCCTCATCAAGGCCAACTTCCCGGCGCGCATCTCGTTCCAGGTGACCTCGCGCACCGATTCCCGCACGATCCTCGACGCGATCGGCGCCGAGCGGCTGCTCGGCCAGGGCGACATGCTGTTCCTGCCGCCGGGGACGGCGCGCGTGCAGCGGCTCCATGGCGCCTTCGTGTCCGACGAGGAGGTGCATCGCGTCGTCGACTTCATCAAGCGCCAGGAGCAGCCGCAGTACGACATGGCGCTGCTCGAGGACGAGAGCGCCGACGACGAGGCGCCCGAGGACGAGGAGGACCTGTCGGACGAGATGTACGACATGGCGGTGCGGCTCGTCACCGAGCACCGCCAGGCCTCCATCTCGTGGCTGCAGCGCCGCTTGCGCGTGGGCTACAATCGGGCCGCGCGCATGATCGAACGGATGGAGCGAGAGGGCGTGGTCTCCGCGCCGCTCGGCGCACGGGGCCGTGAAGTGCTGGCCCCGTCGCTGGAAGAGTGAGCCGCCCGCTCTACACCCGGGCGTTCGTCACCGCGTGCATCATCCATCTGGTGGGGGCGCTCAGCCTCGCCATGTGGTTCCTGCTGCCGCTCTACGTGCACGCGCTCGGCGGCAGCGACGCCACGGTCGGCGTGCTGCTCGGGGTGGCGACCGCGACGAGCGTGCTCGCGCGCCCGCTCGTGGGCGCGCTGCTCGACCGCGTCGGCCATCGCCGCATGCTGGTCGCCGGGAGCCTCGCCAACGCGCTCACCTGGACGCCCTTTCTCTGGGTGACCACGCTCGGCCCCTGGCTCTTCGTGTGGACCGTGGTGCACGCGATCGTGGGCGGCGCCATGTTCGCGACCTACTTCACCTACGCGAACGACCTCGTGCCCCCCACCCGACGAGCCGAGGGCATCGCCATCTTCGGCATGGCCGGCATCGCGGCCAACGGCATCGGCCCGTTCACGGGCGAGATCGTGATCCAGCGCGCCGGCTACTCCGCCTTCTTTCTCACGGCGGTGGCGTTCGCGCTGGCGTCGGCGGCGCTGGCGGCCCTGGTGCCGGAGGTGCGCCCCGC
>DATMAZ010000142.1:0-8477 GCA_035559675.1 Candidatus Limnocylindria bacterium
CGCAGCTCGCCGAGCTCGCGATCGATCACCGCATTGCGGGCGACCACGTCGTCGAGCTGGCTCGTGAGCGTGGCGCAGCGCTCCTCCCAGTCGGCGGCGCGGCCGGCGTCGCGTGCGGCGTTGGCCTCCACCTCGGCGAGACGCTCGCGGAGCTGCCGCAGCTCGATGTCGAGCTCCTCGGCGGCGGTCGTCTCGTCGCGGCGGAGATCTTCGGCCAGCCGCTGGCGCTCGCGCTCCATGGCCTGGCGGTACTCGGCGTCGAGCTCCTGGTGCTTGCGCTGCCAGTCGGCCACGAGCGACCGCTCGTGCTCGAGCAGGGCCTCGAGCTCGATGGTGCGGGCCTGCTGGGCGCGCGCACTGCTCTCCAGCTCCTCGCGCAGCGCCTGCTCGCGGGTGCTGGTGGCCGCCAGCTGGCCGGCCACGTCCTGGTAGCGTTGCTCGAGCGCCGCAAGCCGCTCGTTGGCCCGCTGCACCGCCTCGTTCGCGTCGTGCAGCGCGCTCTGGAGCTGTGCCACCTCGCCGCTGCGGGCCTGCTCGCGCTGGCGCTCGCGTTCCTCCGCTTCGCTGAGCAGCCGCTTGTACTGCGCGGTGGCGGCTTCGAGCTCCTCCGCGAGCGCCTGCTCGCGCGCCCGCACCGCCGCGAGCTCGCTCTCGACCGTCTGTGCCGTCTGGCGGGCCTCCGCGAGCGACGCCTCGAGCTCGGCGGCGCGTGCCTCGAGCCGCTCGCGCTGGGCGTCGAAGGCGGCCTGCTGCGCCTGAAGCTTCGACTCGAGCTCCGCGCGCGACGCCTCGAGCGCCTGCTCACGGGCGGCGAGCTGCTCGCGGGCCTCGGCCAGCTCGGCGGCCGCCGCAGCCGCACCGGCGTTGGCCGCGGCCTGGTTGCGCGCCTGCGTGAGCGCCGCCTCGGCGTCGGCCAGCCGGGCATTCAGCCGCGCGATCTCGAGCGACTGGTCGATGAACTCCTTGCGGCGCGCCGGATCGCCGTCACCGTGCTCCTTCTCGGCGAGCTGCCGCAGCGCCTCCTCGCGGGCGGTGGCGCTCGAGAGTAGCTCGGCCATCTCCGCGAGCTTGCGCTCGCACTCCGCAGCCCGCATGCGCTCGCGCGCGGCGATCGCTTCCGCCTCGGCCAGGCTCGCCTGCAGGCGCGCGTTCTGCGCGAGGTGCGCGGCCTCGTCCTTCGTGTTCCTGCCGCGCGTGCTTTGCGAGAACTCCTGCAAGCGCTCGGCGGCGGCGGTGAGCTCGTCCCGCAGGCGCTGCTCGCGGGCGGTGGCGGCGGCCAGCTCGCCGGCGAGCTCCTGGTGCTTGCGCTCCCAGTCGGCCGCGAGCTGGCGGGCGTTGATCAGCTCCTGGTCCGGGTTGAAGCGCTGCCCGATCAGGTTCTCGGCGTTGCTGCGAGCCCGGTATGGCTGGTCGGGAGGTGGCGCGGTCGTCGCGGCGCGCTCGGCCTGCCGCGCCCGCGCGCGTGCCGACTCGATGATGATGGCCAGCTCGCGCCCCGGCGCCTCGAGGCGGACCACGTCCTGGTCGCTGAACGGCTTGCGGGCGGTCGAGACGATGATCAGGCTGCCGACCGGCGTGTTGCCGGTGAGCAGCGGCAGGCAGAGCACCGTCCGCATCTTTTCCTGCTCGTCGATGAGCGGCGGGACGTAGCGGTTTTGGGACGCGTTCTCGATCAGATAGACGCGGCGGTTGCTGAGACTCTGCAGCGGCATGTCCCAGGCGCCGGCGTAGCCGCGGCGGATGTGCCGCAGGCTGCGGCAGCCCTGGTCCGAGAGCCCGCGCTCGGCGGCGAGCCGGAGGATCTGCTGGCGCGGATCGTAGAGGCAGATCGCACCGGCCGCGACGTCGGTGGTCTCCAGGATGGCGAGCAGGCCTTGCTCCACCGCGTCCTCCGGATTCACCTCCGAGGCGCGCAGCTCGGCGAGACGGGCCTGGATCTTCTCTGCGATCGGGTCGGGCTCGGGGGCGCGCTTCCGGCTGGGCGGGGCGGTGGGTTCGAGCGAAGGCATCCCGCGATCTTTGCAACGGCTATGCCGGGCCGCCGCGCACATGACGCGGCGACTTTCACGCTCGCGAGCAGCATTTTTTCGACGCTGGGTGAGCTCCGGTGTCCCCGCACGTGCCGCTCGACGGACTCGGGGCATCCCACGCAGGTCAGAATCCCGTCGCGGTTGTCAGGCCGTTGCCTCGTTGCATGGGACGCACTCCGCGGGTCAAGGCGCGCGAGAGGAGGTGGAGGCAGCGGCTGCGGATGCCCGTGCCGGAGCGTGCCGGACGCTACGAGCGCGAGCGGATCCGGGTACAATAGCGGCATGATGCGCCTTCTCGCCTCGGCCCTGCTGCTCGCCGCCGCCCCGGCGGCGGCGGATCGGGTGATCGACCTCAGCCACGCCTACGACGCGGACACGGTCTACTGGCCGACGGAATCCGGCTTCGTGCTCGAGAAAAAGCACGATGGCGTGACCGCCGCGGGCTACTACTACGCCGCCAACCGCTTCTGCTCGCCGGAGCACGGCGGCACGCACCTTGATGCGCCGGTGCACTTCGGCAAGGACCGGCGGGCGGTGGACGCGATCCCGGTCTCGCAGCTGATCGGGCCGGGGGTGGTGATCGACGTCACCGACGCCTGCGCGCGCGACCGCGACTATCAGGTGCGCGTGGACGACATCGTGGCGTGGGAGCGCCAGCACGGCAAGATTCCGCGCGGCGCCATCGTCTTTCTCCGCACGGGTTTCGGGCGCTTCTGGCCGGACCGCGTGCGCTACATGGGCACCGCCGAGCGCGGCGCGGCCGCGGTCGCGAAGCTGCACTTCCCCGGCCTCGCGCCCGATGCCGCCCGGTTTCTCGCCGTCGAGCGGCGCATCGGCGCCGTCGGCATCGACACGCCCAGCATCGACCACGGTCCGTCGACGACCTTCGCGACCCACGTGCTTCTCTCGGAGCACGAGGTCCCGGCGCTCGAGAACGTGGCCAACCTCGAGCCGCTGCCGGCTCGCGGCTTCACCGCGATCGCGCTGCCGATGAAGATCCGCGGCGGGAGCGGGGGGCCGGTGCGCATCGTCGCCGTGCTGAGCGACGCCCGGTAAGTGTCTTGCAGACGTCAGCCCGAGAGGAGGGCATGATGCCAGCGAGACCCGCAAGGAGTGGGCGGCCACCGTCGATCACAGCGGGCGGCTCTGCGCCGTCGTCGTCTCGACCGGCGACCCCGCCGCCGCCTGGCCCGGCGGCCAGGCGAGCGCCAAGGCCGAGGCCTGCACGGCCAACGCGTTCGGCACGCCGTGCACCGACCACGAGATCGCCAAGCGCATCCGCGACCGGGCGGAACTGAATCCTCCCGCGGGCCCGCTGTCCGACGACATCACCTACGCGAAGGCCGACGGCGCCTCGCCGTTCACGCACCCGCTCTGCACCGACACCTGGCGCAACCAGGAGCGCATCGGCGACGAACCGCCCGGCGGCCGCGCGCCCTGAATCGACGCGGCGGCGCCGGATCGTGACTTCCTGCGCGTCGTGCGCCACACTGCCCCGCGGCGTGGCGGCCGAGCAGGAGGTTCCCCGGCGAATGGTGCAGCGCGAGGTGCGCGATTTCTTTCACGCGCACGAGCGCAGACGCCGCCAGCTTCCGCGTGCCATCGCGGTCGGCATCGCGAGCGGGCTCACGGCGGTCGCCTTCATGCGGCTGCTCACGCTGACGGATCGCTGGCGCGACGTCTTCATCGAGCGCGCCCATGCGTACGCGCCGTGGGGTGTGCTCGCGCCGATCCTGCTGGGCGCGGCGGGGGGCGCGTTTGCCGTCTGGCTGGTCCGTCGCGGCGCGCCGGAGGCAGGGGGCAGCGGTATCCCGCACATCGAGAGCGTTCTGCACCACCTGCAACGGCTGCGAGACGTCCGGGTGCTGCTCGTGAAGTTCGCGGGCGGCATCGTCGGCATCGGGAGCGGGCTGGCGCTCGGACGCGAAGGCCCCACCATCCAGATGGGCGGGGCGCTGGGCCAGCTGGTGAGCCGGTGTGTTCGGTGCACGGCGCGCGAGCGGCTGACCTTGATCGCTGCGGGCGCCGGCGCCGGGCTCGCCGCGGCGTTCAATGCGCCGCTGTCCGGCCTCGTGTTCGTGCTCGAGGAGCTGCAGCGGGACTTCTCTCCCACCGTGTTCAGCGCGACGCTGGTGGCGTCGGTCACCGCCGACACCGTAGCGCGCCTGCTGAACGGGCAGCTGCCCGTGTACCACGTGACGACGGAGTCGATCCCCGCCATCGCGGGACTGCCCGTGGCGCTGCTGCTCGGCGCCCTGGCAGGCGTGCTGGGCGTCGCCTTCAATCGGGCGCTGGTCGGGGCGCTCGATCTGTTCGAGACGGCTCGGCGCTGGCCGGCGTGGGCGCCCGGCGCGCTCGCCGGTGCAGTCGTGGGCGCGGTCGGTTGGTTCGTGCCGCAGGCGCTCGGCGGCGGCCACCGGCTCGTCGAGCAGGCGCTGGCGGGCGAGACCTCGCTGGCCGCGCTGCCCGGCCTGTTCGTGCTCCGCTTCCTGCTCACCATGATCAGCTACGGCTGCGGGGCGCCGGGCGGCATCTTCGCTCCGCTCCTGGTGCTCGGCTCCGAGCTCGGCCTGGCGGTGGGGCTGGCCTCCCATGCGCTTTGGCCGCAGGCGGTCGCGCACGCGGAGACGTACGCGGTCGTCGGCATGGCCGCCTACTTCAGCGCCATCGTGCGCGCCCCCCTCACTGGCATCGTGCTGGTGGTCGAGATGACGGGCAACTATGCGCTCGTGCTCCCGCTGCTCGTCGCCTGTCTCACGGCCTACGGCGTGGCCGACTTCCTGGGCGACCGCCCGATCTACGACGCGCTGCTCGAGCGCGATCTCCGTCGCGGCCAGGACCGCCCGTCGCTCGACGATGCGTTGCTGCTAGAGCTCACCGTGGCGGCCAACGCGCCGTTCGACGGCCAGCGGGTACGCGACCTCGGGCTGCCCCCGGGGTGCGTCGTGGTGACCATCCACCGCGGCGGGCAGCAGCTTGTGCCGACGGCGGCCTCGGAGGTGCGGGCCGGGGACCGGATGACGGTGGTGGTCGCGCCGGAGGCCGCGGATGCCGTGCCGCTGCTCCGCCGGGGCACGGCACGGCCATAGCTCGCCGCGGCCCACGGAGCGCGACGGCGGCTTGACCGTAGCACCCGGGCACGGATACGGGGGGCTCGTATCGCCCCAAGGAGGATCCCATGAGGATTCGTGGAGCGCTCGCCGGCCTCGGGCTCTCGGTGCTCGCTGCGGCTCCGCCGCCAGCCATGGCGCAGAGCAACGAAGGAGGCATCGCCTCCGACATCGCCAACGAGAAGGCGGTGCGCGCGCTGTTCTCCCAGTTCGTGCAGGCCTGGAACCGGCACGATCACGCCGCGCTCGCCGAGATGTGGGCGATCGACGGCGACCACATGGAGCCGGACGGCGCCACCGCGAAGGGCCGCACCGCCGTCGCCACGCTGTTCAAGCGCCAGCACGAGGGCGCGTTCAAGGACACCCACCTTCAGCTCAGCATCGCGGACGTGTGGTTCATCAGCGGCGACGTGGCGCTGGTCGACGGCGGCTACGCGGTCTCCGGCATCCGCGCGCCCGACGGCGTCGAGCTGCCCGAGCGCCGCGGGCACCTCACCTGCGTGCTGCTGCACGAGCAGGGCAAGTGGTGGATCACGGCGACGCGCCTCATGATCCCGAGCGAGCTGCCGTACAAGCGACACGACTGAACGCCGGCGGCGGCGCGCGTTCAGCGTGGCGCGTCGGTCGGGTGCTCGAAGCAGTGCGGCGGCGGCGGTGAGCCGTCGTTGCCGCCCTCTCGTAGCGCCCAGCACTCTTCGCCCGGAAACGGCGGCGTGCGCGGCACGAACACGTAGCCCGCGAGCTCCATGCAGCGCAGCAGCTCGTCTGTGTGCTCTCGACGCAGTGCTGATGGACGCGGAGACGCTCGCCCCGCCATGGGTCGCCCGCACCGCCTGCTCGGCTTGCGGAACGCTGAGCTGCGGCAGCCAGCCGCATCCCGAAAGCACGCCCGCGACGGCCGCCGCCACGATGCGCTGCATGGGCTCTCTATGTCGCGGGCTCATGGCCGTACGCTGCGCCATCCGGCACAGGTGTCACCAGCCAACGAGCCCCCCCGCTTGCACAACCGCGGTTCAAATGGTTGACGCTTCATGCGGGGGCGAGGATCTGCCGACAGCGTCGAGGGAACCGCCGGCTGCGGGCCCCCGCAAGCCGGTGGTTGGTGAGGATGGCGGGGTGAGCACGACGTGCACCTGGTCCGCGGGACAGCGGGCGCTCCTGCGCTTTCTGGAGCGCGAGGGAATTCTCGCGACCATTCCCGATGCCCCGGTCGAGGAGCCGGCCCCGTCCAACGACGCGCTCTTCGCGCTGATCGCGGACGCCGTCCCTCCGACCGCGCTCGCCGAGCTGATGGCCGTCCGACTGCGGCTGCCGCTGCTCGAGATCGACGAGGTCGTCGATCCGGGGGTGGCGGCGCTGCTGCCCGCCGCCGTCGCCAGCCGCTGCGGGACGGCGCCGGTCGGCCTCCAGGGGGAGCTGCTCGAGGTCGCCACCGCGAATCCGCTCGACCTCGAAGCCCTAAAGACGGTCGAGTTCGCCAGCGGCCGGCGGGCGCGCATCCTCGTCACCACGCACGCCGTCGTCCAGCAGATGCTGGAACGTCTCTACGGCGCGCCCGATGCCGAGGCGCCGGCGGAGCCGGCAGCCCCGATCGCCGCGGCGGCGTCGGCCGAGGTGCCGTCCTTAGAGCCGGCGCCGGTCGCCTCGCCGGCACCGGCCGCATCCCCGGAGCCGACCGCACCGCCGGCGGCTGCGGTGCCACCCGCGGCGGGGTCGTCGATGGCGATCGTTCGCGTTGCGCTCGAGTCGGCCCCCGAGGCCGAGAGCAGGGAGTCGTGCGTCATGACGAATGAGAATCTGCAGCCCGCGGCCGAGCCCGATCGCGAGGCCATCGCCACGCTCGCCGCCCGCCTCGATGCCGATCGCGAGGCCGTCGCGGCCCGCATGCAGCGCACGGAGATGGCAGTGGAGCAGCTCGCGGCCCGCCTCGAGTCGGTGGCGGCCGCCGTGCAAGCTGCGTCACCCACAGGCGATCTCGAATCGCTGCGCAGCGAGCTCGGGAGCTTGGCGGCGGCGGTGCAGGGGCTGCGGGCGGACCTCGCGCGTCTCGATGACGCCGTGGAGGCGCGCTGCCGGACCGTCGCGGCCAGCGAGACCGCGGCGCTCCGCGCCGTCGTCGACGAGACGCGGAGCGAGCTCGCACGCCTGGCCGGACAGGCCGCGCAGCAGGCGACCGAGCAGGCGAAAGCGGCGGTGGCGCAATCGACGGCGGAGGTGCAGCGCGTGCTGGCCGCCGCGGCGGCGGAGGCGCGCGCGCAGCTGGCGAGCGGTCTCGAGGAGACCCGGCGTCTGGCGATCGCGGGCGGCGAACGGGCGGCTCAGGCCCTGGCGCTCGTTGCTGACCTGGAAGGCCGGCTGAAGGATTTCGACGCGCTCCGCGCAACCCTGGGGCAGGTGCGAGACGAGGTGCTCCGCCGCGTGACCGAAACCGAAGCCGGCCTCGGCGTGCGAATCGAGTCGATGATCGCCGGCGTCGAAGCCGAGACGCGCGCCGTCCGCGAGGCGCTCTGGGACCGCCTGATCGGGCTGGAGCAACGGGTGAACGACAACGAGACCTCGCTGAACGCGCTCCGCATCGATGTGCCGCAGGCGGCGGCTCAGGCCTTCGACGGGGTATCCGCGGTGCATGGCCGGGTGGACCAACTCGACGCGCGCGTCGCGAGCCTCGAGCAGGCGCGCAGCTTTGAGCGCGAGGAAGCAGGGGTGGTCGATCGGGTGCGCGAGGAGGCGCTCGCGGCGGTCGCGGCGGCGGTGGGCATCGCGACCTCGCTCGGTCGCTGTGCCCTCGCCCTCGCAGGCTTCCGCTCGGCGTCCTAGCGCCGCGCCAGCGTCGCCGCGGCGGCCGCGCCGGCCGGGCCGCCGGGAAGAGAGTCGGCCGCCAGGGTGCGTGTGAACGCCACGGCGCGCTCGCGGCTCATCTCGGCCATGATCGCGCCGAAGCGCCGCGGATCCATGCCGGCGAACACGACCCGCAGCGTGTCGTCGTCCAGCTGGTCGAGAATCGCGGCGGCCTGCTCGGCGCGCATTTGCTCGTAGATCCGCGTGACACCACCCCGCAGCCGGCCGGCACTCGCCCTCGCGGCGCAGCCGCGCCCCTCGAGGCCGGTGAGCGCGTCGGCCACCGATCGCTCCAGCGTCTCGAGCGCGGCGGTGCGCGCTTCGAGCGCGGCCTCGCGCGCATCGAGCGCCGCGGTGCGCCGGTCGATCGCGTCGAGCAGCTCGCGCAGCGCCGCGGGCGTGGCGGCGGACGCCGTGGTCCGTACGCGCGGTGCGGCCGGCGAAGCCGCGGCGGTCGCCGGGTCGTGGCCGCCGCGGTCCCACCAGCCGGAGCCGGCGG
>DATMAZ010000143.1:0-19799 GCA_035559675.1 Candidatus Limnocylindria bacterium
CGATGGAACCGGCGCCGCCGCTGCCGAGTCGGCTCGTGCGCGTGGCGCGCGCCGCGGAAGACGGCATCCGCCGGGCCGTGGCGCTCGGCCGGCAGCTCACGGACATGGTCACCGATCCGGCCGGCACGCTGCGCGCCGGCCGCGAGCTGGCGGAGGCGCTCGGCGAGGTGGCTCGCGTGCTCGCGGCCCGCGTGCCGCCGTCCCCCTACAACGGCCACGTGAGCACGCTGCGCCGCATCGCCTGGGCCACGCTCGGGCTGCACGAGCTGAAGGCGGTGAAGAACCGCATCGGCGGGACGCTGAACGACGCGATCCTCACGGTGATCAGCGCGGCGCTCCGGCGCGACCTCCAGCGCCGCGGCATCGACCCCGACGGCCTCGAGCTGCGCGCCATGTGCCCGGTGAACGTGCGCTCCAAGGAGGAGCACCTGGCGCTCGGCAACCGCGTCTCGATGATGGTGGCCACGCTCCCCGTCGGCATCCACGATCCGTACGAGCGCCTGCGTCAGGTGCGCGCCGGCATGGCGCGCACGAAGGCGCGCGGGCTCGCCGGCAAGATGGGGCGCGTCCTCGAGCTGATCGAATGGGTGCCAGCGCCGCTCCAGGTGCCGCTGGCGCAGCTGCCGATCTGGGTGCCGCCGTTCAACACCATCTGCACGAACGTGCCCGGGCCGCCGGTGTCGCTCTACGTGCAGGGCCAGCGGCTGGAGACGCTCGTCCCGCTGGTCCCCCTGGCGCAAGGCATCGGCCTCGCGTTCGCGATCTTGAGCTACGCCGACACGGTGACGATCGGTGTGACCGCCGACCCGGCGCTGGTGGGCGACCCCGCGCCGATCGCCGACGACCTCCTCGAGGGCTATCGCGAGCTCTGCGAGGCTGCCGGCGTGGAGCGGCAGCCGCCGCGGTCTCAGCCGCTGCCACCCGAGCGGCAGCGCCGGCGTCCCACGCGCGTGCTCACGACGCCGGTGGGCGGCGGCCGAGCGTAAGGGCCTCGCAGGCCGCGCCGGGCGCGCGATTACGCGCCCGGCGCGGCGCCTCGCAGGCACACGGCCGGGCTACCAGCCGCAGCCCGCCGCGGGACGCGACACGACGCGCCCGCCGGCGGCACGAGAGAGGGCGGCCACCCGACCGAGGCCCCGAGATTCCCGACGGCAGAGAGAGAACCGAGATCGAAGATTCATTGCTGCATCCCCGATCTGCACGCGAGATCCCCTGAGCAACGCCGGTGCCAGCAGAGCCGCGGGGTCGCCACGCCGGCTCTGGATTTTCCGCGGACACGGCGCCGAGCCGCATCGTGCATCCGTGCGTGCACCGTTCGCGTCGTGCAGCGCTGCGCCATCGGCCTCGCGTTCGCCGTGGAGGCTGCTAAGATGCCGCGAACCCAGAGGGCGGGGGAGGGGATGATGGGGCACCCAGCCACGCTGCAGCAGGAAACAGATCTCCGGACCGCAGCAGAGGAGCGGTATCTCAGCTATGCGCTGAGCGTCATCACGTCGCGAGCGCTGCCGGACGTGCGCGACGGGCTGAAGCCCGTCCAGCGGCGCATCCTCTTTGCCATGTGGCAAGACCTCGGGCTGCGCGCCGGCAGCCGGCCGCGCAAGTCGGCGGGCGTCGTGGGCGACGTCATCGGCAAGTACCACCCCCACGGCGACCAGGCGGCCTACGAGGCCATGGTCCGCATGGCCCAGGACTTCTCGCTCCGCTACCCGCTGGTGCACGGCGAGGGGAACTTCGGCTCGCTCGATGGCGACGGGGCGGCCGCCTATCGCTACACGGAGGCCAAGCTCACGGCCATCGCCGAGGAGCTGCTGGCCGACCTCAACGCCGACACGGTCGATTTCCGGCCCACCTTCGACGCCATGCGGGAAGAGCCCGTGGTGCTGCCGGCCGCCGTGCCGCAGCTGCTGATCAACGGCTCCACGGGCATCGCCGTCGGCATGGCGACGAACATCCCGCCGCACAACCTAAAGGAGGTGGTGGCGGCGCTCACGGCGATGATCGACGAGCCGGATCTCGACGTGAAGGGCCTGCTGAAGCACGTGAAGGGGCCGGACTTCCCGACCGGCGGCGAGATCCTCAACGCCAAGCGGGAGCTGCGCCAGATCTACGAAGGCGGGCAGGGCGCGGTGCGGCTGCGCGGCGAGTACACGGTCGAGCGGCTCCCCCGCGGCAAGCAGCAGATCGTGATCACGTCGATCCCGTACGCCGTCAACAAGGCGGAGCTGGTAGAGGCCATCGCGGCCGAGATCATCGCCCGCAAGCTGCCGCTGGTGACCGACGTGCGCGACGAGTCGACCACCGAGGTGCGCATCGTGCTCGAGCTGAAGCCCGATGCGTCGCCGGAAGCGGCGATGGCGTACCTCTACAAGCACACCGCGCTGCAGACGAACTTCAACGTGAACCTGACGTGCCTGGTGCCCACGGCGAATCCGGCCGTGGGCCAGCCGGCGCGCGTGACGCTCCGCGAGCTCTGCCGCCACTTCCTCGACCACCGCATGACGGTGGTGACGCGCCGCCTCGAGCACGAGCGCGGCAAGCTGCGCGAGCGGCTCCACATCCTCGACGCGCTCGCCCGCATCTACGACGATCTCGACCGCGCCATCCGCATCATCCGCAAGGCCGCCTCCCGGCAGGAGGCCGCCGACGGCCTGATGAAGGCGTTCCGGCTCGATCAGGTGCAGGCCGATGCGATATTGGAGATCCGGCTCTACCAGCTGGCGCGGCTGGAGATCCAGAAGATTCTCGACGAGCGCGACGGCAAGCGGGCGCGGCTGCGCGAGGTCGAGGCGCTGCTGAAGAGCCCGAAGGGACGCTGGAAGCTCATCCGCGACGACCTGGCGCGCGTCGCGGACCAATACGGCGACGAGCGGCGCACGCGGATCGGCGGCGGCGAGGAGCTGGAGTACGATCCCGAGGCGTACATCGTGCACGAGGACGCCACGGTGTTGCTGTCGCGCGACGGCTGGCTGAGACGCGTCCGCGAGCTGAAGGACCCGTCGTCGGCGCGGCTCCGTGAGGGCGACGCGCTGCAGACGGTGCTCGTGGGGTCGACGCGCGACCACCTGGTGCTCTACTCGACCCACGGCTCCCTGTACGTCATGCGGGTGGCCGACGTGCCGGCCACCACGGGCTACGGCGAGCCGGTGCAGTCGCTGCTCAAGTTCGGCGACGGCGAGCGCGTGGTGGCGGCCCACCTCACGTCGGACGCGCCCGCAGCGGCGCCGGCCGGGCAGGCGGTGCTGCCCGGGCTCGATGTTGCCGCACGTGCCCCCGTGCTGGTGGCCACGGCGCGCGGCTTCGGCTTCCGCACCCAGCCCGATCTGAGCGAGACCACGCGCGCGGGCCGCCGGCTCGCCCGCGTGGCCGACGGCGACGAGGTCGTCTCGGTGCAGCCGATCCTGGGGAAGACCGTGGTGGTGGCGGCCTCGAACGGCAAGATGCTGCGCTTCCCGGTGGCGGACGTGGCGGAGCTCTCGGGCCCGGGACGTGGCGTGACGCTGCTCAAGCCCGGCGAGGGGGAGCGCGTCGTCGGCGCCCTCGCGCTCGGCGACAAAGACGCGTTCATCGCGGTCACGCCCGAGGGGAACGAGCGCAAGCTCGCGGTGGCGGACGTGCCGGCCGGGCGGCGCGCCGGCAAGGGCCAGAAGGTGGTGAAGCGCGGCGGGGTCGCCGCGATCCGGAGGGTGGAGGAGTAGTCGATGGCGGCGACGTACACCGCAAAGGACATCCTGGTGCTCGAGGGCCTGGAGCCGGTGCGCCGGCGGCCGGGCATGTACATCGGCGGCGTCGACGCGGCCGGCCTGCATCATCTCCTGTGGGAGATCGTCGACAACTCGGTCGACGAGGCGATGAACGGGCACGCCGACCGCATCCGCGTCGTGCTGCACGCCGACGGGCAGACCTGCACGGTGAGCGACAATGGGCGCGGCATCCCGGTCGACAAGCACGCGCAGTACAAGAAGCCGGCGCTCGAGCTGATCCTCACCACGCTGCACGCGGGCGGGAAGTTCGAGGCCAAGAGCTACTACCACTCCGGCGGGCTGCACGGCGTCGGCGCCTCGGTGGTGAACGCGCTCTCGGCCAAGCTCGTGGCGCGCGTCAAGCGCGACGGCGCCGAGTGGGAGCAGAGCTTCTCGCGCGGGAAGCCCGCGGGCTCGCTGCGCAAGATCGGTCCGGCGCGCGGCACCGGCACCACGATCACGTTCACGCCCGACCCGACCATCTTCCCGAGCACCCGGTTCGACGCGCGGCTGATCGCCGAGCGGCTCGAGGCCAAGGCGTACCTGAACGGCGGCCTCGCCATCGAGTTCGTCGACGAGACGAGCGGGACCACGGCCCGCTATCAGTACGAGGACGGCCTCAAGGCCTTCCTGTCGAAGATCGTGAACCAGCAGCAGCTGCTGCCGATCGGCGGCGAGGTCTACACGATCCACAAGGACCAGGACGGCCTGCACCTCGACGTGGCGCTCGCCTGGACGGAGGACACGAGCGAGCGTGTCTTCTCGTACGTGAACGGCATCCCCACCACGGCCGGCGGCGCGCACGAGAACGGGCTCAAGGCCGGACTCACCAAGGCGGTCCGCAACTATCTCACGACCCACAACCTGGTGCCCCGCGGCCTCACGATTACCGCCGAGGACGTGCGCGAGGGGCTGGTCGCCATCCTGGCGGTGAAGATCTCGCAGCCGCAGTTCCAGGGGCAGACCAAGGAGCGGCTGAACAACGCCGAGGTCACGCCCGTGATCGACGGCGTGGTGCGCACGGCGCTCGAGAACATGCTGAACGCCAACCGCTCGGCGGGCGATGCGGTGGCCGGACGCGTCGTGCTGGCGGCCAAGGCGCGCAGCGCGTCCCGCGCGGCGGCGCAGCAGGTGCAGCGCAAGGGTGCGGTGTCGCACCGCTTGAACCTGCCCGGCAAGCTCGCCGACTGCTCGTCGACCGACCCGTCGGAGTGCGAGCTGTTCATCGTCGAGGGCGACTCCGCCGGCGGCTCCGCCAAGCAGGGCCGCGATCGCACCTTCCAGGCGATCCTGCCGCTGCGCGGCAAGGTGCTCAACACCGAGCAGGCGTCGTCGTCCAAGATCCTCAACAACAAGGAGCTGACCGACATCATCTCGGCGCTCGGCTGCGGCGCCGGCAAGGACTTCGACGCCAGCAAGCTGCGCTACCACAAGATCTGTCTGCTCATGGACGCCGACTCCGACGGCAACCACATCTGCACGCTGCTGCTGACGTTCTTCTTCCGCCACCTGCCGCAGCTGATCGAGCAGGGGTACGTCTACATCGCGCAGCCGCCGCTTTACCGGATCGACGTCGGCAAGACCGTCCACTGGGCGCGCGACGAAGCCGCCAAGGAGGCGCTGCTGGCGAGCCTGAACGGCGACCGTGCCCGCGTGCAGGTGCAGCGCTTCAAGGGGCTCGGCGAGATGAACCCGGCGACGCTGAAGGAGACGACGCTCGATCCGGCGCGGCGCACGCTCTTGCGGGTGGCGATCCGCAACCGCGAGGAGACCGACCGGACGATCCAGACGCTCATGGGCCGCGACGTGGCGCCGCGCTTCGAGTTCATCACGGCGCGCGCGCCGCGGGTCGACGAGGTCGACGTATGAGGCGATGCCGGGAGGCTGCGGCCGGCGGTCTCCTGGTGCTGTTGCTCGCGGCGGGCTGCCGAACCGACGAGGCCGGCACGTCCGGCGGCTCCTCGCGGCCCGGCGGCACGCCCGGGTGCCGGCCGGGCGTGCAGGCCACCGCGCTGCGCGGCGTGCGGCGCGACATCCAGGTCGGCAGCGAGATGCGCAGCTATCTGCTCGACGTGCCGGCCGGCCCGACCGACGAGCCGCGGCCCGTGGTGCTCGCCTTCCATGGCTTCCGTGGCGCGGCGGGCGCGCTCCGGCGATGGACGGGGCTCGGGCGTGCGGCGCTGCGCGCGGGGGCGATCGCCGCGTTTCCCGAGGGATACGACGGCGTCGAGCTGCGCGGGTTCACCGGGCGCGGCTGGAACCTCGAGCCGCCGGGCCAGACCCGCGACGTGGCGTTCGTGCGGGCGCTGCTGGACGCGCTCGAGCGCGAGTGGTGCGTCGACCGGCGCCGCGTCTACGCCACCGGCATGTCGAACGGCGGCTTCTTCGCCAACCTGCTCGGCTGCGAGCTCGGCGACCGCCTGGCGGGCATCGCGGCGGTGGCCGGATCCAAGCCGCTTGCCGGCTGCACCGACGCCAGGGTCCTCCCCGTGCTACTGATCCACGGCGGGCGCGACCGGGTCGTCGACCCCGCGCTCGCGCGCGGGGCCGCCGAGTGGTGGCGGACGACCAACGGCTGCACCGGGACGCGCCGCGAGCAGCACTGCACGATCGGCGTCGGCTGCCGCGCCGACGTGACGTACTGCGAAGCCGGGCAGGGCCACATCTGGCCCCGCCCGGCCACGCGGCGGATCATGACGTTCTTCGAGCTGCACGCCCGCCCGTGACGACGGGCCGGCCGGTCACCGCTTCTTCGCGTAGCGGTCGCCCGACGAGTCGTCGAGCGCCAGCAGGAACGCGCGGTGCGCCTTCTCGAGCGCGGCGGGCCCGGCACCCGCGCGCTTTTCCAGCTCCGCCAGCTCGGGCGTGAGGTGGATGCCCTGCTTCCGCAATGCCTCCGTGGTGGCGCGGAAGTCCCGCATCGACTCGCCGATCAAGCGCGCGTAGCGCTTGCCGTCGGGCTTGCTGGCGACCGCCGTGCGCAGGAAGTCGTCGGCGCGCTTCGCCACCGCGGCTCCGGCCGGAATCGCGGTGAGGACGGGGCGCGTCGTGTAGAGCGCGTGCTGCCAGCGGACCATCTGCACGATGTCGAGCGGATTGCCGTGAGCGAGCAGCACCATGGTCTGCGCGCCGTCCAGCCGCTCGAGCAGCGCCAGGTGGCTCACCGCGGCGGCCCCGGGGTCGCGCGCGTCGAGGGCGGCATGGAGCGCTGCGAGCGCGGGGTCGATGCCCACCGCGTCTCGGGACAGCTCGCCCTTGCGGAAGGTCGCGACCACCGCGTCGATGCCGCGCAGCGTGAGGTCACGGGTCTCGATCGCGGCATTGTGGATCACGGCGAAGTGGCGCATGCCGCCCATGCCGCCGTCGCCGGGCGGTGGTGGCGGCGGCGGGATCGGGAAGTCTTTGGGCATGCTCACCAGCTCGAGATTGCGCTGCGCCTGGTTGTTGTTGCGCATGATGCGGTCGGCCGAGGCCGCATCGGGCACGTCGCCAGCAATGCTCTCCTGCCCCGGCGTCTTCACCACCGGATCGCTCGGCGAGTCGATCTCGACCGCGAGGCAGAGATGGTTGCCCACAACGATGGGCAAGCTGCCCGGGTTCCAGGGAATGTTCACGAACGTGTTGGGCGAGTCGTGCTGCAGGTCGACCGTGGTCGGGCCGATCGAGCCGAACTGCGGCCCAGCCCCGAACGGCGCGGCGAAGAACTCGGCCCGGACGGTCCGGCCGAACGCCGGCGCCGAATTGGTCGTTTTCCGGGAGATCCGCGCGAAGGCGAAATTGCTGCCGGTGTTCGTCGGGTACTTACCCGGGACCCAGTCGTTCACCAGCGGGAGCGCCGTGTTCGTGTACTGGTTCCAGACGTCGCTGGTGAGCGCCCAGTCGGGGCCGTTGGACGGCTCGTTGCCGACGTCGTGGGAGGCGGCGTTCGTGGTCCAGTCGCGCACGTAGAAGTCCAGCTCTGGCGCACACGTGGTGGAGGCGGTGACGGCGTACGGAGCCGAGGTGGTGACGGCGCTTTCGCCGTCGGCCGTGTTCGTCGCCTGGAGCGTCAGCGTCTGCCCCGCGGCGGGCGTGGTCGGGTTGCCGATCATCGACGGTGAGGGGCGTCCAGGGATTCGAGAAGGTGCCGTTCGAGCGGCAGGGATCGATGATCGTGTACGCCGGCGACGTCGACGTGCCCGAGGCGCCGTTGGCCGTATTCGTGGCGACGATCGTGAACGTGTAGCTGCCGGCGGCAGCGGGGTTGGTGATGCCGTTGAGGACGAGCTGGAATGCGGAACCGGGCTGGAGGCAGTTCTGCCCGGCGCAGGGGCCGAGGGCACCTGCGGGAGGCGAGAACTGCAGCGTGTTCGGCCCACCGGGGCGCGTAATGCTGGCCGGCGGGATGCCGACACCGTTCAGCGACCCGGGGTTGGCCATATCCAGCGTCGTCGTGTCCGTGGTGGGTGGGAACGTCAGCAGGATCTGCGTCGTCCCCACGAGCGCGCACCCGGCGTTGCCGTTCGGGACGGTGGTCTGGATGACGTACGTCGCCGCCTGGCGCGCAAGGTTGCTGTCCACGATGAGCGCGCCGGGGCTCTGCACGGTGATCGGTCCCCACGCTGCGCCGTTGCACGCCGGCGGCGTGTACGAGATCCGGGCGCGCACGTGGTCGATCCAGGCCGCGCCGGTGCCGCTGCAGGCTTCGGCGCTGATCGCGACCCCGAAGTTCCGATGATTGACGTTGAAGGGGGACCCAGGCGCCGCACAGGTCGCGTTGAGCGCTGCGCACGCGCCCCACGCGATACCCCACTTCTGCGTGTCGTCTCCGTACGTGTGGTGTTGTACGTCGTAATCCAGTCGTTGACGGCGGTACACGGCGTCTGCTTCAGGTCGAGCCCCGAGCCGATGGTGCCGCTGCTCGGCACCAGACGGACGCTGCCGTCCGCGATGATCTGCCCGCTCGCCGAGCGGCGGCGGACCACCTCGACGGTGATGCCGTCGATCACGCTGCCGTTGGGGATGGCGAAACCGAAATCTTGGCACTTGAGGTAGTCGGAGACCCGGCTGGTCGGGATGGTGGCATTGAGCGTGCCCGTGTCGGCGCGCGCCATGCCGTCGGTGCCGGACTGCGCGTTGGCCGGGTTCATCCAGGCGCGGGGCGCACCGCTGCCGGGGTCCGAGGTGCACGGCGGACGGCGTGGGTCATCGGACCTCCTCGCCGCCTGCATGGCACACGGCCGTGCTACCGGTGACCGGGGGCCACGATCCGTGACGACAATCGACGTCGGGCGACGGGTCTCAGTCGCCGTGCTGGTGGTGGACGTCCCGCAGCTCGATGCCGTGCTCGAGCACGCGGCGGACCTCCGGGTCGGGATTGCGGGCCAGCAGCTGCTGCACCGCGCGCGAATCGCGGCCGCGGGTCATCACCAGCAGCAGCGCGGCGTAGCGGCGCACGTCGGCCGTCTGCCCCGTGAGCGCCAGATCGGTGAAGGCGGCGTTGCCGGCGGCCTCGTCGAGTTCGAGGAGCGCGCGTCCGGAGGCCTGCATCAGGGCGGGATCCGGACTGGCGAACGTCTGCCGCAGATAGCGGGCGGCCTCGGGACGCTTGGACTCGCCGAGCGCTTTGATCGCGCTCTCGCGCACCGCGGGATCGCCGCCGGCCACGGCGAACCGGCCGAGCTCGTCGAGCGCGGCGGGATCGCTGCTGCGGGCGAGCGCCGTCACGGCGGCCGCCTGCACCGCGGGATCCTCGCTCGCCAGGTACGGCGCCAGCTCGCGCCGGGTCACCGGGGTGCCGAGGTCGGCGCGCGCCGCTAGCAGGGCGGCGAGCACGTCCGGCTGGTCCACCGCGACCGCTTCGAGCGCCGCCGCGGCGCCGTTCCAGCGGCGCTGTCCGAGCAGCCGGATGAGGCCGATACGGGTGGGCGCGGGAATCGTCGTGTCGCGCAGCACGCGGCCGAGCGTCGAAACGTCCTCGGAGGTGAGCTCGAGCGCCGAGGGCAGGCGGCGCAGCTCGAGCAGTCCGTCGGCGACCAGGCGGGGCTGGCCGCTGGCCAGCAGCTGGAAGGCGAGCGTGCGGCGCAACTGCGTGCGCGTCTCGTCGTCCGTGGCGTCGCGCACGCGATCCGCGGCATCCAGCGCCGTGACCACGGAATCCACCTGTGACTCATCCGTTATGGGGATCAGGCCGTCGCGGCGGTGGGCGAGCTGGAACAGCGACGTCTCACCGGGCAGCTGCTGCTTGAGATAGGACAGTGACGGCGCCGCCTCCAGGATCACCACCGCACGCTGGCCGTCGGCGAGCAGCGGGGGGCGGGGGAGGCCGGCGCGAATGTCGACGATCGACACGCTGGGTCCGAGCGCCGGGCCGCGCAGCACGCGCTCGACGGCCAGCCGATAGACCAGCAGCTTCTCGGCGTCGTACGTGTCGGTGCGCGAGACCCGGCCGAGCACGACGGGCCGCCGGCCGTCCGCGAGATCGCGCAGCGAGTGGATGCCGCTCGAGGCGTACGGCCCGGGCTCGCCGGTGATGAGCGCGGGCTGCGCAGGCCGGGCGGGGCGCGGCGGCGCCGGCCCCTCATGCGCAACGGCGGAGCTGGCGGCGCACACAAGCGCCCCCAGCCCCGCCGCCACGGGGAACAGCGAGCGGATGGGTCGGATCACGGCACTATGCTTACCCCCGGTGGCGTCCACCCGCCACCGTCGACGTCGACGTAGAGCGGGTTGGTGTACGACAGTGCCGTCATGCCCGACTCGCCGAGGTTGCCGTCGGTGAGGTCGGCGAGCGTGTTGTTGCCGCTCTGGGTGATGCTGTTCGGGTAGAACGGGAAGAGCGGCTCCGACACGCCGTCGGTGCCGCGCACCACCGCCATGATCCACACGTCGCCGGTGAGGCCGGTGAGCGTGTGATTGACGGTGGAGGTCCAGTGTGTCGCGCCCGGGATGCTCGGGAAGTCATTGATGGACGTGACCGCGAAGTCACCGGGCGCCGTCAACACCACGTCCGGGAGCGCACGATAACGCATCGGGGTGCCGCTGTTTGCGTCGTGGTCCCAGAGCTGCGTCGAGCTGTTCACGTAGAGCTCGACCGTGTCGTACTTGGCCCAGGCGGGGCTGTTCACGGTGATGGTAACGTCGACGCTGCCGCCGATGGCGCCCTCGTTGTCACAGATGAGCGTGGGCTGGCCGATGCCGAGACCGGCCGTCTGGACGCCGCTCGACGCACAGTTGGCCTGTGCATTGATGACCACGAACGGACCGTTGGTGCCCGTCACGCGGCCCTCGACCACGTTGGCGGCGAGCGTTTCCGCGTGCGCGGCGAGGTGGCCGGGATCGGTGACGCTGGAGGCAACGTAGCTGCGGGCGTTCATCTGCGTATTCAGCCGCTGGTGCGTGTCCGAGCTGGCCACGCCCGTCCGGAGAATACCCTGGTTAATGAGGTTCACCCAGTCGCCCAGGTTGGTGCCGAAAAAGTCGCTTACGTAACCGTTACGGCCGTTCGTGCCGATCCAGACCTCGAGCGCATCGAAGCCGGTGTCGAACACGTTGTCGCCCGGCATCCCAGGCAGGCGCCGGATGGCGGGATCCACGGTGGACACCGGCGGCGTGAGACCGGTGTCGACCCCGAGGCCGGCCGCTCCGAAGTGGCTGTTCATATGGTTGACCTGGATGAGATTGTTCAGCGGGTCGGCGTGGGCGACCGCAAAGATCTCGGCCGGCGTCAGGTTGAAGTTGCCGTACGCGGGGAAATCCTCGCCAGGCGGCGCGCTGCCGCCGTGGTCGACGGAGCCCAGGCTCTGCAGGGACGGGTCAGGCGTCACCGGCCAGCTGTTGAAGTGCCCGTAGTCGAACGTCGTTATCTCGGCGCTGGTCGCGGTGCCGATCAGGTCGCTCACGCCGAGGTTGGCGATCGTCTGCGCGAAGTCGATGCGCATCTCGTGGTCCGACGGCGTGAAGAAGTCGTTGCCCTCGGCGAGCTGCGTCATCACGCGCTCTTCGTTGGTGACCTCGCAGTCGGCGCTGTTGATCGAATGCACGTGCCAGTCGCCGGAGATGTAGCCAGGTGTCGGCACGACCTCGGCGATTTTGGCGTTTACGGTGGTGAGCGCGCCCGCCGTCACCGTGATGTTCTGCGTGAAGCCTGAGTAGCGCGTCCCGCGGCTCACGGCCACCTGGTACTCGCCGGGCTCGATCTCCTGCTCGCCGGTGTCGCCGTCGCGGCCGGCGAAGTAGGCGCCGGCGATGCCGAACGGTAGCCCGTCCTTGTTGCTCGAGTAATCGCCGAAAACGCCCGTGGCGACGTTGATGATGAGCACCGTGTCGGTGCTGCCCGGATCGGGGGACGCATCGAAGCCCACGAGCTGGACCTTGGCGGGGATCGGATTGTCGTCCTGGTCGGTGACCAGTACGCGAATGCGTCCCGGCAGCGGCAGCGTGAAGTTCTGCGTGGTCGTGACGCCGGCCGTGATGTCGACGGACGCCGAGGCCGGGCTGGCGGCGAGCCGGCCGTCCTTGTTCGCCATCACGGTGTAGGTCCCAGGCGGCAGCGTGCCGCGGTAGCTGCCGTCGGCGGCCGTGCGGAAGTGGTTCACCACCTTCCTCGTGGGACCACCGGCCCAGGAGGTACCGATCACGGCCACGTCGGCGTCTTCGACCGGACCGTTCGCGTCGGTCACCTTACCGGCGATCGTCCCGGTGAGGATGCCCTGGATCTGGTTGCGAATGTCCTCGATGGAGCCGATCGTGCCATCGCCCACCGCAAAGTAGGTCGTGAGCGTGACGGCGTCGCCCGCCATCCCGTTTGGCTGAAGCGTGAAGTTCGGCCCCTGGGCGCCGATCAACGTGAGGGCGACGTTGCGCCCGAACAGCGGGACCTGCACGCCGTCGGTCGCGAAGCTGCTGGTGTCGTTTTGAGCGTGGATGAAGCCATACGAGACGCCCTTGGCGCTGTTCTCGCCGCTGTATCCGAGGAAGTTGCAGAGGTTGCAGGTTCCGGTGATGCACGGCACAGCCTCGGAAGCCGGTGGACACTGGTCGGTGATCAGCGGCTCACCGAAGCCGTAGGCGGGCTGGAAGAGCTCCACCTCACCGGAGCCGTTCAGGTACTGGCCAAAGAACGTGGTCACCGTGCTGCCGCTCGTGTTGAGATACGTGGTCTCGATCTTTACGAACGAATCGCCCGGGGCGAGCGAGTAATCGGTCTGGATGACGACGGGCAGATCGGTGTCGTCCTGTCCGGCCGGGAAGGGGAGGCCCATGCCCCGGAGCACGCTGCTGGCGTTGATGAAGTCGAGCAGGTCGTCGACGCCGGTGGCGCGGATCACGGCGGGATTGTTGTCGGTGCCGTCGTTGAGCACGGTCACGCTCGTGTAGTGCGCGGTGTTCTCGATGTTGATCCCGGGGACGAGAATTTCGAAGCTGTCGCGGTCGATGCCGTCGAGGTGATGCCGGTCGGCGTCGATGATGTTGCCGCCGTAGGTGCCAATGGCGTTGTAGGCATGGCGGCCCGGTCGCAGGATGGCGACTTTGATCTTGTCGTTGACGAGCAGGTAGTCGCCGACCCGGCTGCGGCCGAGCGGCCCCTTGATGGTCTCGAGCGGGCTCGTGATCTGCTTGGCGCGTGCATACGGCGTCGCCGGGCCGGGAAAGACGCTCGACGGCTCGCAGAGGAACTTGATCGAATCGCCGTCGCGGAGCCCGCCGGTCGTCGTGGCGACCTGCCGGACCTTCTTCTTGCCGCGGGCGAAGGCGCCAGTGTTTCTTACCCGGAGCGGGACGGTGAAGATCTGGGGGGCGCTGCAGACCGAGGCGGCGGTGGGGAGGCCGAGTGCGTCGACTGCCGCCTGCAACGCTGCGATCTGGGGGTCGAAGCGCTTGCTGCCGACCGGCTTCTGCTTGAGCGTAAAGGTGGCGACGTCGGTCGGTGTGCATTCGGGGAAGCGCGAGTCGGCGTTGTTGAGGCAGGCGCTCAGCTCGAACCGGCAGACGCCGTTGGCCACGCCGTCGAGATCGCAGGCAAGGTCGCCGTCCGTGCAGCGCACGCGCTTGTAGTTGAGCGTGACGCCGGTCCATTCGACGATACACTCGGTGGCGGGCGAGCCCGTGCCCGGCACCGGGCACTCGCCTGGACATGCTGCCTGCGCCTGAACTCCCCACAGCGAGGCGCCGAGCGCCGCGAGGGCCAACACGTGGATCTTCATGAGCGTCCTACCTCCCCCATTCGACTGAAGCCTGTGCACCGATGCTAGAAGCGGCCGGCCTTCAAGCTGTACGCGGCATGTGCCCGGAGAGTCAACCAAAATTGGATTTTTCAGGGGCACAAGGCGGAAACAATCAGGCTTGACTGTTTCTTTTCGAAAAGGTATAGAGAACCGCGATGGCGCAGGTGGTCGCAGCAGTCCGGAGAACGCAGGCGGAACGCTCCGCCGCCACCCGGGCGCAGCTCCTCGATGCCACCTTGGTGTGCCTCCAGGAGCTCGGATATGCGCGCACGACCACCACGGAAATCGCCCGCCGCGCCGGCGTGTCGCGGGGCGCGCAGCTTCATCACTTTCCGACCAAGGTGGAGCTGGTCACCCAGGCGGTCGGGCGGCTCTTCGAGCGCCGGCGCGCCGAGTTCCTGGCCGCGATCGAGCAGCTGCCGGCCGGACCCTCGCACCGCCTCGACGCGGCGATCGATCTTTTGTGGTCGATGGTAAAGGGGCCGACCTTTCTCGCCTGGCTCGAGCTCGCCGTGGCCGCCCGGACGGACGCCGAGCTGGCCGGCCCGGTGACTGACCTCACGCACCGCTTCGGCCTCATGGTCGACGAGACCTTCCGCCGGCTCTTCCCGGGCGACCCGCAGAACCCGTTCTTCGACGTGGCGCCGCGCTTCGCCTTCGCGCTGCTCGACGGCCTTGCCCTCGAGCGCCTGCACATTCCTGACGACGCCGCCGCCGAGCGGGTCGTCCAGCTGCTGAAACGCCTGGCCGCGCTCGTCATGCCGCTCGTGGCCGACGAGACGCCGCCCCGAGGAGGTACCCCATGATCACTACCCCCATTGCCGACGCGCTCGCCGTACCGAGAGAAGAGCGTGTCGCCGCCCTCGACGACGAACACTACGCCGCGCTGCTCGCCCGGCTCTCCCACCAGTCCGTGGTAAAGCACTACGACGCCTTCGCGGACATCGCGTGGGACGCGCCCGAGATGCGCATCGACCCGGACGATTCGCGCTGGATCCTGTCGCAAGACGATCCGCTCGGCCGGACCGCCTGGTACCGTTCGCAACCCCCTGGCGTGTGCTCCCGCATTGGCCTCCACATGATCTGCACGTTCATGCAGATCGGCATCGAGTTCGAGTCGGTGCTGCAGCGCGGGCTGCTCAACTTCGCGCAGAGCCTGCCGCACGGGGCGCCGGAGTTCCGCTACGCGTACCACGAGGTGATCGAAGAGGGCCAGCACAGCCTCATGTTCGCCGAGTTCGTGCGCCGGGCCGGGCTGCCGGTGCGCGGGCTCCAGTGGTGGCAGAAGATCGGCGCAGCGCAGGTGATGCGCTTCGGCCGGACGTTCCCCGAGCTGTTCTTCGTCTTCGTGCTCGGCGGCGAGGATCCCATCGACCACGTGCAGCGCCGCGTGCTGGCGAGCGGACGCGACGTGCACCCGCTGATCCGCCGCATCATGCAGATCCACGTGACGGAGGAGGCGCGCCACCTCTGCTTCGCGCGCCACTTCCTGCGCCGCCGCGTGCCGCAGCTCTCGGGCGTAAAGCGCTTCATTCTCTCCCGCCGGGCGCCGATCATCCTCGCCATCATGTCGCAGATGATGATGCGGCCCTCGCCGACGATCGTGCGCACCTACGGGATCCCCCCGGAGGTCATTCGCGAAGCGTACACGCACAATCCGGAGCACCGGGCCCGCACCCAGGAGGCCGTCGCCAAGGTCCGCAGCCTGCTCGCCGAGCTCGGTCTCTACGAGGGCGGGGCGGTGCGCGTCTGGAAGCTCCTCGGCCTGGCGCCACCCCCTGCCACGGCCTGAGGGGCTTCCCGCCGCGCCTCGCGGTTGACCCGGCCCCGGGGCTGGCCTATTATCAACCAATCCTGATCGGTTGATAATGGCTGCGCTCCCCGCCACGCTCGACGCCTTTCACCTGCTGGGCGACCCCACCCGGGTGCGTCTCCTGGCGTTGCTCGCCGAGCGCGAGCTGTCGGTGGCCGAGCTGACGCAGATCACCGAGCTCGGCCAATCGCGGGTCTCCACCCACCTCGCCCGGCTGCGCGACGCCGGCGTGCTGCGCGACCGGCGCGACGGGGCGTCGGTGCGCTACGCGCTGCGGGAGGGCGGGCTGCCAGAGGAGGTCGCGCGCGCCTGGGCCGTGCTGGCGCGCGACCTCGACGACCCGCTGCTCGAGGCCGATCGCCGCCGCTGCGAAGCGCTGCTGCGCGCCCGCGATCGCGGGGCCCAGTGGGCCGACGCCGTCGCCGGCGAGATGGAGCGTCACTACTCGCCCGGTCGCACGTGGGAAGCGCTGGCGCGGGGGCTGCTCGGGCTCTGCGAGCTGGGCGACGTGCTCGACGCCGGCTCGGGCGACGGCGCGGTGGCGCGGCTGCTCGCCGGCTCGGCCCGCAGCGTCACCTGCCTCGACCGCAATCCGCGCATGGCGGCGGCGGCACGCGCCCGCTTGCGGGACGCCCCGAACGTCCGCGTCCTGGTCGGCGACGTCGAGGCCATCCCGGCTCCGGACGCGTCCTTCGACCAGGTGCTGCTGTACAACGTGCTCGCCTGCGTGCCGCAGCCCGGCCGGGCCGTGGCGGAGCTGGCGCGCGTGCTGCGTCCCGGGGGGCGGCTGGTGATCGTCACGCTCGACGCCCATGACCATGCCGACGTGACCGCGGCCTACGGCCACGTGCACCCCGGCTTCAAGCCGGGGACGCTCCGCCGCCTGCTGGCGCGCACCGACCTCGTGGTCGAGCGCTGCGAGGTGACGTCCCGCGAGCGGCGCGAGCCGCACTTCCAGATCGTCACGGCCGTGGCGCACCGTCCGGCCGAGCGACGGAGCCGGCGATGAGCGCCTCGTCCGTAGACACGGTGCTGCGGCGGCTGCTCGCCGAGCGCATTCTCCTGCTCGACGGCGCCATGGGCACGATGATCCAGGGGTACGCGCTCGGCGAGGCGGACTTCCGCGGCGAGCGCTTCCGGGATCACCCGCGCGATCTGAAGGGCGACAACGACGTGCTCGTGCTGACGCGGCCCGACGTCATCCGGGAGATCCACGGCGCGTACCTCGCCGCCGGCGCGGACGTGATCGAGACCAATACCTTCAACAGCACCGCGATCTCGCAAAGCGACTACGGGCTCGAGGCGGTGGTCTACGACCTGAACGTCGCCGCGGCGCGGCTCGCGCGCGAGGCGGCCGACGCCTGGACGCGCGCCACACCCGCGCGTCCCCGCTTCGTTGCCGGCGCGATGGGGCCGCTCAACCGCACGCTCTCGCTCTCCCCGGACGTGAACGACCCGGGCTTCCGGGCCGTCACCTTCGACCAGGTGAAGAGCGCCTATGCCGAGCAGGTGCGCGGGCTCCTCGACGGCGGCGTGGACCTGCTGCTCGTCGAAACCATCTTCGACACGCTCAACGCCAAGGCGGCGCTGGTGGCGATCGACGAGGCGTTCGAGGCGCGCGGCACGCGCGTGCCCATCATGATCTCGGTCACCATCACCGACCGGAGCGGGCGCACGCTCTCGGGACAGACGATCGATGCCTTCCACGCGTCGATCGCGCACGCCGGGGCGCTCACGGTCGGCATCAACTGCTCGCTCGGCGCGCGCGAGATGCGGCCGTTTCTCGCCGAGCTGGCGGCGCTCACCCCGGCCTTCGTCTCCTGCTACCCCAATGCCGGGCTGCCGAACGCGTTCGGCGCCTACGACGAGCGGCCGCCGGACACCGCCGCGCTCATCCGGGAGTTCGCGGAGAGCGGGCTCGTGAACCTGGTCGGCGGCTGCTGCGGCACCACGCCGGAGCACATCCGCGCCATCGCCGACGCCGTGCGCGGCGTGCCGCCGCGGCGGCCGCCGGCGCCGCGGCCGTACGCGCACTGGAGCGGCCTCGAGAGCCTGGAGATCCGGCCGGACTCGAACTTCATCATGATCGGCGAGCGCACGAACGTGACCGGCTCGGCGAAGTTCGCGGGCCTGGTGAAGGCGGGGAACTTCGCCGCCGCCGTCGACGTGGCGCTCGAGCAGGTGCGCAGCGGCGCCAACGTGATCGACGTCAACATGGACGAGGGTATGCTCGATTCCGAGCGCGCCATGACGACGTTTCTGAACCTCATCGCCGCCGAGCCCGAGATCGCGCGCGTGCCGATCATGATCGACAGCTCGAAGTGGTCGGTGATCGAGGCGGGCCTCAAGTGCGTGCAGGGCAAGGGGATCGTCAACTCGATCTCGCTGAAGGAGGGCGAGCGGGACTTCCTCGAGAAGGCCCGGCGCGTGCGGCGCTACGGCGCCGCGGTGGTCGTGATGGCGTTCGACGAGCAGGGCCAGGCCGACACCGCTGCCAGGAAGGTCGAGATCTGCCAGCGGGCCTACCGGCTGCTCACCGAGCGCGTGGGCTTCCCGGCGGTCGACATCGTCTTCGACCCGAACGTGCTCGCTGTGGCGACGGGGCTCGAGGAGCACGCGGACTACGCGCGCGCCTTCATCGACGCCGCGCGCGAGATCCGGGCGACGTGCCCCGGCGCGCACGTGAGCGGCGGGGTGAGCAACCTTTCGTTCGCGTTTCGCGGCAACAACGTGGTCCGCGAGGCGCTCAACTCGGCGTTCCTGTACCACGCCAAGCAGGCCGGCATGGACATGGGCATCGTCAACGCGGGCCAGCTCATGGTCTACGACGACATCCCGCCCGATCTCCTGCGGTACGTGGAGGACGTCATCTTCAACCGCCGCCCCGACGCCACCGAGCGGCTCGTCGAGTTCGCCGCCACGGTGAAGGGAGACGTCCGGAAAAAGGAGCAGGACCTCGCCTGGCGCGACGCCTCGGTCGAGGACCGCCTGGCGCACGCGCTCGTCCACGGCGTGCTCGACTTCATCGAGGCGGACACCGAGGAGGCGCGCCAGCGCTACGGCCGCCCGCTCGCGGTGATCGAGGGGCCGCTCATGAACGGCATGCGGATCGTGGGCGACCTGTTCGGCGCCGGCAAGATGTTCCTGCCGCAGGTGGTGAAGAGCGCCCGCGTCATGAAGAAGGCGGTCGCCTACCTCGAGCCCTTCCTCGAGGCCGAGAAGGCGACACAGCCGGCGGCGCATGCCCAGGGCACGATCGTCATGGCGACCGTGAAGGGCGACGTCCACGACATCGGCAAGAACATCGTGGGCGTGGTGCTCGGCTGCAACAACTACCGGGTGATCGACCTCGGCGTGATGGTGCCCTGCGAGCGCATCCTCGACACCGCGGTGGCCGAGCGGGCGGATCTGGTCGGGCTCTCGGGCCTCATCACGCCGTCGCTCGACGAGATGGTCCATGTCGCGCGGGAACTCCGCGCGGCGGGCTTCACCGTGCCGCTGCTCATCGGGGGCGCTACCACGAGCGCCGCCCACACCGCGCTCAAGATCGCGCCCGAGTACCCGCACCCCGTCGTCCATGTGCCCGATGCGTCACGGGTCGCCGGCGTGGTGGGGCGGCTGCTGAACCCCGAGACGCGCACGGCGTTCGCCGCGGAACTCGCGGCCGAGCAGGCGCAGCGGCGCGCCGGGTTCGCGCGCCGCAGCGAGCGGCCACTCCTGTCGCTGGCCGAGGCGCGGGCGCGCCGGCTGCCCGTAGACTGGGCCACCTGCCCGATCGACCGGCCGGAATGGCTCGGGGTGCGCGTGCTGCGGCCGCTCCCGCTGGCCGCGCTGGTCGAGTATATCGACTGGACGCCGTTCTTCCATGTCTGGGAGCTGCGGGGGCGCTACCCGGCGGTCCTCGACGACCCGGCGCGCGGGGCCGAGGCGCGCCGGCTGTTCGCCGATGCCCAGGCGCTGCTGGCCGACATCGTCGCGCACGAGCGGCTCGAGGCGCGCGCGGTGTTCGGTCTCTTCCCCGCGAACAGCGCGGGCGACGACCTG
>DATMAZ010000144.1:0-11211 GCA_035559675.1 Candidatus Limnocylindria bacterium
GCGCCACCGCGGCGCCGATGCCGCGGCCGCCGCCGGTGACGAGCGCCACCCGCCCGGCAAGCGGTGCCGTCACGCCAGCGCCTCGCGCAGCGCGACCAGGGCCGCGGGCTCGCCGACCGGCAGCACGGGGATCGCCGGGACGGTACGCTTCCAGAGCCCCGCGAGCGTGCGGCCGGCGCCAAGCTCGACCGCGAGCCGGGCTGGCATGGCGGCAAGCGTTCGCATGGTGGCTTCCCAGCGGACGGGCGCGGTCACCTGCCGTGCCAGCAGCCGGCGGATGTCGTCGGGGCCGTCCACCGGGCGCCCTTCGACGCTGGTGACGACGGGAACCGTCGGCGCGCTGAGCGTCACGCCCGCGAGAAAGCGGGCGACGCCGTCGGCCGCCGGGGCCATCAGTGCGCAATGAAAGGGCGCGCTCACGGCCAGCACCTGCACCTTGGCACGCCGCCCCTTCGCCAGCTCGACCAGGCGCGCGACCGCCGCCGTGTGCCCCGCCACCACGACCTGCCCCGCGCCGTTCACATTGGCCGCGGCGAGCACCTCGCCCGCAGCGGCCTCGGCGCAGAGCGCCTCGACCTCAGGCGCCTCGAGCCCCATCACGGCAGCCATGCCGCCGGCGCCGACCGGCACCGCGGCCTGCATGAGCCGGCCGCGCTCGCGCACCCCGCGCGCCGCGTCCGCCAGCGAGAGCGCGCCCGCGGCCACCAGCGCGCTCCACTCGCCGAGGCTGTGGCCCGCCATCGCCACGGGCTCCAGCGCGCAGCACTCGCGCGCGGCGCGATAGGCGGCCACGCTGCAGGCCAGCAGCGCGGGCTGCGCGTTCTCGGTGAGCTCGAGCGTCTCGCCGGGGCCCTCGAAGCAAAGCCGCGAGAGCGCCGTCCCGAGCGCCTCGTCGACCTCGTCGAACACGGCGCGCGCACAGGCGAACTCGCGCACGAGCTCGCGTCCCATCCCGACACGCTGCGCCCCTTGCCCGGGAAACAGGCAGATGACGGCCCCGGTCAGCGTCAGGCGTCCTTCGCCGCGATCGTCTGCCGCCCCCGATACGTTCCGCAATGCGCGCAGACCCGGTGACGTAGCGTACGCTCGCCGCACTGCGGGCAGCTGATGAAATGCGGCGCCGTCAGCGCATCATGCGCGCGGCGCTTGTCCCGCTTGCTGGACGAGGTCCGACGCTTCGGCAATCCCATGAACGATCCTCCTCAGTTCTGTCCCCGGCGTGCTTGCACCAGATCGCGCAGCACGGCAAGGCGCGGCGGCTGCGGCTCGGTCGAGCACGCACAGGCCGCCACGTTCAGGTTGGCGCCGCACTGCGGGCAGAGACCGCGGCACGCGTCCGCACAGAGCAGCCGCGTGGGCAGGGAGAGCAGCGCGTGCTCGTGCACCAGCGCCGTGACCTCGATCTCGTCGCCGTCGTAGAACCCGAAGCCCAGGTCGTCGGCCGTCAGCTCCTGGCTGTCCTGCTCCATGACGGCGCGCGGGCTCAGCACCACCCGGAAGCGGCTCGACAGCGGCAGCGAGAACGCCTCGGCGCAGCGCGCACAGACCGCGTCGCCCGCGCCGTCGATCGTGCCCTCGAAGACGACGTCCAGCCCGGCCCGGTAGTACGTCAGGTCCACCGCCAGCGGACCCCGCACCGTGAGATCGTGCGGCCCGGCGTCGAGCCGGTGGTTCAGCTCGGCCGATTCCTCGGCGTAGGCCAGGTGCTTCGGCGCGGCCTCGATCTGTTCGACGGGAATACGCATGGACGGGAAGGCTGCAGAGACATCCACCCTATATCGAGCGAGGCGCCTTGCCAAAGAGGCCCCTTGTCAGAGGGAACCGGTTCAGCCGTCGCTGTCGTCCTCCGGCTCGATCCCCTGCAGGCGCTCGAGGCGGCGCACCCGCTGCCGCAGCTCGGGGAGACGCCGCCATGCCGCGATCAGCCGCCGATAGAGGCGCACTTCGAGGGCCGGAATGCCGCTGGCGTACGTTCCCCCGGCGGGAAGACTGCTGCTGATGCCGGTCTTGGCCCCCACTCGTGCGCCGTCGCCGATCGTGAGGTGCCCGGCCGAGCCCACCTGCCCACCCAGCATGACGCCGCGGCCGACGACCGTCCCCCCCGCAAGCCCGACTTGTCCGGCGAGCAGCGAGCCGGCACCCACGCGGCAGCCGTGGGCGACCATCACCAGGTTGTCGATCTTGGCGCCGCGCTCGACCACGGTGTCGCCGAGCGCCGCCCGGTCGACCGTCGTGTTGGCGCCGATCTCCACGTCGTCCTCGAGCACGACGCCGCCGATCTGGGGGATGGCCTTCGGACCGTCCGGCAGGGGCAGGTAGCCGAAGCCATCGCTGCCGATCACCGCCCCCGCATGCAGGATCACCCGATGCCCGATGCGGCAGCCCTCCCGGACGACGGCGCGCGCGTGGGCGGTGAAGTCGTCGCCGACGACGACGTCGTCGTAAAGGACGACCCCGGCGTGCAACACCGCGTTGCGCCCGAGACGCACCCGCTCGCCGATCACCACGCACGGCCCGATCGCGGCGCCGGGTCCGATCTGCGCGCTGCGAGCGACGACGGCCGTCGGGTGGATGCCGGGCGCGGGACGCCGGCGCGGATGGAGCACCTCCACGACCTGCACGAACGCCGCGTAGGGGTGCGGGACCACGATGGTCGCACAGGAAAGTGGCGGGACATCGGGCCCGACCAGCACCGCGCTTGCGCGCGTGCTGGCGAGCAGCCCTGCATGGCGCGTGTCGGCGTAGAAGGCGAGCGCCCCGGGGCCCGCGTCCTCGAGCGCGGCGACCCGCTTGATCTCGACCGCCGCGTCGCCGCGCAGCTCGCCCCCCACCAGCCGCGCCACGTCCCCGAGCTTCATGGCGCCGGTTTAGCGAACGCCCCCGGTGCCGTCCACCAGGTTCGCGTTCCCACGGGGTGCGTGCTAGGTCGCCCCTGCCATGCACGTGCTCACGTTCGGGATCCCGAAAGGCAGCCTCGAGGCCGCCACGATCGACATCTTTCGCCGCTCGGGCTGGAAGATCTCGGTTTCCGAGCGCAGCTATTTTCCCACCGTCGACGACCCGGAGCTGCGCTGTCTCCTGGTGCGCGCGCAGGAGATCGCCCGTTACGTCGAGAACGGGACGCTCGACGCCGGCATCACCGGCCGCGACTGGGTGCTCGAGTACGACGCCGACGTCCACACGGTGAGCGAGCTCGTCTACTCGAAGACGAGCCTCCGGCCGACCCGCTGGGTGCTGGTCGTGGCGGGCGATTCGAAGGTCCAGCGCCCCGAGGATCTCCGGGGGGGCCGCATCGCCACCGAGCTCGTCGGCTACACCAAGCGCTGGTTCGCCGAGCACAACATCGACGTGCAGATCGAGTTCTCGTGGGGCGCCACCGAGGCCAAGGTCGCCGAGGGGCTGGTCGACGCGATCGTCGAGGTGACCGAGACCGGCTCCACGCTGCGCGCGCACGGGCTGCGCATCGTCTGCGAGCTCTTCCAGTCGGTGCCGCAGATCATCGCCAACCGCACGGCCTGGAGCGACCCGCGCAAGCGCGAGAAGATCCAGCAGGTCACCCTCATGCTGGCCGGCGCGCTGCGCGCCGACGGTCAGGTCGGCCTCAAGATGAACGTGCCGCCCGCCTCCCTGCAGGCCGTGGTCGACCTCCTGCCCGCGCTCACCGCGCCCACCATCGCGCACCTCCACGGCGGCGACTGGCTGTCGGTGGAGACCGTGATCGCCGAGGCCGCCGCCCGCGATCTGATCCCCAAGCTGCTCCGCGCGGGGGCGGTGGGGATCATCGAGTATCCCCTCAACAAGATCGTCGGCTGAGCCGGCGGACGCTCAGGCCCCGGCCGGGACCTCGTAGCCGAGCGACTCGAGGAAAGGAACCTTCTCCTTGCCGGGCATGATGTAGATGCCTTCCCAGCCGCACACTTCCTCGCAGAGCTTGCAGCCGACGCAGGTCTGCTCGTTCACCTCGACCCGGCCGAGATAGTTGGCGGTGTTCTCCGGCGACGGGTAGATGCAGTCGAACGGACAGACGTCGACGCAGACGCCGCAGCCGTTGCAGTTGTCGGGATGGACCACGGCGATCGGCCGATCCTGCCGCTTCAGCACCTTCGTGACGTTCCCGTAGGTGTCGAGGATAGCGTCGTCCGGACACACCGCACCGCAGGCGCCGCAATCGATGCACTGGAGCGCCTCGATGTAGTACGCCTTCTTCGGATCGCCGGTGATCGCCTTGGTCGGGCAGCGCTTCTCGCAGGCGCTACACCCCGTGCAGTTCTCGGCGATGATGGTGTACGGCATCGGCTACTTCTGCATGTGCTTGAGGATCTCGTCCTCGCGGCCTTCTTCGATCAGGCGATCGTTCAGCAGCGCCTGCCGGAGCGACAGATACGTGAAGTACAGGACCAGCACGAGCATCCCGGCGATCGGAATGTTGTCCGGTTTCACCAGGATCTCGATGAACTGGTGGAGCGCTTCCATGGCGAACCTTGGTTAGCGGGCGGGTCCCGGGCTGTCAAACCGCGTGCTGGACCGTGGTTGCGTGCACCGAGGCCGCGCGCTAGCCGTCGCGGTGATGCCGACCGTTCGTCTCGTCGCGGGCATGCTCGTCGCCGTCGCCGCCGTCGCCTGCGGCCGGCCGTCCGCACCGCCGGTGCTCGGCACCGTCCCGCCCTTCGAGCTGGTGGAACGCAGCGGCGACCCCTATGGCTCCGCGCAACTCGCGGGACGCGTCTGGGTCGTCAACTTCATCTTCACGACCTGCCCGGACATCTGCCCCGCGCTCACCGCCGAGATGCGGGCGCTCGATCGACGGCTCGATCCCGCCGAGCGGCCGCAGCGCGTCTCGATCAGCGTCGACCCGACCCGCGACACCCCTGACGTGCTCCGCCGCTACGCCGAGCGCCACGGGGCGGACGCGCAGTGGGTCTTCCTCACCGGCGAGCGGGCGGCGATCGCGTCCTTGCTGAAGGACGGCTTCCACGTGGCCTTCGGCGACGACGGCCCCCCGAGCCAGCCGATCACGCACAGCGATCGGTTCGTCCTGGTCGACGCCGCCATGCGCATCCGTGGCTACTACCACGGGCGCATGCCCGAGGAGCTGGACCGCCTGGTGGCCGACGTGCGCGCGGTGCGCGCCGAGGCGCCGGCGTCCTAGCGGCTCAGAGCACCCCGCTGCGGCGCGCCGTCGCGGTGGCCACGGCCAGCGAGGCGGCCGCGAAGCCCGCGCTCACGGCAAGACACACCGCGAGCGACGGCAGCTCCGCCGTGCGCGCCGGATGGCCGGCGTAGAGTGCGTGCCGCAGGAGCCCGACGCCGTAGGTGAGCGGGTCGAGCGCCATCACCGCCCGCAGCGGCGCCGGCAGTCCAGCGGGCGGGAAGAAGGCGCCCGACAGGAACCAGATGGGCAGCAGCACGAGGTTCATGATGGCGTGGAAGCCCTGGGTCGACTCCATGCGCCAGGCGATCGCGAGGCCGATATTGCTCAGCCCGAAGGCGACGAGCATCGAGGCGGCGAGCGTGCCGGCGAGCATCGCGCCGCCGAGCGCGATGCCGGCGAGCGGTGCCAGCAGGACGAAGAGGAGCCCCTGCCCCACGCCGAGCGTGGTGGCCCCGAGCGCCTGCCCGAGCACGATGGTGGTCCGGGACACCGGCGCCACCAGCACGCCTTGCAGGAACCCGCCGCGGCGGTCCTCCACGACCGAGATGGTGGCGAAGATGGCGGTGAACAGCAGGACCAGCGCCAGCGAGCCGGTGTAGAAATACTCGAGATAACTCGTCGATGCGGCGGCTCCCGGGCGGAACGACGCCGACAGGCCTCCCCCGAGCAGCAGCCAGAAGACCACCGGTTGCGCGAGCGAGCCGATCACCCGGCTGCGCTGCCGGAGAAAACGCACGATCTCGCGCCGCCACAAGGCCGCGACCGCTCTCACGCGCCGCCCCCCTCGCGCGCGCCGTCCAGGGCGTGGCCCGTCAGCCGCACGAACGCGTCCTCGAGCGTCGGCCGGCCGAAGGTGACGCTCGTCACGGCGTCGGCGAACGTGTCGACGAGCGTGCGCACCAGCTCGTGGCCGCGCGCGTGCTCGAGGCGGATCGTGCCGTCGACGTACATCGGGGTCAGCCCGAAGCGCTCGCGAATGCGCTCGCCGAGCAGCCGCGGCTCCGCGCCCCGGATGGTCACCACGTCGCCCCCGACCCGTGCCTTCAGCGCCTCGGGCGTGTCGACGGCGATCACCTGCCCCCCGTCGATGACCGCCACCCGGTCGCAGCGTTCCGCCTCCTCGAGGTGATGCGTGGTGAGCACCACGGTGACGCCGTCGCTGGCGCGGAGCCCGAGCAGGTACTCGCTCAGCTCGCGTCGCGCCCTGGGGTCGAGGCTGCTGCTGGGCTCGTCGAGCAGCAGCACCTCGGGCTTCGGCAAGAGTCCCTTCGCCAGCTCGGCGCGGCGTGCCAGGCCGCCCGAGAGACGCTCCACCAGCTCGCCGCGCCGCTCGGTCAAGCGGAAGCGCTCCAGCAGCTCGTCGGCGCGGGCGCGCAGCGCACTGCCGCTCCACCCGTAGAGCGCCCCGTGGTGGCGGAGGTTCTCGAGCACCGTGAGCTTGGCGTCCAGGCTGGGAGACTGGAAGACGACGCCGATGCGGCGGCGCACCGCTGCCGCCTCGCGCACCACGTCGTGCCCGAAAATGCGCGCCTCGCCTTCGCTCGGCCGCAGCAGCGTCGAGAGGATGCGGAAGAGCGTGCTCTTGCCGCCGCCGTTCGGGCCGAGCAGCGCGAACACCTCGCCGCGCCGGATGGACAGCGACACCTCGCGGAGCGCCCGGCGCTCGCCGTAGCGATGCGACAGCCGGACCGTCTCCACCGCGTCGGGACCGTTCATCGAGACCGCCGACCCTACCACCCGTCCTGCCCGAGGTCGACCGCGCGGCGCTAGGACGCGTCCTCGGCGAGCACCGCGAGCACGGCGCGCGCGTTGCGCCGCTGGTCGTGCTGCGCTTCGACCAGCTCGCGGCCGCGCGCGCCGAGGCGCCGGGCAAGCCCACGATCGGCGGCCAGGCGGGCGATCGCGTCCGCGACGGCGGCCGGGTCGTCCGGCCGCGTGAGCAACCCCGTCTCCTCGTGCCGCACCAGCTCGCCGATGCCGGAGATGGCGCAGCTCACGACCGGACGCCCCGTCGCCATCGCCTCCATGAAGACGGTCGGGATGCCGTCCATGTCTCCCGTGCGGTCGCGGCGGCACGGCAGCACGAAGACGTGGCAGGCCCGCATCTGGCGCGCCACCTCTTCCTGCGGGATCGGTCCCCCGAGCTCGACGGCCTCCGCGAGCCCGAGCCGTCGCCACTGCGCGGTGAGGGCCTCGCGCAAGGGCCCGTCGCCGAACAGCCGCAACTCGAACAGGACGCCCCGCTCGCGCAGCAGCGCGCAGGCGTCGAGCAGCGTGTCGAGGCCCTTCTTTTCGCACCAGCGCGCGACGCTCAGCAGCCGAAGCGCTCCCCCGTCCTCGGGCCAGGGCGCGGGCTGGAAGAGTTCGAGCGGGATTCCCACGCGTACGGTGCGCACGCGGCCCTGCTCTGCCGGGGGAAGCAGCGCGCGCAGCACCCCCGCGCCGTAGTCGCTGATCGCGATCACCCGCGCCGCGTGCCGCGCTTTCCAGGCGAGCGTGTCGTTCCGCACGCGGAGGTCGGTCGAATAGATGTCGTAGGCGTGGGCGGTGAACGAATACGGGACGCCCAGCAGGCGCGCGACGATCGCCGCGCAGTCCGCGGTGGTGCTGGCGAAATGCGCGTGCACGTGTGCGATGCCGGCGCGCCGCAGCCGCCACGCCGCCGCCAGGGCCTTCGGCGTGATCGCCAGGAGCCGCAGGTGTGCGTAGGGGTTGGCGCCGGCCGCGCGATGCAGTCCCGCCAGCACGGCCAGCGTGCGGCCGGGCCAGCGCAGCGCCGCCAGCACCGCGAGGCCGAGCGTCGACGCATCGACGAGCCGCGCCGGCAGCACCGCCGTCGGCCGCAACGCTTCGAAGGTTCCGTGCCGCACCGGCTCCGGCGGCCCCGGGCGCAGCCCGAGGACGAAGAGCGGCCGCCCGCTGCGCGCCACCTCCACCATCTCGTTCACGACGAACGGCTGGGAGCCGAGCGGCGGGTAGGCGGGGATGACGTAGAGGATGGGCCGGGCCGGCGTGGCGGACGTCACGGGGCGGTCTCCGCGGTGTAGAGCGCGCAGGTATTCCGCACCATGGCGTCGATGCTGAACTGCTCCTCGATCCGCCGCCGCGCGGCGCGCGCCATGGCCGTGCGCCGGCCCTCGTCGGCCAGCAGCGCAGACACGGCCTCGGCGATCGTCTCCGGACGCCCCGGCTCCACCAGCACGCCGTGGGTGCCCGGCTCGACCAGCTCGCGGCAGCCGCCCACGTCGGTCGCGACCACCGCGGCGCCGCTGGCCATCGCTTCGATCACGACGTTCGGCAGCCCCTCGTAACGTGACGCCAAGACCAGCACGTCGACGCCGGCAAGGAGCGCCGGCACGTCATGGCGGAGCCCGAGCCAGCGCACGCGCGCCGCGATGCCGAGCTCGCCGGCGAGGCGTCCGAGATCGCCACGCTCCGGGCCGTCGCCGATCACCAGGAAGTCCACGTCGCGGTGCCGCGCGGCGACCGTGGCCGCCGCACGGAGGTACGTCGGATAATCCTTCTGGGGGGCCAGCCGGCCGACCTGGGCGACGAGCCGCCGCTCGGGGGCAAAGCCGGCGGCGGCGCGCGCCGCCGCGCGCTCCAGGGAAAACGGCGGGAAGCGCGAGAGGTCGACGCCGTTGTGCACGACACGCATCTTGCGCGCGGGCAGCCCGTGGCGCTCGAGCTCGCGCGCCACCGCCGCGGCATTCACCAGATAGACGTCCGTCAGCGGATCGAGCAGGCGCTCGATCGCGATCTCCCAGCGCGGCCGCGCGATGACGTTGCGCTCGGCGGTGACCACCCGGGGGATCCTGAGCCCGAGCGCGGCCAGCCGGCCATAGCAGTTGGCTGACCACAGCACGGTGTGGAGCACGCCGGGCGCCAGCTCGTAGAGCGTACGCCGGAGCCGGCCGACGCGCGTGAGATCGTAGCCACCCCGCCGCGGCAGCTCCACCACCGGGACGTCCAGCCGGCGCACTTCGTCCACCCAGTAGCCGCCCTCCGAGAGGACGGTGAGATGCGGCTCCCACGTCCGCCGGTCGAGGTGCCGCAGGAGCTCCACGAGCTGGTACTCGGCCCCGCCCTTGCCCAGCTCCCCGATCACGTACGCGACGCGCGTGCGTGCAGGCGGCATCCGGCTAACCCGCGAGCCGGTCCTTCAACTGCCGCACCCGATCGAGCTGGCGGCCGAGCGTTTCCACCTCGGCGATCAGCCGCGCCGTCTTGACGCGTGCCCACTCGATCTCCTGTGCGCTGAGCGCCGCCACCGCCTCGCGCAGCCGCTGGTAGAGATCCACGAGCTTGCCGACGTCCTGCACGCCGGCCCGGGCGAGCCGCCGGCCGAGCTCCGCCCGGTAGCGCAGCAGCTCCTCGGCCTCCCGTTCGATGCCGTGCACGGCCTCAGCGACCCGAGCCGAAGCGCTCGACGAAGTAGGTACACGTGCGGCGCATGCCCTCGTCGAACAGCACCGTCGGCTGATAGCCCATCATCTGCTGGATCTTCGAGATGTCGGCCTTGGTGTGGCGCACGTCGCCGGGTCGGGGGGCCACGTGCCGGCGCTCCAGCGTGCGCCCGAGAAAGGCGCCGATGGCGTCGGCGATGGCGAGCAGCGTATGCTGGGAGCCGCAGGCGAGGTTGAAGACCTCGCCCGACACGCCGGGCGCGTCCATCGCCAGCAGGTTTCCCTGCACGACGTTGTCGATGTACGTGAAGTCGCGCGACTGGAGCCCGTCGCCATGCACCTCGAGCGGCTCGTGCCGCAGCGCCTGCTCGAGGAAGCGCGGGATCACCGCGGAATACTTGGATTCGGGATCCTGGCGCGGCCCGAACACGTTGAAGTAGCGGAGGCTCACCGTCTCCAGCCCGTAGAGTCGGGCGAAGGTGCGGCAGTAGTGCTCGGCCGCCAGCTTGGCCACCGCGTACGGCGAGATTGGATTGGCCGGCAGCGTCTCCACCTTGGGCAGCGTCGGGTCGTCGCCGTACGCAGACGAGGACGAGGCGTAGACCACCCGCCGCACGCCCGCCTGCCGGCACGCCATCAGCAACGTGAGCGTCCCGCCGACGTTGACGTCGTTCGTGCTGGTGGGATCGTCCACCGACCGCGGCACCGAGCGCAACGCCGCCTGGTGGAAGACCCCCTCCACGCCGCGCACTGCCCGCTCCACCGCCGCGAGATCGCGCAGATCGCCTTCGATCAGCTCGACGTCGCCGGCGGCGGCCAGGTTCTCCCGCTTGCCGGTACAGAAGTTGTCGAGCACCCGTACGCGGTCGCCGCGGCGCACCAGCGCCTCGGCGACGTTCGAGCCGATGAATCCGGCGCCGCCGGTGACCAGAAAGGTGCGTGCCGCCACGCGCGGACTCTACGGGAGGCTCTGTGCGCTCGCAAGCAAACCGGCACGGGACACTTTTGCGGGCCTCGGCCACCCGTGCTAGCGCAACGAGTGCGTGCGGCTGCTCGGACCGTTCCTGCTCACTGCCGCCTTGGCCGGCGCGACCGCACGCGCCGCCGGGCCCGGCCCCGTCGACGTGACCGTGGTGGAAACAGCCGGGGTGGCGCGCCGCGAGGCGCCGACCAGCGTCGCGATCCCGTTTGCGCGCGGCGCGCTCGCCCTTCGCGGCGAGCAGCAGGTGGGTCTCGACGGCGCCGGCGCCCAGGTCCTCGAGCGCTGGCCGGACGGCTCGGTGCGCTGGTTGCTCGCCGACTTCGCCACCTCGCTCCCGGCGCGGGGACCCACCGTGCGGCGTCTCGTGCCGCACACGGGCGCCCGCGCCGAGCATCGCGTGCGCGTCAGCCGCGACGCCGACGGGGTGCGCGCCGAGAGCCCCGGCCGGCTCGCCGTCACGGTCGCCGAGCACGGCCCCGTGCTGGCGCGCATCAGCGCCGGCGGCGCGAGCGCGGAGCTCGTGTGGCCCGCGCTTCGCCTCGTCGGCGACGAGGCGGCACGGGCGCTCGAGACCGAGCGCGTCGAGGTCGAGCGGGAGGGCGGTCGCCACAGCGAGCTCTTGGTACGAGCGCGCGGGGACCACGGGCTCCGCCACGAGGTGCGTCTGGCGG
>DATMAZ010000145.1:0-7399 GCA_035559675.1 Candidatus Limnocylindria bacterium
GGCGCCGCGACGACACCCGCCGGCCGCCACCCGGCCTCCACGACCGCGATCGCCAGCACCCCCGCCACCGCGGCGCCGCGCAGCAGCGGCGAGCCGAGCCGGCGGAGCAGCGCGCCGAGGCCGCAGCCGCCGAGCACCGCCACCATCAGGCTCGTGTAGCAGACGGCGCGCACCGGGGCGCGCACGATGCCGAGCCCCGGGATCCCGGAGAGCGCGCGAAAGAGGCTTGGGATGCCGTACCATTCCACCGTCCCGCAGGCGTACCAGAAGTTCACCACCCCCGCGGTGGCGAGCGCCGCCAGCATCGCGAACGGAATGCGGCGCGGCCGGCGCACGACGAGGCTCGCGAGCAGCCCGGCCGCCATCGCGACCCACGGCGCGAGCGTCATCATGGCGTTCTGCCGCACGGTCCGCCCGAGCAGCTCGCGCAGATGATCCAACGGACGATGCAGCGGGGGCAGCACCAGCCACGGGAGGAAGAGGAACAGGATATGCGACGCATCGCGGTGCCCCATCTCGCGCGCGATCGCCGCGTACGGAATCGCCAGCGGCGCCGTCAGCACAACGGCGAGCACACCCGCCGCCAGGAGCTGCGGCAGCACGCGGCGCGCGTCGCCGCTCAGGACGAGCAGGACCGGCACGCCGCTGGCGAGCCCCAGCGAGAGAAAGAGGCCCCAGTGGAGGCTCGCCCACCACTGCCAGGAGGTGAACGCCGCGAGCGCCACCGCCCAGCGCCAGCGCCCAGTGCGCACCAGGCGTGCGAGCGCGAACCAGGCGAGCGCCGCGGACTGGCCGGCGGTGATGTGCAGCTGATCGATGTTGGCCCAGACGAACGGCGCGTAGGTCGCGAGCGCGGCGCCGGCGAGCGCGGCGAGGAGACTGCCCGTGAGCTCGTGGACGAGCAGCACCACGCCGTATGCGTTGAGCGCCAGCACGGCGAGGAGCGCCAGGTTGTTGGTGAGAACGGGGTTGTCCCAGACGACCTGCACCGGCCAGACGAGCGGCGTCATGCCGAGCAGGTTCTCGGAGTAGGCGAGCGTGCGGCGAAACGGCGCCATGTTGTTGGTCTCGAAGACGCCGAGCGGATCCTCGCCGAGCCGCCGCACGTTGGAGGCCAGGATCCACGAGGTGAGTAGCTGGTCGGTCTTGGCGCCCGGGTGCTTCGCGCCGGTGACGGGGTGGCTCTGCTGTGGGAAGTGCGTCGTGAGCACCGTCACCAGCGGCCAGGTCTCGGCGATCGCCAGCAGCGCCGCCGCGGCGAGGGTGGCCAGGTGGAAGCCGGCGCCGCGCCGCGCCCCGGCATCGCCGCTCATGGGCGGCGAGCTTTAGACCGCGTCCCGCCACGAGTGCAACTTCAGCGCGCACCCCGCGTACCCCCGCAGTTTGATTCCCAGCCCTCCGCCCCGCATAGATGCGCCCGTGCGCAAGAACCTGATCAAGCGGGGCGACGAGCACCTGCGCTACGAGATTCGCGAGATCGTCGAGATCGCCAACGAGATCGTGAAGCGCGGGGTGCCCATGATCTGGGAGAACATCGGCGACCCCGTCGCCAAGGGCGAGCGTCTCCCGGCGTGGATGAAGGCGGTGGTGGAGCGCGCGGTCGGCGAGGACCGCACCTACGCGTACGCACCCACCAAGGGCGACCTCGAAGCCCGCCACTTCATCCTCGAGCACTACAGCGACCCGCGGGTGTGCACCGTCGAGGACATCGTCTTCTTCAACGGGCTCGGCGAGGCCATCAACAAGCTCTTCTCCAACCTGCCGGCCACGGCCCGGGTGATCGGCCCGAATCCCACCTACCCGTCGCACGCCACCGCCGAGGCCATGCACCACGGCGGCCACCACCTGACCTACCGCCTCGACCTCGACCGCGGCGGCCGCATCGACCTCGACGACCTCGAACGCAAGGTGGCGGGCGACGAGCACATCGTCGGCATCCTGGTAATCAACCCCAACAACCCGCTCGGCGTGGTGCACCCGCGCGCCGATTTGGAGGCGGTCGTGCGCATCGCGCGCGCCCACCAGTGCTTTCTCGTCTTCGACGAGATCTACCAGCACCTGGTGTTCGACCCCACGACGATCGTCCGCCTCGCCGACATCGTGGGCGACGTGCCGGCGATCTCCATGAAGGGTGTGAGCAAGGAGCTGCCGTGGCCGGGGAGCCGGTGCGGCTGGATCGAGGTGTACAACGCCGACCGCGACGAGAACTTCCGCGGCTACGTGAACACGATCGTCATCAGCAAGATGCTCGAGGTGTGCTCCACCACGCTGCCGCAGGTCGTGTTCCCGAAGATCGCCACCCATCCGGAGTTTCGCGGCTTTCTGGCGGCCCGTATCGAGAAGTACCGGCAGCGCGCCGCGCGCGCTCTCGAGCTGTTCGCGGGCTGCCCGGTGCTCCGCCCCGTGGTGCCCCAAGGCGTCTTCTACCTCACGGTCACCGTGGACACGGCGCGCTTCCCGAACGTGCGGAAGCTCGAAGCCCGCAACGCCGAGGTGCGCCGCTACCTCGACGAGCTCGAGCGCAGCAGCTCGCTGCGCAAGGACAAGCTCTTCGCCTACGAGCTCATGGGCGCCGAGGGGGTCTGCGTCGTGCCGCTCTCGGGCTTCTCGAGCCCGATCGACGGCTTTCGCATGACGCTGCTCGAGGAAGACGCCGCGCTGTTCGACGAGACGTGCCGGCGCATCCGGCGAGGCGCCGAAGCCTTCTTCCGGCCCTGACCGTCAGCGCCGCGGCGGCTTGGACATGCTGCGGCTGATCACCGCCACGACGGCCTCGGCACACTCGCGTGCGAGCGCCGGCAGCTCGTCGGGGCGGAGCCCGGCGGCCTGTACGTCGCCCACCAGGTCCGGTGCACGAGTCACGGGTCGAGGTTCACGAGCCGCCCGGTCTCGAAGTCGAGTCGGCGGTAGTAGCAATCGCGCGGGCGGCCCGCGGCGTTCTTGGTATGGCAGATGCCATCACGGCGCGGGCGCACGCGATAGAGCAGCGAGTTCTGCTCGCAGTTCACCCGGACCTCGACGAGCTCGAAGGTCTCGCCGGAGGTCTCGCCTTTCACCCAGAGCGCGTTGCGCGACGTGCTCCAGAACACCGCGGTGCGACGCGCGATGGCGGTACGCAGCGCCTCGTCGTTGGCGTAGGCCACCAGCAACACCGCGCCCGTGTCCGCATCTTGCACCGCAACGGGCAGGACGTCGCAGCCGGCGGCGGCAATCTTGGCGAGCTTCCGGAAGTCGAGCTGCAGCTCGGTGCCTTCCTCTAGCGCGTTCATCGGGTGCGAACATGGCGCGGAGGAGTGTGGCACGCAAGCGCGCTTGCGGGCGTTTGCGCGGCTGCGTTGGCCCTTATGATCCGGGCGTCGGAAGAACTGTGAGTGGCATGTCGTCCGGGGCGGTGCCGAGGGCGACGGCGATTTTCGAGAAGCCCATGAAGAGGGCAAGCGCGGCGGTAAGCTCGATGATCTCGAGCGGGGTGAGCTGTGTGAGCAGCTCGGCGTGGTCCGTGGGAGTGAGCGAGGTGGGGTCGGTGAGAAAGGCGTCGGTGAAGCGCAGTACGGCCTTGTGGCGCGGGGAGAGCGTCGATGCTTCGTAGCCGTCGGCGACGAGGTCGAGGGTGGCCTCGGTGAGGCCGGCGGCGCGCGGGGCTTCGAAGCGGACGTTGCGGCAGTAGCCGCAGCCGGTCAGCCGCGCGTTCCGCACGCGCGCGATCTCTTTCGTCACCGGATCGAGGTGCGGCGACTGCCAGAGTGCGGCGTAGAGCGCTTGGAAATGCCCCAACGACTCCGGGAGGTGCGCGAGCACGCTGCGTGCCATCGGGTCGGCGTGACCGGGAGCCGGGGACGGAAGCCGCGGGGTCACGGCTGCTCCGCGGCCAGGATCAGCCGAAAGCGCGTGAAGCCGTCGAGGAGCGCCAGGAGCTCGGTGAGCGCCACGACCTGCGGTACCGTCAAGTGGCGTTCGAGCGCCGTCACGTGCGCGTCGGCGACGGCGTGCGGATTTTGCACGAAGGCATCGGCGTAGGCGAACGCCGCCGCCTCGAGCGCGCTCGCGGGGACGGGCTCGGCTCCGGCCGCCGTGAGCAGCCAGGCGACACGCGTCTCCATCCGCGCCACGAGCCCGGCCGGGAGCGCGCCTTCACGCTCGAGGCTCTCACGGAGCGTGCGGAGACCGCTGTCGAGCGCGGGGCAGAGCGCCAGCAGCGCGCCCGGGTCGGCTGGCGCACTGTCGGCAGGCAGCCATGTACCGCCGTCCATGCGCGCGGGTCTAGCGCCCTCGCGCGCGCAGCGTCAAACAAAAACTCTAGACGCGCGGCGGGCGGGCCGCTAGGATTTCCCCTGCCGTTGCATCCCGGCGGCGACGGGTATACGTCCCGCCGCGCAGGCTCATGAGCTGCATCTTCTGCCGCATCGTCGCCGGCGAGGTTCCCGCCGAGATCGTCGCCCGCGGTGACGGGTTCGTCGCGTTCCTCGACGTGACGCCGCTCGCCGACGGCCACGTGCTCGTCGTGCCGGTGACGCACGTGGCCCGATTCGAGGACCTGGCGCCAGCCGACGCCGACGCGTTGTTCCGCGCCGTCTACCGGCTCGCCGGTCCCGTGCGCGACGCCGTCGGCGCCGCCGGGACCACCATCGGCATCAACAACGGCGCCGCCAGCGGACAGACCATCCCGCACGTCCACATTCACATCGTGCCGCGCCGCGAGGACGACGGCGCCGGCAGCGTGCACACCATCTTCCGGCCGGGTCCGCGCCGGCCGGTGGCCGAGGTGGGTGCGGCCATCCGGGCCAAGCTCACGAGCTGAGGCGGCGTGCGGGAGGCGTTTCTCCAGTCCGTCGTACGCGGGCTCTCGGATACGCCCCGCTGGCTCTCGTGCCGCTACCTCTACGACGAGCGCGGCAGCACGCTCTTCGAAGCGATCACCGAAGTCCCCGAGTACTATCCGACGCGCGTCGAGGACGCGCTGCTCGCCCGGCACGCGGCCCGCATCCGCGCGCTCGCCGGGGACACGACGCTGGTCGAGCTCGGCTCCGGCAGCTCGACCAAGACCCGGCGGCTGCTCGCCGCGTGGACCGCGGCGGCAGCGCGGGCGCGCTACGTCGCCATCGACATCTCGGAGACGATGCTGGCGCGCTCGTGCGCGGCGCTCGCGGCCGAGTTCCCCACGCTCACCGTGGAGCGGTTGGCGGGGACGTACGAGCAGACGCTGCCGCGGCTCGCCGCCTTCTCGCCGCTCACGCTGCTCTTCCTCGGCAGCAGCCTCGGCAACTTCGACCGGCGCGAGACGATCGAGTTTCTCGATCGCGTGCGCGCGGCGCTGGCGCCCGGCGATCACTTTCTCATCGGGCTCGACCTGGTGAAGGATCCGCGGATCCTCGAGGCCGCCTACGACGACGCCGCGGGTGTCACGGCCGCGTTCACGCGGAATCTCTTCGCCCGTATGAACCGCGAGCTCGGCACCCGGCTCGATCTCGACGCCATCGAGCACGTGGCCATCTGGAACGAGCGCCGCGAGCGCATCGAAATCTTCGCCCGCTTCCCGCGCGGCGCCGACGTCGAGCTGCCCGCGGTGGGACGCCGCTTCCGCATCGGGCGGGGCGAGATGATCCTCATCGAGGTCAGCCGGAAGTTCCGGCTGGACGAGTTGCGCGCCACCGCGCAGCGGCACGCGCTCGCCGTAACGGAGACCTTCGTCGACGCCGCCATGCCGTTCGCGCTGGTCCTGCTGCGCCGCCGCGCCGATGCGCGCCGGCCGTCGCCCCGGCTGCACGCCGAGCGGCTGCTCACCGCCGTCCGCGCGCAGACGCTCGAGCTCACCGCCCCGCTCGACGACGCGGCGCTCACCCGCCAGCAGAGCCCGCTCATGAGCCCGATCGTGTGGGACCTCGGGCACATCGCCAACTTCGAGGAGCAGTGGATCCGCCGCGCGCACGCGCCGCACAGCCGCCGCGACGACGCCGCCCGGCAGCGTGACGCGCTCTACGACGCCGTGGCCCACCCGCGCTCCCGGCGCGGCCGGCTGGCGCTGCTGTCGCCCGACGCCTGCCGGCGCTATCTCGACGCCGTGCGCGCCGAGACGCTCGCCGTGCTGCGCGCCGCCGAGCTGCCCGACGACGATCCGCTGCTCGCCGGCGGCTTCGTGCACGCCATGCTGGCACAGCACGAGGCGCAGCACAGCGAGACCATCCTGCAGACGGTGCAGCTGATCGACGACCTCGTCTACGAGCCTGCTCGCCGGCGCGAGCCGCGGGCCGCGCTCGTCCCCGCGCCCGCCGGCACGTTCGTCATGGGCACGGACGACCGGCAGCTCGCCTACGACAACGAGCGTCCGGCGCACGAGGCCTGGGTCGATCGCTTCCAGATCGATCTCCATCCCGTCACCAACGGACAGTACCTGCGCTTCGTCGAGGACGGCGGCTACCGGCGCCCCGAGCTGTGGGACGACGCCGGCCGGCGTTGGCTCGCCGACAGCGGCGCGGAGCATCCGGCGGGCTGGCTGCGCGGCCGCGACGGCTGGGAGGAGCGTCACTTCGGCCGCCGCCTGCCGCTCATCCTCGATCAGCCCGTGGTGCACGTGTGCTGGTTCGAGGCGTCCGCCTACGCCCGCTGGGCGGGAAAGCGGCTGCCGAGCGAAGCCGAATGGGAGAAGGCGGCCGCCTGGGACCTCGAGCGCGGCACCGCACGCGCGTATCCCTGGGGCGACGCGCCGCCGACAGCCGAGCACGCGAACCTCGATCAGTGGACGTTCGCCCCGGCCGCCGTCGGCGCCTATCCCGAGGGTGCGAGCTTCTTCGGCTGCCATCAGATGCTGGGCGACGTCTGGGAGTGGACCGCCGACGACTTCGCGCCCTACCCGGGCTTCGAGGTCTTCCCGTACGCGGAGTACTCCGCCATCCACTTCGGCAAGGGGTACAAGGTGCTGCGCGGCGGCTCGTGGGCGACGCACGCGCTGGTTGCGCGGCCCACGTTCCGCAACTGGGACCTGCCCGAGCGGCGCCAGATCTTTGCGGGATTCCGCTGTGCAGCCGACGGCTGAGCGGCTGCGCGCGGCGCTCGCCGAGCTGCCGATCACGGTCGAGACGGCGCAGTGCCGCTGCGCCGAGGTTCCGCTGCCCGGCTACCCGGACGGGCAGCGGCCGACGGCCGTGGTGACGCTCGGCGCGGGCGAGCTCGCCGGCAGCGGCGAGCACGTGGGCTTCACGGCGAGCGAACACCGCGCGTTTCGCGACCGGATCGTGCCGCGCGTGCCGCGCGGGAGCGGGCGGCTCGGCGCCTTCGTGGACGCGCTGCGCGCGCTCACCGCGGCGCCCTACGAGCGCGCCGCGCTCGAGGCCGCGGCCATCGACCTCGCGCTCCGCCAGGCGCGCACGAACTGCGCGCGGCTTCTCGGCGTCGAGGCGCGCCC
>DATMAZ010000146.1:0-35117 GCA_035559675.1 Candidatus Limnocylindria bacterium
CCGCCGCAACCGGCCGTGCGGCGCCAGCAGCATGGGGGAAGGCGTCGCAGCCGATGCCGTCGGCCGGGTCAGGCCGGGGCGGGTGCCGCGTGCACCCGCTGGCTGCGCGGCCCGCGGGGGCGCAGCGCGGCGCGCCGCTCGCGCTTGCGCAGCCGGACGGTGCGGGGGGTCACCTCGACCAGCTCGTCGTCGTCGATCCAGGCGAGGCACTCCTCGAGGCCCATGGGACGGTGGGGAGTGAGCCGCACCGCCTCGTCATGGCCCGAGGCGCGCATGTTGGTGAGCTTCTTCTCGCGGCAGACGTTCACGTCGAGGTCGGAGTCGCGCGAGTACTCGCCGACGATCATGCCCTCGTAGACCGGCGTGCCGGCGGGGATGAACAGCACGCCGCGCTCCTGGAGGTTGAAGAGCGCATACGGCGTGGCGACGCCGTCGCGGTCGGAAACCATGGCGCCGTTCACGCGTGACGTGATCGGACCGTGCCAGGGCTTCCAGCCGTTGAAGAGCGTGTTGATGATGCCGGTGCCGCGCGTCTCGGTGAGGAAGTGCGAGCGAAAGCCGATCAGCCCGCGCGACGGCACCGCGTACTCGACCCGCACGCGCCCCGCGCCCATCGGCCGCATGTCGGTCATGATGCCGCGGCGCAGTCCGAGCAGCTGGGTCACCGCGCCCACGTAGTCCTCGGGCACGTCGATCACGACCAGCTCCATCGGCTCCTCGATCACGCCGTCGCGCTCCCGGACGACGACGTTGGGCTTCGAGACCTGCAGCTCGTAGCCCTCGCGCCGCATGGTCTCGATCAGCACCGAGAGCTGCAGCTCGCCCCGTCCGACGACCTTGAAGGTGTCCGTCGCGTCGGTGTCCTCGACGCGGATGCTGACGTTGCGATGGCGCTCGAGCTCGAGCCGGTCGCGGATCTGCCGGGAGGTGACGCGGCTGCCGTCCCGTCCGGCCCACGGGCTCGTGTTGACGCCGAACATCATGACGATGGTCGGCTCGTCGATGCGAATCGACGGCAGCGGCACCGGCTGCTCGGCGTCCGCGACGGTGTCGCCGATCGCGATGTCCTCGATGCCCGCCACGGCGACGATGTCGCCCGCGATGGCGCGGTCGATCTCCACGCGCTTCAACCCCTCCCAGCCGTAGAGCCGGGTGATCTTGCAGGCGGCGCGGCTTCCGTCGTTCCGGCAGAGCGTGTACGTGCCGCCCGGTCGCAGCGTGCCGCCGACCACGCGGCCGATCGCCAGCCGCCCGACGTAGTCGTCGTAGGTCAGGTTGTTCGCCTGGAACTGTGTGGTCGCGGTCTCGTCGGCCGCCGGCCCCGGGAGCCGGTGCAGAATCACGTCGAAGAGCGGCCGGAGGTCGGTCCCCGGCACGGCCAGGTCGCGCGTCGCCGTGCCGGCGCGCGCGTTGGTGTACACCACCGGAAACTCGATCTGCTGCTCGCTCGCGCCGAGGTCGATGAACAGACCGTAGATCTCGTCGAGCACCTCGGCGCAGCGGGCGTCGGCGCGATCGATCTTGTTGAGGCACACCGCCGGCTCGAGCCCGAGCGCCAGGGCCTTGCCGAGCACGAAGCGCGTCTGCGGCAGCGGCCCCTCGGACGCGTCGACCAGCAGCACCACCCCGTCGACCATGGCGAGCGTGCGCTCGACCTCGGCGCCGAAGTCGGCGTGCCCCGGCGTGTCGACGATGTTGATGCGCACGCCCTCCCACGTGATGCTCGTGTTCTTCGCCAGGATGGTGATGCCGCGCTCGCGCTCGAGCGCGGTCGAGTCCATGACGCGCTCCACCACCTGCTCGTTGGCGCGGAACACGCCCGATTGGTGCAGCATGGCGTCGACCAGGGTGGTCTTGCCGTGATCCACGTGGGCGATGATCGCGATGTTGCGGACGTCCTGGCGGCGAAACGTCATGAAGCCGCCCAATCTGACGGCTCATCGTCGCTCGGTCAACGCCGGGTCGTCGATGGTCGAGTCGCTTCGGCATGCACGCGCTCGCGCCGCCAGCTCGCGAGCACGGCGTCGATCTGCTCGCGCACCTGCTCGACGAGCGCGCGCCGGTCCTCGCTGCGCCGCCGGTGGATGGGCGCGCCGACGTGCACGCGCACGCGCGTGCCCCAGGGCACGGGCAGGTAGTTGTGGCGCAGCAGGCGCCATGACTCGTCGATCGCGACGGGGACGACCGGAACGTCGGGCGCCTCCTCGAGCAGCGCCATCAACCCCGCCGCCTTGAACGGTCCGAGGTGACCGCGCCGCGCGCGCGTGCCCTCCGGAAAGATCATGGCCGAACAGCGGCCGGCGGCCACGCGACGGCCGAGCTCGCGGATCGCCGCGACGGCCGCGGGGCCGTCGCGGCGATCGATCAGCACGTGGCCGCCCCTGCGCAGGTTGTACGAAACGCTCGGGATGCCGCGCCCGAGCGACTGCTTCGAGATGTACTTGGGAAAGTTCGAGAAGAACACCGACCCCAGGATCGGGATGTCGAACATGCTCTGGTGGTTCGCCACGATGATGTACGGCGTGCGCGGGCGCACCGAGGCGGGCCGCTCGACGAGCAGTCGCATGCCGGTGAGCCGGAAGGCGTGCACCAGGGTCCACTGCAGCGCCCCCGCGACATACTCTTGCGCGCGCGGGCTGACAGCGTAGGCCAGGCGCTGGGCGCCGTCGAAGACGAGCAGGACGAGCGCGAACGCCGGCAGGAAGACCAGCGTCGTCAACCAGGACCACAGGCGGTACATGGCCTAGCCTCGCGCGAGCCCCCGCCGGATGGCCTCGTTGGCCAGTGCGTCGCAGCGCTCGTTTTCGGGGTCGCCGTCGTGCCCGCGCACCCAGTGCCAGTGGACGCGATGCGCGCTGGCTGCCTCGTCGAGCGCCCGCCAGAGATCCTCGTTCTTCACCGGCTTGCGGTCGGCGGTGCGCCACCCGTTGCGCTTCCAGCGCGCCAGCCACTCCTGCATGCCGTTGCGCACGTACTGCGAGTCGGTGTGGAGGTCCACCTCCGCGCCGGCGGGGACGGCGCGCAACCCTTCGAGCGCGGCGGTAAGCTCCATGCGATTGTTGGTCGTCGCCGGATCGAAGCCGGTGATCTCGCGCCGCTCGGGCCCGAGAATCACGGCGGCCCACCCACCGGGGCCGGGGTTTCCGAGGCACGCGCCGTCCGTGTAGATACTGAAGCGCCCCATGCGTGGGCCGAGTCGTAGCGGAGGCGTGCGCCGCTGTCACGGGGCATCATCACGTGTCCGCGCCGCTCCCTGGCATCGTCCCTCGGGCCCGCGCTAAGCTCACCGCATGGCCGAGGCGCCGACCACGCTCGAAGGCTGGTACACGCTGCACGACATCTATGCGGTCGATTGGCCCCGCTGGAACGCGCTGTCGCACGGCGAGCAGGCGGAGCTCGTGCGGGAGGCGAGCGAGGTGCTCGGCGCGCTCGAGGAGCCCGCCGACGGCCATGGCGCGGCCTTCTCGCTGCTTTCGCAAAAGGGGGATCTCTGCCTCATGCACTGGCGCCGCACGCTGGAAGACCTGCGGCGCGCGGAAGTGACGTGGGCGCAGGCGCGGCTGCGCTCGTTCCTCGTGCCGACGTACTCGTACCTCGCGGTGATCGAGCTCGGCGGCTACGAGCTGTCGCAGCATGCCGCCGCGATGGTGGCGCGCGCCGGCACGAAGCCCGGCGACGCCGGCTACGAAGCGGCCGTACGCGCAGAGATGGAGCGCATCGCCAAGCCGCGGCTGTATCCGGCGGTTCCGCCGAAGCGCTATTGCTGCTTCTATCCGATGTCGAAACGGCGCGGCGAGCAGGTGAACTGGTACGACCTGTCGTCCGAGGAGCGCGCGGGGTTCATGAAGGGCCACGGCGAGATCGGCCGCAAGTACGCGGGCACGGTAGTCCAGGTGATCCAGGGCTCGGTCGGCTTCGACGACTGGGAGTGGGGCGTGACGCTGTTCGCCGACGACCCGCTGGTCTTCAAAAAGCTCGTCTACGAAATGCGCTTCGACCCCGCGAGCTCGCGCTTCGCGCTCTTCGGCCCGTTCTACGTCGGCATCCGGTTCCCCCCGCGGGCGCTGGACCAGGTGCTCTCGCGGGGCGTGGCGGATTAGGAGCGGGCCGCCGCGATGGCGCGCTGCACGCGGTCCACGGCAGCGGCGAGCTTCCATTCGTCTGCGAGCGCGGCCAGCAGCTCGCCGTCGCCCGCGTCCGCGGGCAGCGTGAGATCGAGAGGCTCGAGCGCGAGATCCGCGACGGGCAGCACGACCCGCCGTGCGGCCGCCAGGTATTCGGCGGCGGCGGCGAGCTTGGCCGCCACGGCGGCGGGCAGGGCGGGTGCGGCCAGCAACGCGTCGAGCGAGCCGTGCTCGGCCAGCAGCCTGCTCGCCGTCTTCTCGCCGATGCCGCGCACGCCCGGCAGCCCGTCGGACGGGTCGCCGCGCAGCAGCGCGAAATCGCCGTAGGCGCGGCCGGGAATGCCGTAGCGCCGGGTGATCGCCGCCTCGTCGATCACCTCGAGCTCGCGCACGCCGCGGGCGGGGTAGAGCACCCGCACGTCGGGATCGCGCACGAGCGCGAACAGGTCGCGGTCGCCCGAGAGGATCTCGACCGGCCCGGGCTCGCGGGCGGCGAGCGTCGCGATCACGTCGTCGGCCTCGTAGCCCAGAGCGCCCACGACCGCGATGCCCATCGCGCGCAGCACGTGGCGTCCGATGGCGTCCTGCGGCGCGACCTCGTCCTCTTCACCGTCCTCGGCCACGCGCTGCGCCTTGTAGGCGGGAATCGCCGCCACCCGGAACGCCGGCCGCCAGTCCTCGTCGACCGCGATGGCGAGACGCGCCGGCTTGCGGTCGGCGATCACGCGCGCCAGCATGTTGAGGAAACCGTGCACGGCGTGCGCCGGCACGTCGGCCGACATCGAGAAGAAGGCGCGATAGAGGAGGCTCGAAAAGTCGACCAGCAGCAGCACGGCGGCGGCGGGCCTAGCGCGCCTTGAACGTGATCGGCAACCGCCCGGGAACGCGGAAGAGCGAGGGGCCCCACTCGACGCGCTCGGAGACCAGCCGCAGGTCGTCGAAGCGGCGCAGCAGCTCGCCGATGGCGATCTCGCCCTCGAGCCGGGCGAGGTGCGAGCCCAGGCAGAAGTGCGCGCCGCCCCCGAAGGCCAGGTGCTCGTTCGGCTGGCGGGTGACGTCGAAGCGGTCCGGCTCGGGAAAGACGTCGGGATCGCGGTTGGCGGCGGCGAGCAGCGCGAACACCGTGGCGTCCTTGGGGATCGTCTTGCCGCCGAACTCCACGTCGGCATGCAGCACGCGCACCGTACCGACGATCGGTCCCTCGAAGCGCAGGCACTCCTCGACCGCGCTGCCGATGAGCGTCGGATCGTCGCGCAGCTTCGCCAGCTCCTCGGGATGCCGGATGAGCGTGCGCACGCCGTTGCCGATGAGCCCGATCGTGGTCTCGAACCCCGCGATCAAGAGCCCGATCGCCTGCGAGAGCAGCTCGCCGTGGTTCAGCCGATCGCCCTCCGCCTCGGCCCGCAGCAGCCCCGAGAGGATGTCGTCGCCCAGCCGCTCGCGCCGCTCGGCGATCAGATCCTCGAAGTAGATCGCGAGCGCCATGCCGCTGTTGCGCGCGCGCTCGAGCACCTCGGGCGGGGACGTGAAGGTGGCGAGCGCGTGCGTGGCCTCGGCGGTCCAGCGCGCGAACTTGGCACGATCGTCGGCGGGCACGCCCATCATCTCGCAGATGAGCGTCGACGGGACGGGAAGCGCGAGGTCGGCGATGACGTCCATCTCGCCACGCGCGGCCACTGCGGACAGGCAGCGGTCGACCACGCGCTCGATGCTCGGCCGCAGCGCGCAGATCGCCCGCGGCGTGAACGCGCTCGAGACGAGCTTACGCAGCCGCGTGTGGTTCGGCGGGTCCTGCATGAGGATGAAGTTCCGCGGCCCGTGCTCGGACTCGTCCACGCCCGGGAGCGTCCCGTCGGCCCGGCGCACGCCGGCCGGCGCGCGATGCAACAAGCGGTGCACGTCGTCGTAGCGGGAGAGGCGCCAGTAGCCGAGCGGCGTCAGGTTCACGGGGTCGACCTCGCGTAACCTCCGCAGCGGCGTGTGCGGATCGTCCTTGAACGCGGGATCGAGCGGATTGGCGCCCCGCCACGGGTCGTCGGCTGCGGTCTGGCCCATTTGCGGGCCCGAGGCTGCCCGCGCCGGCGGCCTCGCGCAAGCGGCGCGCCTCGCACGGACACGCGAGGGCTTGTGCGCGTGCGGCTTGCCGGGCGACTATCGGGGCATGCACGACCTGGTGATTCGCGGCGGGACCATCGTGGACGGCAGCGGCGCTCCGCCGCGCACCGGCGACGTCGCCGTCCGGGGCGAGCGGCTGGTGCAGGTCGGCGGCCATGCCGGCGCCGCGCGACGCGAGATCGACGCCGCGGGCTGCATGGTGGCGCCCGGCTGGGTCGACATCCACACGCACTACGACGGGCAGGTCACGTGGGATCCGTTGCTCACGCCGTCCTGCTGGCACGGCGTGACGACGGTCGTCATGGGGAACTGCGGCGTGGGCTTCGCCCCCGCCAAGCCCGACCGGCACGCGTGGCTGATCGGCCTCATGGAGGGCGTCGAGGACATCCCGGGCACGGCGCTCGCCGAGGGTATCCGCTGGCAGTGGGAGACGTTTCCCGAGTACCTCGACGCGCTCGATCGCATGCCGCGCGCGCTCGACGTCGCCGCCCAGGTCCCGCACGGCGCCGTGCGGGCCTACGTGATGGGCGAGCGGGGCGCCAAGAACCAGGCGCCCACCGCGGACGAGATCGCGGCCATGGCGACGATCGTACGCGACGGCATCGCCGCCGGCGCGCTCGGCTTCAGCACGTCGCGTACGCTGCTCCATCGCGCGATCGACGGCGAGCCCGTGCCCGGCACCTTTGCGGCGGAGGACGAGCTGCTCGGCATCGGCCGCGCCCTCGGCGCGCTCGGGCGTGGGGTCTTCGAGCTGGCGTCCGACCTCCGGCCGGAGGAGCCCGAGATCGAATGGATGGAGAAGCTCGCGCGCGAGACCGGCCGGCCGGTGACCTTTGCGCTGCTCCAGAACGACGTCGACCCGACGCAGTGGCGGCGGCTGCTCGACGCCACCGAGCGGGCGGCGGCCCGCGGCGCCCGCGTGATCGGCCAGGTCTCGGCGCGGCCGACCGGTCTCTTGATGGGGTGGGAGAGCACCGCGCATCCCTTCATCTTCCACCCGACCTACCGGGAGCTGGCGGCGCTGCCGCTCGCCGAGCGCGTGGCGCGGCTCCGCGACCCGGACGTGCGTCGGCGCATCACCAGCGAGCAGCCCGCGTTCGCCGACCCGCTGGCGGCGTTCGTCTGCACGGTGTTTCACAAGATCTTTCCGCTGGGCGATCCGCCCGACTACGAGCCGCCGGCCGAGCGCAGCGTCGCCGCGATCGCCGAACGCGAGGGCCGGACGCCGCAGGAGGTGGCCTACGACCTCATGCTGCAGCGAGACGGGCGCGAGCTGCTCTACCTGCCGCTGCTCAACTACGCCGGCTTCGACTTCGAGCCGATCCGCGCCATGCTGGAGCACCCGAACACGGTGCTCAGCCTGAGCGACGGCGGCGCGCACTGCGGCCTCATCTGCGATGCCAGCACGCCGACGCTGCTGCTCACGCACTGGGTGCGCGGGCGCACGCGCGGGCCGCGGCTCCCGCTCGAGCGCGTCGTGCGCCGCCAGACGCTCGAGACCGCGACGCTCTACGGGCTCGACGATCGGGGGCTGCTCGCACCGGGCCGGCTGGCCGACGTGAACGTCGTCGACCTCGCCGCGCTCCGGCTGGCGCCGCCGCAGATGGTGTTCGATCTGCCGGCCGGCGGCCGCCGCCTGGTGCAGAAGGCGTCGGGCTACCGCTACACGGTGAAGCGCGGAGCCGTCACCTTCGAGGACGGCGAGCCGACCGGCGCACTGCCGGGACGCCTCGTGCGCGGGCCGCAAGCGGTACCGGCGTGACCGGCGAGCCGGTTCCCTAGAGGAGCTGCAGGAAGATCAGCAGCATCCCGATCTGTCCGACCGCGAAGGCGAGCGTTCGCCACGGCACGAGGCCCGCCACGTAGGTGATGACGTGCGCCACGCGGCCCCAGAAGAACAGCTGGGCGCCGAGGACCGTCCACTCGTTGTGCCGGCCGATCGCGTGCGCGATCAGCACGATGGCGGCGAATGGCGCCAGGTTCTCCACCATGTTGGCGTGCGCGCGCCGCCCGCGCTCCGACCAGGCGGGCACGGGGGGCAGCGGCGTCTGGCGGTTGCCCAGACCCCAGGCGAGCCCGCCGGGGATCCGGAGCAGGCCCGCGATGCCGAACACGGGGATGAGCGTGGTTAGCAGGGCGGACCAGGCAAGGAGCGTGAGCTCGGTCGTCATGCGAACCCTCCTCTGCCGCGTCGATCGCGCAGAACGGGAGCGTGGTCAAGCTCCTGGCTCGATCGGCCGATATCATGCTCGTGGGTTCGTCCAGGCTGGGAGCATTGCTCGCCGGGCTGCTCGCCACGGCCACGTTCGCGGGCACGGCGCGCTACGGCTTCGTCTACGACGACCGGCCGGTGGTGGAAGCGAACCCGGCCGCCCACGATCCCACCGACTGGCGGGCGATTTTGCTGACACCCTCGTGGGGCGGGGCGGCGTATCGGCCGCTCACCGTCTGGACGTTCGCCGCCAACCACGCGCTCCACGGACCCTGGCCCGGCGGCTATCACCTGACGAACGTCGCGCTGCACGCGGGCGCCGCCGCGCTCGTGGTCGTGGTCGCCGCTCGGCTCGGCGCGCCGCTCGCGGCGGCGACGATCGCCGGCGTGCTGTTCGCCGTCCATCCGGTGCACACCGAGGCCGTGGCGAGCATCGTCGGGCGCGCCGAGATCCTGTGCGCCATCTGGGTGTTGCTGGCGTTGCTCGCCCACGCGCGCGGCGGGCGTGCCGGATGGCGCTGGCGCGACGTCGCCGCCGTCGCGGGCTGTGTGCTGGCCGGGCTGCTCTCGAAGGAATACGCCGTGACGCTGGTCGTGCTGCTGCCGTTGCTCGACTTGCTGGTGATCGACGGCGGCTCGCGCGCGCGCTTCGCCGCCGGGCTCGGCACGCGGCGGCTTGCGGTCTACGCCGTGGTTGCGCTCGTCGCCGGCGGCTGGCTCGTCGCGCGGCACGCGATCGGCCGCGCCGCCGCGCTCTGGCCCCAGCCCTGGATGAATCCCATCGCCCATGCGCCCGTTCCCGAACGCCTGCTGACGGCGCTCGACGTGCAGGCGCGCGCCGCGGCGCTGCTGGCGGTGCCGCACCCGCTGCGGCCCGACTACTCGGCGGAGACCATCCCGGTGATCGACGATCCCGCGAGCCCGCGGGCGCTCGTCGGCATCGGCGTCGCGCTCGGGCTTGTGGCGCTCGGCGTCGCGCTCGCCCGGCGCGAGACGCGGGCGCTCTTCTGGCTGCTGTTCGCCGCCGCCACCTGGAGCGTGGTGTCGAACCTCGTCGTGCCGAGCTGGGTGCTGTTCGCCGAGCGGCTCGTCTATCTGCCGAGCGCCGGCGCCTGCGTGCTGGCGGCGCTCGCCGTGGGCGCGCTCGCGAGCCGCGCACGCTGGTGGGTGGCCCCGCTGCTGACGGCGGTGATCGTGACGGCCTGGATGCCGCTCGCCTGGCGCGCGCAGCGCGTCTGGCGAGACGAGCGGACGCTCGCACAGGCCATGGTCGCGGCCTCGCCGCAGAGTGCGCACGCCCATCACGTGTTGGGGCGAGTCTACGCCAAGAGCGGCGAGCTCGATCGGGCCCTGGTGGAGCTCGAGCGCGCCATCGCCCTCGATCCGGCCGGGACCGACGCGCTCTACGACGCGGCGCTCGTCCACCGCGCCCGCGGGCGATACGCGGAGGCTCGCCGGCTGCTTCGGCGGCTCGTGCGGCAGTTCCCGTCGTATTCGCCGGGAGCGGTCGCGCTGGCGGCAACCGAGCTGGACCTGGGACGGCCGGCCCGCGCGCTGGCGGTGGCCGAGCACGCCGCGTGGTACGCCACGCGGTCCGCGGAGTTGCAGGTCGAGCGCGCGCTGGCGCTCGACGCGCTCGGGCGCGAAGACGAAGCGCGCGCCGCGTTTGAGCGGGCGCTCCGACTGGCGCCGGGCATGGCGGCGGCGCGCCGAGGGTTGGCGCGGCTCGCGGTGCGCACGCCCGCCGGCTGACGCGTCGGCTCAGGCGCTGGGCAGCAGGCTCTGCAGGCGCTCGGCCGCCTCGAGGTATTCCTCGACCAGCGTCCGGATGACTTCGCGGGCCGGCCGCACGGCGTTCATCTGCCCGACGATCTGTCCGACCGGATTGAAGAGCACGTCCTTGGCCTTGTCGGCGTATCGGTGCCCGCGCGCCACGGCTTCGCTCGTGATCATGAACTGCAGCGGCATGGCGAGCGGCTTCGGCCCGTCCGGGCGCTCCCACGCCTCGGTCCAGGCATTCCGCAGCATGCGGCACGGCTTGCCGGTGAACGAGCGCGAGCGCACCGTGTCGCGGCTGGTTGCCTTCAGCAGCTGCTCGATCTGCGCCGGCGGCGCGTCGGCTTCGGACACCGTGAGCCAGATGGAGCCGGTCCACACGCCCTGGGCGCCCATCGCGAGCGCGGCGGCGATCTGCCGGCCGGTGCCGATGCCGCCGGCGGCGAGCACCGGCGTCGGCGCCACCGCGTCGATCACCTCGGGCCAGAGCACGATCGAGCCGATCTCGCCCGTGTGCCCACCCCCTTCGCCGCCCTGCGCGATCACGATGTCCACGCCGGCCGCCTTGTGGTTGCGCGCGTGCTTGGCGGAGCCGCAGAGCGCCGCGACCAGCCGTCCGGCGCCGTGGATTTGCTCGATCACGTCCGCGGGCGGCGTGCCGAGCGCGTTGGCGATGAGCCTCACCTTGGGATGGCGGAGCGCGACCTCGATCTGCGGCGCCGCCGTGACGGCCGTCCAGCCGAGCAGCTCGTTTACCGGCCTCTCGCCCTCGGGCAGCTTCGGGACGCCGTGCTCGTCGAGGATCTGCTGCACGTAGCGCCGGTGCTGCTCCGGGATCGCCGCCTGCAGCATGGCCTCGAGCTTCTTCGGGTCGACCTCGCCCATGCCCTCGTACTTGCCGGGGATGACGATGTCGACGCCATAGGGCTTGTCGCCGATGTGCTCGTCGATCCACTTGAGCTCGACCTCGAGCTGCTCGGGGGGGAAGCCGACGGCGCCGAGCACGCCGAACCCGCCGGCCTTGCTCACCGCGGCGACGACGTCGCGGCAGTGCGTGAACGCGAAGATCGGGAACTCGATTCCGAGCTGATCACAAAGGGGAGTGTGCATCGTCGCGGAATATCATCCGGCCCGCCGAGCGGTGCAAACGGCCGTTTGGCGGCGCGACCGGCTCAACCGGGAAACGGCAGCCGGCGGCCGAGCTTCTCGGACACCAGCTCCGCGAGACGGTCGCGAAGCCGGTGACGATCGCGGTCGTCGAGCCACTCGCCGGTGGCCGGGTCGAAGTCGTAGTGCCAGGCGCGTGCGCCGGCCGCGAGCCACATCTGCCGGGCGGCCCCTTGCCGATTCACCACGTAGCGGGTGCCGTCCTCGAACTCGATCTCGACCAGCCCGTCGCGGGTGATGAGATCGAGGTCCTCCTGGTCCGCGAGCCAGTCGGCGATGCGCTTGAGACACGCGTCGGCCGCGTGCGCATACTCGGTGGCATCCATAGACCCGAGTCTAGCGCCGCCCCCGTCCGTTTTGCTATCGGGGGGGCATGGCGGACGGGGACGTGCAGGCGGAGCTGGAACGGTTGCGCGCGGAGAACGAGCGGCTGCGGCGGAGCGCGGGTCGCAGCCCCCTCAAGGTGAGCGACAAGGGCGGGGTGTCCGTCTACGGGCTCGGGCGCTTTCCGGTCACGCTCTACAAGGAGCAGTGGCTGCGGCTGCTCGCCATGGCCGACGAGATCCGCGCCTTCATCCGCGAGAACGAGGCGCAGCTCAAGACCAAGGAGTAAAGCCGTGGACCTGGCCTTCGGCATCGAGATGGTGATCGGCCTGGTGCTGCTGTTCGGCGGGGGCGCCTGGTTCTTCACCGAGCTGGAGGGCCTCGGGGATCGGCAGCGCCGCTTCGAGTCCGTGTTCATGGACTTCCTGTTCCTCGGTGCGCCGATGGGCATGGTGGCGCTGTTTGCGGCGGCGATCGGCGGCTACATCCTCTGGAACGGCATCAACGGCGGGCCGCTGCTGCTCGACCCCGACCGCCTGCGTCCCTGGATCCCCGACCGCTTCTGAGCCAGCGGGCTACGGGCCGAGCTGGACGCGATAGGTCACGTCGACGGCGCCCTTCGCGGGCACCGTGGCGGTGAACCCGAGCGTGCGCGCGTTCACGCGCTCGGCTTCCAGGCTCGACTCCAGCACCTTCCACGAGCCCGGCAGCGGCTCGCGGATCTGCACCCGCGTGTCGTCGTCGGTGCGGTTGCGGAGCGTGAGGCGCACCGCCACCTCGGCCTCGTAGGGCTTCATGCCGGTTTGCCGGTAGTCGGTCTGCCGGCGCTTGGCGACCAGGTCGCTGGCCTCGCCCACGCGCAGCTCGACGCGCTCGCCCTCGGGCGTGTGGGCGATGCGATCCTCGCCGACGAATTCCACGGTGCCCGAGGCCGCGGGCGCCTCGACGCGCACGATGCCGGCCGGCAGCGGCTTGCCGATCCCTTGTCCGCGCTCGTTCGAGAAGACGAGGCGGATCTCGACCGGCAGCGTCTGCTCGTCGTCCTCGGGCGTCGGACCGGCGTACGGCCCCGGACCGCTCACCCGGTAGACGCGCTCGACGCGCACCTCGTCGGCGGTGAGCAGCGGCACCTGCTTGGTCTCGTGCGGCGCGAGCGGGACCTCGGACGGGAGCGCGTAGCGGTGGTAGTCCAGCACCGGCTCCTCGCGGACGCCGCCGGCGTCCGCCGTCATGGCTGCCTCGGCGCGCATGGCGAACGCCCGCTTCGGCGTCGGCTCGTGCACGCGGTGGATGCGGCCGGCGACGAGCGTGATCGCCGCGGACTCGAAGCCGCCCGCCGTGTCGTTGCGCAGCGTGATCCATCCGCCGAGGCGGGCTGTGGTCGGGTTCTTCGTGTCCGCGAGCCGCAGCGTGTAGTCGGCCTCCCAGCCGAAGCCGGCCGTGGTGTACGACGCCTCGAGCTCGCGCGGCCCGGCGCCCGCGCTGGTCACCATCCACGACACCGTCGGCGTCAGGAAGAGCTCGGCGTCCAGCGGTGGCAGCTGCACGCGGCCGGGATGGTCGAGCAGCAGGCGGTCGCCGACGCGATAGATGGGCGGGGGGCCCACGGCGAGCAGCTCCGCGGTCGTCACCTTCGTGGCGAGCTGCTCGTCGGTCTCCACCAGCTCGACGGGCTTACCGACCCAGCGCGCGAGCAGCCGCTCGCTCGTGAGGTCGTAGCGGAACGCCTGCTGGTGGACGACGAGCGCCGGGCCCGTCTCGGCGGCCGCGAGCGCCAGCGTGCGCGGATCGAGCTGCTCCGGAACGTGCGTGAAGCGGATCTCGCCGTCGCCCACCGGCAGCGTGACGTGGCGCACGTCGCGCACGAGCGCCAGGTTCTCCTGCGAGTAGAGGGTGAGGCCGATCTTGGTCCGCTGCTCCGGTCCGACGATCACGACCTCGGCATGCAGGGTGCTGGCATGCGCCAGCACGAGCAGCCCGACCACGAGGCTCCACGGTCGACGCGTCAGCATGGGGCCGCTCTCTAGCACGTCTCGGGGTGCGGCACCTACCCGACGCGGCGACCCGTCGCCCGCGCGTCGCGAGCGCAAATCGTTGCACGCCCCGGGACCGCCCGCTACATCACAGCCGTGGCACGACCGGCCGCTCCCTCGCGCTTCCGCCTGCCCCCGGACGTGCGTCCCTCCACCTACGACCTGCATCTGGCGCCGGATCTCGCCTCGCGCACCTTCCGGGGCTCGGTGCGGGTGGGCGTCCGCGTCGGTGCGCCGGCGCGCGAGATCGTCCTTCACGCCGCCGAGCTCACCATCGAGCGCGCCCGCATCCTGCTGGCGCACGCCGTGCTCGACGTGACGGTCGAGCCGCGGCCGCGCGACGAGACCATCGTGCTGCGGGCGATGCAGCCCATCCCGGCGGGCGAGGCGGTGTGCGAGATCGCGTTCAGCGGGCGGATGAATCCGCATCTCCGGGGCTTCTACGGCGTGGAGAGCGACGGCCGCGCCTACGCGTTCACGCAGTGCGAAGCGGCGGACGCGCGCCGCATCTTCCCGTGCTTCGACGAGCCCGCGATGAAGGCCCGCTTCCGGCTGTCGGTCACCGTGCGGGACGGCGACGTGGCGCTCTCGAACGCGCCCGTGGCCCGCGAGGAGCGCACCGGCGGCAGCGAGCGCGTGGTGTACTTCGCGGAGACGCCGCCGCTCTCGACGTACCTGTTCGCGCTCGCGGTGGGACCGCTCGAGGCCACCCCGCCGCGGCGAGTCGGGCGCACGCCCGTGCGCGTGTGGCACGTGCCCGGGAAGAGCCATCTCGCGGCCTTCGGCGTGGAAGCAGGCGCCGAATCGCTGGTGCGCCTCGAGCACTACTTCGGGCTGCCGTATCCGTACGCGAAGCTCGATCTCGTCGCCGTGCCCGACTTCGAGGCCGGGGCGATGGAGAACGCCGGCGCCGTGTTCTTCCGCGAAACGCTGCTGCTGCTCGATCCGGCCACGGTGTCGATCCAGGAGCGCAAGCGCGCGGCCGAGGTCATCGCGCACGAGCTCGCCCACATGTGGTACGGCAACCTCGTCACCATGGCCTGGTGGGACGACCTCTGGCTGAACGAGGCGTTCGCCACCTGGATGGCGTATCGCGTGGTTCATGCCTGGCAGCCCACCTGGCGGATGTGGGAGAGCTTCGAGCACGACCGCGCCAGCGCGCTCGCGCTCGATGCGCTGGTGAGCACGCATCCGATCTACGCTCCCGTCCACAGCGTCGCTGAGGCCACCGAGAACTTCGACGTCATCACCTACGAGAAGGGCGCCGCGGTGGTGCGCATGATCGAGCACTATCTCGGCCCGGCCGTGTTCCAGCGCGGGGTGCGCCGGTACATGCGGCGCCACCGCGAGGGCAACGCGGTGGCGGCCGATCTCTGGCGGGCGCTGGCCGAGGAGTCGGGGCAGGACGTGGCGCGCGTGGCGCAAGCGTGGATCGCCCAGCCCGGCTTCCCGCTGCTGACGCTGCGCCGCGCGCCCGGCGGGCGCCGGCTCCGGGTGCGCCAGGAGCGCTTCTTCTCCGACCCGCGCCGGCGGGCGGCCGGGCGTCCGCTGCGCTGGCCGGTGCCGCTGGTGGTGAAGACGCCGACGGGCATCGTCCGCGCGCTCGTCACGCGGGCGAGCGCCGAGGTGCCGCTCGGGCGGACACGGCCGTCCTGGGTGTACGGCAATGCTGCCGCGGGCGGCTTCTATCGCGTGGCGCACGACCCGGCCGATCTCGCCGCGTTGCTGGCGCACCCGGCGGCGACGCTCACCGCCGTCGAGCGCCTGGCGCTCGTGGGCGATCAGTGGGCGCTCGTGCGCTCGGGACGCGCGTCCATCGAGTCGTTCCTCGCGGTGGTGGACGCGCTCGGCGAGGAGCACGATCACGACGTGCTGGATGGGCTCGCGGCCGCGCTCGCCGTCCTCGACGAGCAGGTGACGGTGCCGGGGAGCCCGCTGCAGAAGGCGTTGCGTCGCTGGATCGCCGGCCGGTTCGGTCCGGCGTTCCGCAAGCTCGGCTGGAAGGCCGGGCCGCGGGAGACGGACGCGGTGCGGCTGCGGCGCGCCGCGCTGCTGCGCATCGTCGGCGGGATCGCGGAGGACGCGGAGACCATGCGTACGGCACGCACCTGGCTCGACCGCTACCTCCGTAACCGCCGCGCGCTCGAGCCGAACCTCGCCGACGCCGTGGTGGGGCTCGCCGCGCGCGGCGGCGATCTGGCGCTCTACGAGCGCTATCGCGCGGTGATCGATCGGGCGCGCACGCCGCAGGAGCGCCGGCGCTTTCTCCTGCAGCTCGCCTCCTTCCGCGCGCCGGCCGCCGTGCGCCGCACGCTGCGCGACGCGCTCACCCCCGCGATCCCCACCCAGGACGTCGCCTTCGTGTTCATGCGCATGTTCGCCAATCCGGCCGCCGGGGAGCCGGCGTGGCGGTTTCTCACCTCGCACTGGAAGGCGGTGCGCGAGCGCATCCCGCCGCTCATGCTCGCCCGGCTGGTCGATGCGACGCCGGCGCTGCGCGAGCTGCGCTTCGCCCGCGAAGTGGGCGCGTTTTTCCGCGCCAATCCCTTGCCCGAGGCGGCGCGCGCGTTGCGGCAGGCGCTCGAGGTCTTTCGCTTGAACGCCGAGCTGCGGCGTCGCGTGACCCCGGGGTTGCGGCGCTGGCTTGCCGATCGGACGCCGTCCTAAGACCCACCGGTGCCGTGCGCCTCGCCGCCGGCGGCGTCCGCGTCGCACGCGGCGGGCGTGTCGTCGGTCCGCCAGGCGACGAGCATCGTCTCCGTGGTGCACGCGAAGCCGAGCGCGCCGCCGGGCGTCACCAGGATGAGCCCTGCGGTGGCGGCCAGACGCTCGCGGAGCTCGTCGAGCGCCAGGAGACAGGCGCGCCGGGCGTCGCCCACGCGCCCCAAGTGGGCGAGCGCCACCCGGGCGAGCGAGAGACGGATGATCATCTCGCCCGCACCCGTGCACGACACCGCGCCCAGCCGGTCGTCGGCATAGGTGCCGGCACCGATCACGGCGGAATCGCCGACGCGCCCTGGACGCTTGTCCGTCGTGCCGCCGGTCGAGGTGGCGGCGGCGAGATGCCCGGCCACATCCCGTGCCACGGCCCCGACGGTGTCGCCGGCGCCGGCGCGGCGCGCGAGCCACCGGCGGCGCGCCTCCTCGGTCACCAGCGTGCGCGGATCGACCAGCCGGACCCCCGCGCGGGCGGCGAGATCGCAGGCGTGGTCGCCGACCATCAGGACCTCGCGGCCGCCGTCGAGCACCGCGCGCGCACCGCGAATGGGGTGGGCGAGCCGCGTGACCGCGGCCACCGCACCGGCGGCGAGCGTGCGGCCGTCCATCAGTGAGGCGTCCATCTCGACCGTGCCCGCTTCGGTCAGCACCGAGCCCCGGCCCGCGTTGAAGCGCGGATCGTCCTCCAGCTCGACCGTCGCGGCGACCACGGCGTCGAGCGCGTGCCCGCCGCGCTCGAGCACGCGCCAGCCGGCGTTGGCGGCGCAACGCAGTCCCGCGCGGCGCTCGTCGCGGTCCTCCGGATCGGTGTCGCGTCCCGCGCCTCCGTGCACCAGGATGGACGGCACCGGGCCTCCATAGTACGGAGACCCGCCAGAAGGGAGCCCTGATGGATCCGTGTCCGATCGTCCGCCTGTCTCGTCTGCTCGCGCCGACGTTGCGCGAGGACCCCGCCGACGCCGAGGTAATGAGCCACAAGCTGCTCGTGCGCGCGGGCATGATCCGCCAGGTGGCGCGCGGCATCTACGACTTCCTTCCGCTCGGGCTGCGGGCCGTGCGCCGCGTGGAAGCGATCGTGCGCGAGGAGATGGACCGGGCCGGGGCGCAGGAGATCCTCATGCCCGCCGTGATCCCCGCCGAGCTCTGGAAGGAGAGCGGGCGCTGGGACCACTACGGCCGCGAGCTGCTCCGCATGCAGGATCGGTACGACCGGGACTTCTGCTTCGGCCCGACCCATGAGGAGGTCGTGACCGACCTCGTGCGTCGCGAGATCCGCTCGTATCGCGAGCTGCCGAAGACGCTCTACCAGATCCAGGTGAAGTTCCGCGACGAGGTGCGCCCGCGCTTCGGGCTCATGCGCGGGCGCGAGTTCATCATGAAGGACGCCTACTCCTTCCACGCCGATCGGGCGGACGCCGAGCGCGAGTACCGGGTGATGCACGAGACGTACACGCGCATCTTCGAGCGCTGCGGCTTGCGCTTTCGCGCCGTGGAGGCCGGCACTGGGGCGATCGGGGGATCGCTCTCGCACGAGTTCCAGGTGCTGGCGCAGTCGGGCGAGGACGCCATCGTGGCCTGCGACCGCTGTGGCTACGCGGCGAACGTCGAGAAGGCCGAGGTGGGGCCCGTGCCCGCGCCGCAGGGTCGCGCGCGTCCGGTGGAGCGCGTGGCGACGCCCGGCAAGCGCACGGTGGAGGAGGTGGCGGCGTTTCTCGGCGTGCCCCCGGAGCGCTTCGTGAAGACGCTGATCTATCAGGGCGGCGAAGGCCAGGCCGTGGCGGTGCTCGTGCGGGGCGACCACGAGGTGTCCGAGACGAAGGTGGCCGCGCTGCTCGGCGGGGGGCCGATCGAACTCGCGGACGACGCCACGGTGGAGCGCGTCACCGGCGCGCCGGTCGGGTTCGCGGGACCGGTAGGGCTCCGCGTGCGCATCGTGGCGGACGCGTCGGTGCGCGGGCTCCGCGACGCGGTCACCGGCGCCAACCAGGAGGATCAGCATCTCGTCGGCGTCGACCAGGAGCGCGACTTCCCCGACGTCGAGTTCGCCGATCTGCGGCAGGCGCGCGCGGGCGATGCCTGCGCGCGCTGCGGCGGCGGCGTCTACGCGGGGCATCGTGGCATCGAGGTGGGACAGGTCTTCTACCTCGGCACCAAGTATTCCGCGGCGATGGGCGCCGGCTTTCTCGGCGCCGACGGCGTCGAGCGGCCGCTCGAGATGGGCTGCTACGGCATCGGCATCACGCGCACGGTCGCCGCGGCGATCGAGCAGCACCACGACGACGCCGGGATCTGCTGGCCCGCGCCGCTCGCGCCGTTTGGCGCCCACGTCGTGCCGGTTAATGCGAACGACGCGACGCTCGCCGAGGCCGCGGACCGCGTGGCGGCGGAGCTCGCCAGGGCCGGCATCGACGTGCTCCTCGACGACCGCGACGAGCGACCGGGCGTCAAGTTCAAGGACGCCGATCTCATCGGTCTCCCGGTGCGGGTGACCGTCGGACCCCGCGGGCTCAAGGCGGGCAAGGTGGAGGTGAAGCCCCGCACCGCCACGGCGGCGGAGGAGGTGCCGCTCGCCGAGGCGGCGGCGCGGGTGGCGGCGCTCGTGGGCCCGCGGTGACGCCGATCCGCGATCCGATGCAGCGGCGGCTCATTGTCGCGCTCGACGTGGAGACGCTGGCCGAGGCGCGCCGCATGGTGCGGCTGCTCGCGCCGCACGTGCAGTGCTTCAAGATCGGCAAGCAGCTGTTCGTCGCCGCCGGGCCGGACGTCGTGCGCGTGGTGCACCGGGCCGGCCGCGACGTGTTCCTCGATCTCAAATTCCACGACATCCCCAACACGGTCGCGGCCGCGGTGATCGAGGCGGCGCGGCTCGGCGTGCGGTTCGTCGACCTGCACGCCTCGGGCGGGCCCGAGATGATGCGCGCGGCGCGCGCGCGGCTTGTGCGCGTCTGTCGCGCCGAGCGGCTGAGGCGCCCCGTGCTGCTCGCGGTCACCGTGCTCACCAGCCTCGATGCGCGCGACCTCGCCGCGGTGGGCGTGCCGGCGACGCCCGCGCGGCAGGTGCGACGTCTCGCACGGCTCGCCGCCGCGTCGGGGATGGACGGCATCGTCTGCTCGCCCCACGAGATCGCGCCGCTGCGCCGCACGCTCGGGCGGCGTCTCACGATCGTCACCCCCGGGGTACGGCCGCCGGGCGCGGAGGCGGCCGATCAGAAGCGCGTGCTCACGCCCGGCCAGGCGATCGCCGCCGGCGCCGATTTTCTGGTGATCGGCCGGCCGATCCTGCAGAGCGCCGACCCGCCCGCGGCGGTGCGCGCGATGGCTGCCGACATGCGCCGGGCGGCGCGCCTCAGCTGAGTCGCGCGTTCGCCAGGGACGGTAGCTCGCGCCGCACCCGGCGCAGCCGCTCGCGATCGATCTCGGCCATGACCACGCCGCACCCGTCGGCGGCGCGGGCCACCACCACGCCCCACGGGTCGACGATCATCGAATGGCCGTAGTCCGGGAACCCGTACGGACTCAGCCCGCTCTGGTTGGCCGCCAGGACCCAGCACTGGTTCTCGATGGCCCGGGCGCGCAGCAGCACCTCCCAGTGCGCGGCGCCCGTCGGGAAGGTGAAGGCCGATGGCACGAGCAGCAGCTCGGCGCCCTGGCGGACGAGCCGGCGGTAGAGCTCGGGGAAACGGAGGTCGTAGCAGACCGACAGCCCGAGCCGGCCGAGCGGCGTGTCGGTCACGACGACGTCGGCGCCGGGTGCGCGGGTGGCTGATTCGCGAACCTCGACCTGTCCCGGCAGCGTGACGTCGAAGAGATGAATCTTGCGGTAGCGCGCGAGCAGCGTGCCGTCGGGCCCGAACACGCAGCTCGTGTTGTACGCGCGTTCTGGCGTCGGGCCGGCTTCCAGCCACGACCCGGCGCACAGCACCAACCGGTAATCGCGTGCGAGCGCGGCCATGGCTTCCGAGGTCGGACCAGGAATCGGCTCGACGGCGGCCACCTCCTCGTCGCGCGGTCCGCGCCAGGCAACCACCTCCGGCAGCACGGCGAGCGCGGCGCCGCGCGCGGCCGCATCGGCGACGAGCGCGCGCACCGTGGCGAGATTCTGCGCGCGGTCTGCGCCCGAGCTCACCTGGATCACCGCCGCCAGGTATCGATCCATCACTGCGCGAGACTAGGCGTCGCCCGATGAGGGGTCAACGCGCCGGCCGCGGCCCACGCGGCGAAACCAGGCATTGTCACGACGTGTCAGCCTGTGCTAGCGCATCGTGTCATGGCGCGTTTGGTGAAGCGGTACAGCAACCGCAAGCTCTATGACACCACCGAGAGCCGGTACGTCACCCTCGACGAGATCGCACGCTGGGTTCGCGCTGGCGAGGACGTGAAGATCACCGAGAACGAGAACGGCGAAGACCTCACCGCCGTCACGTTCGCGCAGATCATTCTCGAGGGCGAGCGGAAGAAATCCGGGTTGCTCTCGCTCGGCCTCATGCGCGAGCTGATCCGGCACGGCGAGGCCGCGCTGCAGAACATTGCCGCCACGGTCGACCGGGGCATGGAGGCCATCCGCTCCGCGCCCGAGCGCGCGGGCCGGCGCGTGCAAGAGCTTGCGCGCCTCGCCGATCGGCTGGCCGAGCTGCAAAAGCGCGTCGACGAGGTGGTGCGGCGCTCGGTGGAGCGCGTCACCGGCCATCCCGCGTTCCAGCAGGAATTGAAGCGCATCGAGCGGACCATGCAGGCGCTCGAGGCGCGCATCGGGCGCCTGCGCGGTAGCGAGGAAGAGCAGGCGGCGAGCGAGGTGCCGCCCCCACCGCCCGCGGCGCCCGAGAGCCAGAGCCCGCCGCCGAGCCGGGCGAGCGGCGGCGAAGCCTGAGCCGATCGCGGGCCTACCGCGCGAGGAAGACCGGTCGCACGGTGTTGCGCAGCACGTATTCCGTCGTGCTGCCGAGCACCATCTCGATGATGCGCGAGTGCCCGTAGGCGCCGATGAACAGCAGGTCGTAGTCGCCGTCGCGCATGACGTCGACGATGCGCTGATGGGGCGGCCCGGTGAGCCGGCGGGTCTGGACCGTCACGCCGTACGACTCGAGGTACTGCCGGGCCTCGGCCAATATGGCGTCGGACTCGTTGCTCGAGCGTTCGACGTGCACCACCGTGAGCGGCAGTCCGAGCTTGCTCGACAGCTCCGCCGCCGCCTGCAGGGCGGCGCTCGCCCGCTGCGAGCCGTCGTAGGCCAGCAGCGGACGGCTGCTCGGCGCGAACGTCTGCGGTGACACCAGCACGGGCCGCGGGGCCTTGCGCGCCACGGATTCCGTCGTGCTGCCGAGGAGCCCGGTCGAGAAGCGCTCGTTGATGCCCCGATGGCCGAGCACGATCAGATCGGCCGTGCGCGCCTGGTCGCAGATCTCGTTGGCGACCACGCCGATCGGTATCGCCGTCGTGCAGCGGACGCCGGCCTCGCGACAGCGGCGCTCGAACAGCTCGAGGATGACGCGGCCGCGCTCCTGCAGCGCATCGCGCATCTTCGAGGAGAAGTCCAGGTAGGGCTCGAAACCGAGCGAGCCGGAGACGTCGTGGAGGAACGACCCCTCGATCGACACGATGTCGACCACGTGCAGTCCAATGACATCGGCCCCGAGCCGACCGGCCAGCCACAACGTGTAATCGAGCGCGGCGGCGGCGTGCTGCGAGCCGTCGAGCGCGACGAGGATGCGCTTCACGCCGGGAACCCTTCGGCCGGGGACTACACCCGGCCATCCGGGCGCGCAAGCGCCGCTCGAATGGCTTGCAAAGCGGGCCGGCTCGGCTAAGAACCTCGAACGTGGGCAAGCGGGACGAAGCCCTTTGCGAAGAGCTGAAGGAGCTGGCGACCCGGCTCGGGGTCGAGGTGCGCGAGGAGCCGTTGCTGCGCGAGGTCGGCTACCACGTTCACAGCGGCGCCTGCCGCGTCCACGGGCGCGACATGATCATCATGGAACGCGGGCTCTCGGCGTCGGAGCGTATCGACGTGCTCGTGCGCGGGCTCCTCGGCCGCGATTTCGACACGCACTACCTTTCGCCGGCGCTCCGACAACTGCTCGAGACCGCACGCGGCGGGTCCACTGCCTGACGCGGGGCACGGCATGCTGCGCGAGCGGCTGCGCGCGTTCGAAGAGGCCCTGAAGGCACGGGGCCTCAAGGCGACGGCGCAGCGCGACGACATCGCGCGCGTGTTTTTCGCCGAGGGCGGCCACCGTTCGGTGGAGGAGCTCTACGCGGCGGTGAAGCGGGTGAATCCGCGCGTGGGGTACGCCACGGTCTACCGCACGCTGAAGCTGCTGAAGGAGACCGGGCTCGCCGCCGAGCGGCGGTTCGACGACGGTCAGGCGCGCTACGAGCCGAGCGAAGAGCGAGCGCAGCACCACGACCACATCATCTGCGAGCGCTGCGGCAAGATCGTCGAGTTCAACAGCGAGGAGCTCGAGGCGCAGCAGCAGCGCATCGCGCGCTTCCTCGGCTTCGTGCTCTCCCGCCACCGGCTGGAGCTCTACGGCATCTGCACCGACTGCCGCGAGGGCCGCCCGAGCAAGCGGGGCGGGAAGGGCGTCCAGCAGGTCGTCTGAGGCGCCCGCGAGGGGCGCCTCCAGGTGTAGCGCGCCGCCGGCGCCCCGGCGCCGGCTTTCCGCCTCCCTCCTGCCGGAGGGGCCGTGTTCTCGGGCGTCCTTGACAAGCCGGCGGCGGTTTCGTTAATGAAAGTGACTTTCATTATCGACGAGCCATGCCGCTCTTGCCGTCCATCCCCGCCCGTCGCCTGGCCAGGCGGCGGCCCACGCCCGCCGCTGCGCTCCTTCTCGTGCTGGCGGCGCGGGCGCTGGCCGCACCCGAGCCCCAGGCCGCCGCCCGCGAGTGGATGATGGGGACCATCGCCGACGTGCGCATTTATGCGGCGCCGAACCTCGGCGCCGCGCGACACGCGCTGGAGGCGGCGCTCGCCGAGCTCCGCCGTATCGACCGGCTGATGGCCATCCAGCGGCCCGAGAGCGACGTCTCGCGGCTCAATCGCGAGGGCGCGCGCGGCCCGGTCGCGGTCGACCGGCGCGTGATCGAGGTCGTGCAGCGGAGCATCGAGGTGAGCCGGCTGACGGGCGGCGCCTTCGACGTCACCGTGCTGCCCGTGGTGCGCGCGTGGGGCTTCGATGGACCGCATCCGCGCCGTCCCGCGACGGCGCCGCCCCGGCCCGCGGGATACGGGGCCCTCGAGGTCGACGAGGCGGCGGCCACGATCCGATTCAAGGCGCCGGACGCGGGCGTCGATCTCGGGGGCATCGCCAAGGGATACGCGCTCGACCGGGCGCGCGAAGTGCTGCGCGCCCGCGGAGTGCGCTCCGCCTGGATCGATCTCGGCGGCAACGTCGCCACGCTCGGCCTGCCGCCGGGGGCGCCTCGCTGGCGGATCGGCGTTCGCGATCCGCGCCGGTCGGGTGGCATCCTCGGCGTCATCGAGACGCTCGAAGCCGCCGTGTCCACGTCGAGCGACGCGGAGCGCTTCGTCGACGACGAGGCCGGCCGCGCGGGCCACGTGATCGACCCGCGCAGCGGCCGCCCGGCGAACGCGCTCGTCACCGCCACCGTGGTCGCCGGCTCGGCGACGCTCGCCGACGCGCTGTCGACCGCCGCGGTGGTCATGGGCCGCGAGCGGTTCGTCATGCTCGCACGCCGGCTCGACGTCGAGGCACTGCTCGGCAGCGCATCGACGCGGGGCGATCTGCAACTCACCAGCACGCCGGGACTCCGATTCGAGCCCGGCAACTCGAGGGAAACGGGGGAAGGAGAACAATGCACAGAACAATGAGGTTCGCCCGGCTGGCCATAAGCCTCGCGCTCGCCATGATGGTGGGCGTCGCACCGCGCGCCGGCGCGGACGAGATGGACGAGATCGAGCGCAAGGGCAAGGCGTTGCTCGAGCAGCTCCAGCAGGAGCTCGACGCGGCCCGCCGCGAGCGGCAGAAGCTCGAGGCGGAGCGCCAGCAGCTCGAAGCCGAGCGCCGGCGGCTCGAGGCAGAACGCCAGGCAGCTCCCGCGGCCACGGCGGGCGCCGAGCCGGCGCTTGCGGAGAAGGCCGAGACTGAGCGGAAAGTCGACATCCTCGCGTCCGAGATCGAGCAACTCAAGACCAACGTGGCCGTGCCGCCGACCTACGACTACAAGAGCCAGTATGGGCTCGGGCCGGCGGCCTCGAAGGTCTACTCCGTTGCGCGCGGGCTCTCGATCGGCGGCTACGGCGAGTTCACCTACACCAACCCGGTCTCGCACACGCGGGGCACCGACGATCGCGCCGACGCCCTGCGGTTCGTGCTCTATACGGGCTACAAGTTCAGCGACCGCATCGTCTTCAACAGCGAGATCGAGTTCGAGCACGGCACGACCAGTGCGACGGTGAGCTCCGGCGGCGGCGAGGTGTCGGTGGAATTCGCGTACCTCGACTTCCTGAAGGCGTTCGATCAGGACTGGCTCAACCTGCGCGCCGGTCTCGTGCTGGTGCCGCTCGGCTTCATCAACGAACTGCACGAGCCCGTGTTCTTCTTCGGCGTGAACCGGCCGGAGGTCGAACGCCAGCTCATCCCGACCACGTGGCGGGAGATCGGCGCCGGCTTCTTCGGCGAGATGGGGGACTTCGAGTACCGGGGCTACGCGCTCACCAGCCTCAACGCCGACGGCTTTACCGCAAGCGGGCTGCGCGGCGGGCGGCAGCAGGGCAACCGCGCGCTCGCCAACGGCGGCGGCGGCGCGGGCCGGCTCGACTACACGCCGAGCTGGGCGAAGGGTCTTCTCGTGGGCGCCTCGGTGTTCGCGGGCAACACGACGCAGGACCAGCCCGAGTTCGGCAACGCCAACGGGTGGCTCACGCTGGCCGACGCCCACGCGCAGTACGAGTGGAAGGGCCTGCATCTCCGCGGGCTTGCGGCGTTCGCCTTCCTCGACGATGCCCGCAGCATCGGCAATGCGGTCGACCAGACGGTGGCGAATCAGATGGAAGGCCACTATCTGGAAGCGGCGTACGACATCATGCCGCTCATCCTGCCCGAGTACGACCGGCAGTACCTCGCGCCGTTCGTGCGCTACGAACACCTCGACACGCAATGGCACGTGCCGGCGGGCCTGTCGCCGGACGAGACCAAGGACTTCGACTCGTACGTGCTCGGCCTGAGCTACAAGCCCCACCCGCAGGTCGTGCTCAAGTTCGACTATCGCGCCTTCAACCAGAAGAAGGGCGAGCGAGCCGACGACATCAACCTGGGGCTCGGGTTCGTGTTCTGACGATGCATGGGGGCGCGAGCGCCGAGCTCCGCCGGCGGGCGGCGGCCGTCCTCGGGGCGGTCCTGCTCGCCGGCGCGGGCCGCGCGGGCGCCGAGGCGTTGCTCGCCAAGGACGAGGCGCTGGCGCTCGCGTTTCCCGGGGCGACGGTGACGGCGAAGACCGTCTTCCTCACGCCCGAGCAGAGCCGCGCGGTGAAGGAGCGCACGGGCCGCGAGCCGCCGTCGGAGCTGTTCACCTACTACACGGCCACGAAGGACGGCACGACGACCGGCTACGGGGTGATCGAGACGCACGTCGTCCGCACGCTGCCCGAGGCCGTGCTGGTCGTGCTGTCGCCCGCCGGCGCCGTCGAACGGGTGCTCTTGCTTGCGTTCTACGAACCGCCCGAGTATCGACCTCCCGACCGATGGCTCGAGCAGTTCAAGAGTCGCCAGGCGGGCGACGGACGCGACTGGCGGGTCGGGCGGGACGTGCACGGGCTCACCGGCGCCACGCTCACCGCACACGCGCTCACCGACGCACTCCGCCGCGTCACCGTGCTCTTCGACCTGGTCATTCGCCCGCGCGCTCCGGGCTGAGCTGAGCATGCGCTTCGTCGTCACCGCCGAATGGCGGGAGAACCACCTGCTGCGCCTGATTCTGGCCTGCTTTCTGGTGTTCGTGGCGCTGCTGTGGGTGACCAATGCGCTGCTGTTCTTCACGCAGATGTCGCTCGCGCCGTCCTCGATCGTGGCCTTCTATCACGGCTCGGAAGCGACGTTTGCGCAACCGCGAAGCTTCAAGGTCCTGCTCGAGATCTCCCACTTCCATCTCTTCGCCATGGGCATCCTGGTGCTCACCATGACGCACCTCGTGCTCTTCGTGCCGATCGGCATCCGCACCAAGGTGTGGCTCGTGGTCGTGTCGTTCACGGGCGCGCTTGCCGACGAGGCAGGCGGCTGGCTCGTGCGCTTCGTCCATCCGCTGTTCGCCTGGGTGAAGCTCGGGGGCTTCGTTGCCGTGCAGGGAAGCCTCGCGGTGATGATCGCGCTGGTCGCCTGGGCGGTGTGGAAGACGCCACCCAACGCCTATCGCGGCGGGTGAGCGGCGGCGCCACCCGGCTCGCAGCGGTGGCGCACGGGCGGCGGGGCCTCCGCCGCGAGCGGGCCGAGGCCGAACACCGCGTCGGCGATGCCGGGCGGCGGCGTGCTGCAGTCGTGCGAGACGTGCCACGGGAGCAGCACGGCCACGTCGTCGATGCCGAGGGCGTCGAGCTGGTGCGGGATGCCGTCGCCGTGCTCGAGGTGGCCGCTGCCGGCGAGCCCCACGACGAGCGCCTGCGGGTGCGCGCTGGCCGCGCGGCCGAGCGCCTCCGCCATGGCGCGGTCCCAGAGGAGCTGCGCCTCGACGAAGCGCGCGAATCCGGCGGTGTCGCGCACGCGCTCGGGGGGCTTGCAGACGTGCTCCGCGTAGGTGGCAAGCAGCCGCTCGCGGTAGGCGGGTCGCGGCGGCGCGGGGTCACCGATGCCGCCGCGCTCCGCGGCCGGGATGGCGTGCCAGCCGCGCTGCCCGACGCGCTGCACGAGGCTGCGGTCCACGTTCAGCGCGACGGTGGGAACGCGATGCCGTCGCGTGAAATGCAGCAACGGCAGGTACAGCTCGGGCGCCACGCTCCACGTCTCGCGCCAGCGCGTGGCCGTGAGCAGCTCGTCCACGGAGAGATCGCCCGCCACCCAGGCGTCGAGCGCCGGTTGTGCGGCGCGCGCAAAGGCCTCGAGCCCGACCACCAGGGTCGCGCGCCATGCGGCCAGACCGGCGAGCACGTCGAGCTGCCAGCGATGATCCTCCACGACGTCGTGCCGCTCGCCGAGCAGCACGATGCGGGCGCGTGCTGCCCGCGCCAGCACCTCGGGGTGCGCCAGCGGACGGCCGGTGGCGGGATCCATCCATTGCCCGCGCGCGACGCACACGCCGGCCGCCGGAGACGGCGGGGTGATGGGGCCGCGCCCGCAGCCCGCGACCACGAGCAGCACCGCCAGCGCACGGAGCGCCCGGGACGTGCCGCCGCTACTTGTGGAGCTGCTCGGCGAGGTACTGCTGCTCCCCGAGGCTCTTGATCAGGCCGAGCTGCGTCTCGATCCAGTCGAGATGGGACTCCTCGCTGCGCAGGATGTCCTCGAGCAGGTGCCGGGACGCATTGTCGCCCTGCGCCACGCAGAGCGCGATGGCGGCGTTCAGCTGCTTGATGGCGCTCATCTCGAGCGCCCGGTCGAGCGCGAACTGCTCCGGAACGGTCTCGCCGACGGACACCTTGCCGAGCTTCTGGAGGTTGGGCAGCCCTTCGAGAAAGAGAATGCGTTCGGTGAGCTCGCTCGCGTGCTTCATCTCGCCGATCGACTCGTGCAGCACCTTCTCCGCGATGCGGTGGTAGCCCCAGTTCCGGCACATCTTCGAGTGCAGGAAGTACTGGTTGATGCCCACCAGCTCGCCGGCGAGGATGTCGTTGAGGGCCTGAATGATCTTCGGGTCGCCCTTCATGGCCAGGCAGCTAGCACACGGCTCCTAGGGCCGTCGAGACGTCGTCAGGCCGCGCGCGAGCAGCCGCGGGCGGCTTCGATCTGCGCGCGGATGTGCGCCACGCACGCGCCGCAATCCCCGCCCGCGCCGCAGGCGCGCCGCACCTCGGAGAGGGTGCTGGCTCCGCGCGCCACGGCCTCGGCGACTTCACGCTCGGATACGCCCTGACAGAGACAGAGGATCATGCCCGTCGACCTCGGGCTCTTGATATCGATTCTGAAAATCGTTTTCAAGTAGTCTCGAGCCGCGGGAACAGGGGCTGAGCAGCGGTAGTGCGGCGCCCCGGGGCGAAGGCCGCCCCCCACGGGAGCGCCAGGTCGGCCAGTCGTTCCTCCGGAAAGCCGAGGTAGGCCGCGAGCTTGCGGGCGGTCTCCGGCAGGAAGGGCTCGAGGAGCTGCGCCGTGTGGCGCAGCGCCTCGCAGAGCTCGTGCAGGATGGCGCCGACGCGTCCCCGCTTCTCCGGGTCCTTGGCGAGCGTGAACGGGGCCTGCTCGACGACGTACTTGTTGGCATGGTCGAGCGCTCGCCAGAGGGCTTCGAGCGCCCGGTGGAGGGCGAGCTGCTCCACGTGCCGCTCCATCGCCTCGGCTGCCTCGGCGAATGCCGCCCGCAGCGCCAGGTCGGCCGCGGTCGCCTCGAGCGGCTGTACGACGCCGCCGAAGTAACGCTGCTGCATGGCGAGCACGCGGCTCGCCAGGTTGCCGAGGCCGTTGGCAAGGTCCGCGTTGAGGCGCGTCACCAGCGCCGCCTCGTTCCAGTCGGCGTCGTATCCGAACGCCATCTCCCGCAGCAGATAGTAGCGGAACGCGTCCATTCCGTAGCGCGCCTTCATGTCGAGCGGGCGCACGACGTTGCCGAGGCTCTTCGACATCTTGTCCTGCTGCATCTTCCAGTGCCCGTGCACGCAGAGACGCCGGTAGACCGGCAAGCCGGCGGCCATGAGCATGGTCGGCCAGAAGACGGCGTGCGGCTTCAGGATGTCCTTGCCGATGAGATGGTGCGCCGTCGGCCAGAACTCCATGAGCCCGCGGTGCTCGAGCGCGCTCACGTAGTTGAGGAGCGCGTCGAACCAGACGTAGGTCACGTAGCGGTCGTCGAACGGCAGCTCGATGCCCCAGGTGAGCCGCGTCTTCGGGCGCGAGATGCAGAGGTCGCCGATCGGCTCGCGCAGCATGGCGAGCACCTCGTTGCGGTAGCCCTCGGGCCAGATGAGGTCCGGCCGCTCCTCGAGCAGCGCCAGCAGGCGCTCCTGATAGGCACCCATGCGAAAGAAGTAGTTGTCCTCGGCGATCTCGGTCGGCGCCACGCGGTGATCGGGACAGAGCCCGTTCTCGAGCTCGCGTTCCTGGTAGAACCGTTCGCATCCGAAGCAGTAGAGGCCTGCGTAACGGTCGAAGTAGATGTCGCCCTTGGCGTGGATCTCCGCGAGGATGCGGCGCACGAACGCCACGTGATGGGGGTCCGTGGTCCGGATGAAATGGTCGTAGCGGAGACCCGCCTGATCCCAGGTCTCGCGGAAGAGCCCGCTCATCCGGTCGACGTGCGTCTTCGGGTCCACCCCCGCGCGCGCCGCGGCCTGCGCGATCTTGTCGCCGTGCTCGTCGGTGCCGGTGAGCGTGAACACGGTGCGGCCCCGCGCCCGCCAGAAGCGAGCGAGCACGTCGGCCACCAGCGTGACGTACGTGTGGCCGAGGTGGGGCTCGGCGTTCACGTAGAACAGCGGCGTGGTGAAGTAGAGACGCTGGGGCTCAGCCATCCCGACGTTGCTCGACCAGCTCGTCCAGCGTCACGTCGACCAGCTCGCCGTCCTGGTCTCGGCGCACCCGCACGATCTGCTTGAGCAGGCTCTGGCTCACCACCTCGCCGTTGCCCTTGACGGTTTCGACGCGCTTGCCGACTGCGGGCAGCTCGCGCCGCAGCTCGAGGTAGGTCTGGTATTCGTAGCGCATGCAGCACTTGAGCCGGCCGCACTGGCCGGCGAGCTTCGAGAAGTTGAGCGCGAGGCCCTGCGCCTTCGCCATTTTTACCGAGACGGCCTGGAACTCGCGCAGCCACGACGAGCAGCAGAGCTCCCGCCCGCAGACCCCGATGCCGCCGGCCGTCTTCGCCTCGTCGCGGGCGCCGATCTGCCGCATCTCGACGCGGATCCCGAGCAGGCCCGAGAGCTCGCGCGCCAGCTCGCGATGCTCGTAGCGCTCCTCCGATGCGTAGTAGACGAGCGCCCGGGTGCCGTCGACGGCATGCTCCACCTTCACCAGCTTGATCGGCAGCCCGCGGTCGCGAAACACCTCCAGCACGCTGCGGCGGAGCGCCTGCTGGCGTTGAAGCTGATCGTCCTCGACCGACAAATCGCGTGGGTCGGCCAGCTGGAGTACGCGGTGGAGCCGGCCGCCGGTGGCGCGCCGCAGCGGCGGGCCCACCACGGTTCCGAGCGCCGGCCCGCGGTCGGTCTCGACGAGGACGCGGTCGTCGCGCGCCAGCACGAGCGAGCCCGGGTCGAAGTCGTGCACCGGGCCGCCGCGACGCAGCCGCACGCTCACGACCAGCGGCAACGGCTCGGATACGAAGGAGGCGTCGAGTTCGCTCATGGGCTCGAGGTCTGGCGGTCGAGACGACGCAGCGCCAGCAGCATCGTTTCCACCGCGAGGACGCGGTTGGCGTTGCGTTCCAGGGCGAGGATCGTATCACAGACGCGCGCGAGTTGGCGAAGTACGCGGGCGGGCGTGGTGGCGGCGCCAGCCGCGGCGAGCGACGGCACCCGGTCGGAGTGCCGGCCGGCGAGCGCCGGGCGGCCGCAGGCATACGCGAGCAGATCGCGGTACCACCCGAGCATCACCTCGAGCGCCGGCCCGGGCGTTCCGCGGCCGATCTCCTGGGCGAGGCTGGAGAGCTCGGCGGCCGAGCGGGCGCGGAGATCCCCGAGGACGTCGAGCACGCGCTGCCGCATGGTGGCGTGCTCCGGCCCGCGGAGCGCGAGCGCCCGCCCGAGCGAGCCGGCCGCTTGTCCCGCCAGCACCACGGCCTCGGCATCGCCGACGCCGCGTGCGCGCAGCGCGGCCTCGATCTCCGCGCGCTCGAGCGGCCCGAGCGCGATGGCCTGGCAGCGGGAGCGCACCGTAGGCAGCAGCTGGCTGGCGCGCGTGGCGGTGAGAATGACGACGCTGGCGCCCGGGGGTTCCTCCAGCGTCTTTAGCAGCGCGTTCTGGCTCTGCTCGTTCAGCAGATGGGCGCCGTCGACGATGGCGACCTTGCGCCGCGCCATCATGGGACGCAGCCCGAGGCTGCGGACGAGCGCGCGGGTCTGCTCGATTCGGATGTCGCGCCGCTCCTCGTCGCGGGCCACCACCTGCAGGTCGGGATGGGTGCCGGCCTGCGTGCGCGTGCACTGCCGGCACGTGCCGCAGGCGTCGTCGCCGGGCTGCTCGCAGAGTAGCCACGCGGCGAACGCATCGGCGACCGCCCGCTTGCCGATGCCGTCGGGTCCGTGGAGCAGGTAGGCGTGTGCCACGCCCCGGCGGCTCGCGGCGAGCAGCCGCCGCACGGTGTCGGCGTGCCCGATGATCTCGCGGAACGTCACGGCATCCCCAGGCAGGCGGTCGCGCGTACCCGCACCTCGTGCTGTGTGTCGTCGATCGCGCGGGTCGAGTCGAGCACGCAGTAGCGGTCGGGGCGTTCCGCGGCGAGCAAGAGAAAGCCCTCGCGAACGCGTTCGTGGAAGGCGAGTGGGGCGGCCTCCATGCGATCCGCGGCCGCACGCCGGCGGGCGCGCGCGAGGCCCTCGCTCGCGGGGCAGTCGAACAGGAACGTGAGGCTCGGTACCACGCCCTGGCACGCGTGGGCGTCGAGCGCGCGTACCATCGCCAGATCGAGCCCGCGCCCGTGGCCCTGGTAGGCGAAGGTGGAGTCGGAGAACCGGTCGCAGATCACCGGACGGCGCTGCGCCAACGCCGGGCGAATCACCTCCTCGACGTGCTGGGCGCGGTCGGCGCAATAGAGCAGCAGCTCCGCCGTGGGGGCCAGCCGCACCGACGTGGCGTCCAGCAGGAGCCGGCGGATCGGCTCGCCGAGCGGCGTCCCGCCGGGCTCGTGGGTCACCACCGGGTCCCAGCCGAGCGAACGGAGATGCTCGCCCAGCATGCGCGCGTGTGTCGATTTCCCAGATCCTTCGATGCCTTCGAACGTGATGAGGTGCGGCACGTGCGCTGGGTGTAGCCCGCCGAGCGCGGGGCGGGCAAGGACACGTCAAATCCCTGACACGCACGGCACGTTCCTGGTACCCATCGCCGGCCGTGCGCGGCACCGGAGCGGCGATCGGATCCACGCGCGTGCGGGCACGTCGCTTGCTCTCACGCGCGGGTATGCGGGTCGTCCTGGACGGCGTGCGGCGGCGGCTCGGTCCGCATGCGCTCGTGATCTTCGTGCTCTGGCCGCTCGTGTCGCTCGGCATGGCGGCGGTGGAGATCCGCGCGCTCCCGTACTACCAGGTCACCTTGGCCCAGGCGCTGATGGGCGCCACCGCCGGCGTGGTGCTGCTCGCCCGCGATTTCGCCCTGGTCGGCGTGCTGGCACTGGGCGTGTCGACGGTCTGCTTCGCGACGCTCGCCGCCGTCGGGTGGGTGCCGGACGCGCGCCGCCGCGCGCTGGCGGCGGAGCCGGCGATTCTCTTTCTGGCGGCCTACTTCGGGATCGCGCTCGTCTATCCGACGGTGGTAGCGCATCCCGTGCTCACCTTCGCGCACGGGTGGCCGGTGGTGGTGGTCACGGCTGGCCTCGGGGTGGTGGCGGCTGCCGCCGCCATGGCGCGTGCCGGCGGTCTCCGCGGGATCGGCGTCGCCGTCACGGTGCTGCTGATCGGCCTCATGGTCCCACAGCCGGTGGTGCGCCAATGGACGCACCGTGCCGGTACCTCCGGTCGCGCGCCGCTGGTGGTGCTCGGGCTCGACTCGTTGTCCCACGACGACGATCTGAGCGCGCTCCGCACCCTCGCCAGCCGTCCCGATGGCGGCTGGTACACGCACGCCGTCACGCCGGGGCTGCTCACGAACGCCGTGTGGGCGAGCATTCTGCTCGGGCGGCCCGTCCGCGAGCACGGCATCTTCCACACGTTCCAGCCGTTCCCGAACGCGGACGACACGCTGGTGAAGCGAGCGCGGGCGGCGGGCTTCCGGACCGTGTCGGTGTTCCCCGACCAGATCACCTGCCCCGTCGGCAGCCAGGCCGGCTTCGACGAGGATCGCAGCGGCCCCATCGGCTGGAGGCAGCTCGCCACCCATCTCATCGAGAACGCCAGCTTGCTCTTGCCCGTCGCCCGACCCGTGCTTCCGCAGGCGCTGCTCGGACGCGTGCCCGCGAACCACGCCGGCACGTTCACCTACGACCTCGACCGGGAGCTCGACGGCATCTTCGGGGAAGGCGATCGCGGCGGCCGGGCGCTGGTGCTCTCGCACTTGACGTACCTGCACCACCCGCGCTTTCCGTCGTATGCCGAGCTCGATGCGGCCGACCGGCGGCGCATCTGGTGGGCGCCGGCCGGGCAGGTGCGCGATCGCAGCTTCGACTGGCAGGATCGGCACACCCGCATCGCGGACTTCGAGTTGCGGCGCTGGAAGGTGCGGCGGTTGACGACCGCCGTGACCGCGTCGATCGAGCGCACCCGGTTTCTGGCGCCCGATCGCGGCGGGCAGCTGGTCGTACTCGCCGATCACGGCGAGCGGGTCGGCTTGACGCCGAACACCTTCTGGAGATCCACCTATCATCACGTGCCGCTGGTGACCGTCGGTCTGCCGCTGCGGCCCGACCTGGACGCCCCGATCTCGCTGCTCGACGTCGCGGGCTTGATCGGTCTCGCACCCGGCGAGCCTGCGCGCGATCCAGCGGTCGAGTTCGCCGTCGCGGCACGCGAGCACTGGCCGCGGCTCGTACGCTCGATGAAGCTCGGGTGGGACGGGTCGGTCGAGATGGATCCGGCGATCCTCGAGCAGGTCTTCCACGGGCTGCGGCTGCACCGGCCGTGGCCGATGCGGCGGCCGGCGCAGGTGCAGCTGGTCTTTGCATCGCCGCCGCCCGTGATGCGGACCGGCAAAGGCCAGCCCCGATAACCCGGGGCGGCGGCGCGGCGGCCTAGTCGACCAGCCGGACGCCCAGCACCAGCCCGAGTCCGTGCAGGAGCTGGCGGGTCGAGAACGGCTTGGTGAGATAGTAGTCGGCGCCTTCCTGATAGCCGTTCAGGATGTCCTCGTCGTGCGAGCGCGCCGTGATCAGGATGACGGGGATGCTCTGCTGCGCGGTGTCCGCGCGCAGCCGCTTCAGCACGTCGATGCCGGACATGCCCGGCATCATGACGTCGAGGAGCACCACGTCGGGGCGGCGGCGGCGGATGGCCTCGATGGCGCCCTGTCCGTCGCTGGCCACCTCCACCTGGAAGTTGTGCCGGGTGAGCAGGGTCCGGAGGTACTGATTGTTGAGGTCGTTGTCGTCGACGATCAGGATCCGTCGTGAATGACCGTTGGCCTGGGGTTCCGTCGCCATGGGGCTCGGTGGGACTCGGTGGGACTCGTCTTGTGCTATCGGCCGGGCCGGGTCCGACCTTTAGGACCCGCGGGGCGCACGTGTCAAAAGTCCCGCACCGAACCCAGCGCGGGCCGCCGCGGCAGGGCGAGCAGCGCATCCGCCGCTTCGAGCGCTGCAGCCGATGCGACGACGGAGGCGTTGCCGTCCACCACCAGCGCCTCGAGCGCGCTCGCGCCGAGCCAGAGCGCGCCTTCGACGTCGGCCGTGCCCGTTGCGCCCACGCGCAGCCCG